>OMJK01000052.1 GCA_900299325.1 Nitrospiraceae bacterium | reverse complement strand
CCCGCAGACCAATATGAGCGGGGACTTACGCTCAAGAAAGCCGGCCACTATAAATCGGCGCTGGCGCAATTCGAATCGGTGGCGGCTGATCCGGCTTTTGCCTTGCGGGCCCATGCCCAGAGCGGGCTGTGCCTCCGGGCAATCGGACGGCTGGACGATGCCGTGACAGCATTCAAGAAAGCGCTCGCACTGACGGGCACCTCAACGAAGGACACCGTTCAACTGCTCTATGTGCTGGGCCGTACGCTTGAAGCCCTGGGCCGGATTGCGGAGAGTCTAGAAGCCTACCGCTGGCTCAGACGGGAAGATGCCGGCTATCGCGACGTGGCCGATCGCATCGAACATTTGAGCGCGCATCTTGCATCACCGGCCGCAAAGAAACCCGCGCACACTTCTGAATCCGTAACCGACCAGACATCCAAGATCTAGCCCGCGTCTCCACTGCCGAATCAACACCGACCGGGTACATCAATCAAAAGCACCACTTGCCATCTGTCCATACACGGCGGATACCTCCTTCGCCGGCTCCCAACTCAGCACGGCCAGGGAATCCTGCGCATACGACACCGTCCGCATTCCGTTCAGCACACAACTGATCCCGGGCGTACTGGCTAACACCCACAGCGCTCTCCGCGAAAGAGACTCAGAACGTCGCGGCACCGGAAGCAGGGGATTGACCCGCTCGCTAATAGCCGCCGCACGATGCCGGCTCCGTTCCGCCGCCTCCCGCTGCAAGCCTCGCAACAGCAGCAGGAGTTCCGGCACATACCGGTCACGCCAGGTTTCCCATTGTTCGGCCATGGAACCGGAAAGATGCCGGGACACAGCCTGTAACACCTGGTTCACATGCGGCGCGATCATGTGTTGCTCAATTTGCTCCCAATGCTCCACGCCTTGGATTTGAGGACGAATCCGCCGCAGTTCCTCGGCCCAGTTGAAGAACTCCGCCGGTGCCATGCCTTGACCCCCATGCTGAATCGCCGGCGCAATAGATTGCCGGTACTCCCGCTCCAACCCGTCGACCTTGGCACATTGCGTCGCGAAATCGACGGGCCCGTTTTCGAGCGGAACGTCGGCCAGTCTCACCATGCCCTGACAACCCGGCGGCATGGCATTCAGGGGACGGTTGACCAATACGGCAAGACCGGCCTCGCGAGCGCACTCCAGCACGGTTCGATGTCCATCCTTCCCGGTGTTCGCCGTCGAGAACGCACCGGATTCGAACAGGTTCATCGGGCACTGTAGGAACGCGAGGTGGTGTCCGCGCTGTCCGATTGAGTAAGCGGCAGCGTCCGCCGCGGCCAGGATACGAGTCACCGAGACAGAATCCGGCGCATCAGCAGCCCCCGCCAGCGTATTGGACGAAACCCCGTAGTACCGCAGCCGTCCAGCGGCAACCTGCGACTCGAAATACACGAAGGCGCGCATCACACGATCATAGAAGGCCGTCCGAAGCCCGGAGAGATCGGGCGCTCCGCGCTGCACGGCATCGGAGAAAAAATATTCCGGATTGTGCAGGAGACAGACATCCAGCGTGTCGAGCCCCAGGCGATCCAGCGAGAGCGCCAGTTGATCGGCCAAAAACTCCGGATGTATGCAATGCCATACCCCGTCGCGATACTTGACCATGTCGGGATAAGGCCGACCGCTTTTCTCGCGCGACTCCGCCATTTTCAAGTTCTGTCCCTGGACATACCCGATCTTGGAAACCACGACGACCTGCTCCCGCTGCACATCGCCGGCATTCGTCATCGCCGCCAACACAGATCCGACCAGCCGTTCGCTGTCTCCATCCATGTAGTTGGTCGAGGTATCGATCAGATTACACCCGTTCCGCAGCGCGTACTCTAACGCTTCCCGATGGTCCCGCCCGGATGGAGCGACACGATACGTTCCAAATCCAAGCCGGCTCGCGGTCAGACCGGTCGAACCCAACACACCGTAGCCATAGGCGAGCGCCGGCGACCGGGCGAGAATGTGCGCCGCATACCCCGCGGTACCTGTTGTCGTCGCAAAACCGGAGAGTCGGGATCCGCTCAACAGGAGATCGTCATGACGATCTCCGTGTGATGCCACCGCGCCTCCAAGCACTCCGACCACATCACGAGGATCGGTCACAGGCCGCTGACACGCGAACTGGCGGCAGACGTACAGAGCCGCCACGCCGCTCGAATCCAACTTGCCTTGCAGCAGCGGCAGCGTTGACGACTCGCCGGAGCGGGCCGTGGCAATGATCCGATTCGGAATAAACTGTTCAGCCACGGCGCGCTGGAGATTCCGGAACGTGTCCTGGCTTTCCGATCCGACAAAGGCCAGTTCGACCGGTCCTTGCGTGAGAAAATCGACGACAGCCAGGCTCTTGGCAAACGCACGCGGAAATCGCGTCATCTGCCGGCCGTACGCCCGCAGCGCGGACACGGCTACGTCGCGCCAGTCGGCCCGGTCGAAGTGCGCCGCCAAGCGCGCCAATGCCGACGCGGCCACGGCATTGCCGCCCGGAGTGACGCCATCGCTGCCTTCCCGGCCGCGAAGAATCAGCGTCTCATGACTGTTTGCGGTGGTGAAAAATCCGCCATGCTCGGCATCGAGAAAGTCCTCGATGAGTCGCATGGCCAGCGCCGCGGCAGTATGCAGATAGGACTCCGCAGCGCCGGCCTCATAGAGATCGATGAGACCTTCCGCCAGGTAAGCATAGTCTTCCAGATAGGCGTCCAGATGGGCGCGTCCCGCGCGGGACGTGCGAAGCAGCCGGCCATCCGGCCGGACGTGGACGCGCAGGAGAAAATCCGCCGCCCGCTGCGCCGCAACGCGGAATCGCGGTTCGCCGAACACGCGAGCCGCCTCGGCCATGGCCGAGATCATCATGCCGTTCCAGGCCGTGATGATCTTATCGTCCAGCCCCGGCGGAACCCGCTGGGCCCGTGCGCGATACAACAGGGGCTTTGCCAGGCGTACCGATTCCAGCAATGCATCGACCGTCAGGTTGAGCTCTTGTGCAATGGCCTCCAACGGACGCAGCCGGTTGGGAATGTTCTTGTGTTCCCAATTGCCTTGTTCGGTAATGTCGTAGACCGCACACACCCGCCGGGCCAACTCAGGATCGCCCAATGCCGCCCGCACCTCGGATGGAGTCCACACAAAAAACTTGCCTTCCTCGCCTTCCGAATCTGCATCCGTTGCGGAGTAAAAGCTTCCGCTGTCCCCCGTCATCTCCCGCAAGACATAGTCCAGCACATCCGTCGCCACCCGGCGGTAATCCGCATTTTTGGTTACCTGATAGGCCTCGACATACACCCGCGCCAGCAAAGCATTGTCGTACAGCATCTTCTCGAAATGCGGCACCAGCCACCGCTCGTCGGTGGAATAGCGGGCGAACCCGCCGCCGATCTGGTCATAGAGACCGCCCGCGGCCATCCGGTCGAGCGTTGTCGTCACCATGGTGAGCGTGTGCGGATCGTTCGACCGGCGATGACATCGCAGCAGCAGGGACAATCCGGCGGCAGGCGGAAATTTCGGCGCGCCGCCGAAGCCACCGTGTGCGGAATCGAACTCGGCGGTGAATTGTGCCACGGCGTCGTCCAGCACAGATTCGCTGATAGAAATCGGGGAGGGGAGCCGGCCATCGCCTTTCAGACGCTCCGTCATTGCCTGCGCCTGGGCGTGCACACCGGATGTATCCTTGGCCCAATACTCCGCAATTTTTTCGAGCAGCGTGCCGAACCCCGGTCGCCCCCAACGATCCTGCGGCGGAAAATAGGTGCCGGCGAAAAACGGCTGTTGATCCGGCGTCAAAAACACCGTCATCGGCCATCCGCCCTGACCGTGATTCATCGCGACAGTGGCCGCCATGTAGATTTCGTCCAGATCCGGCCGCTCCTCCCGATCGACCTTGATACAGATGAAATGCCGGTTCATCACCGCGGCAATCGTCTCGTTCTCAAACGACTCCCGCTCCATGACATGGCACCAATGGCACGCGGAATAACCGATCGATAACAAAATCGGCTTATGCTGGGAGCGGGCCGCCTGAAGCGCGTCAGCTCCCCATGGATACCAGTCTACGGGATTGTAGGCATGCTGCAGGAGATAGGGGCTGGTTTCGTGGATCAGGCGGTTGGGAGTCCGACCGGATGACGGCGACATGCGTCACCGTAGCACCGGCGCCGGAAAACGGTCAATGCCGGAGAAATAAAGAAGGCCTACGATCCGAAGACCGTAGGCCCCTTCATAGAATTGAAGTCGGGCTTGTCTGATCAGACAAACGACTTGCGTCGTGCTTACTTGCCCTTCTCGTCCTTCTTCTTCTCGTCCTTCTTGTCGCCGTACACCACAACGTGGCCCTTCTTCTCGTCCTTCTTCTTCTCATCCTTCTTATCGCCCGCGAAAGACGGAGCAGTGAATGCCACGGCCACGGCAACCGCCATAATGGCCATCAACATCTTCTTCATTAGTTGTCACCCCCTTCCAAACAGCAATAGGTAATGCCTTGTCTTATCAAGGCAAATTAGCGCGCTACGGTAACGAACTTGCCGCCGAAAGTCAACGGGGACGGTGGCGCCAGATCCTTCGGAACACTGGCCTGGTGGGGCTTCCGCCAGCCCTAGCTGGAGCTGTTTTCAGCCTATGATAGGCTATACCTGAACGTTACGAGGGCCTCGTATGGTGGATATCGGTCCCTATTCCAACTATCGCCTCACCGCACGGATTGAACTCGCCAATAAGCCGGGCATGTTTGCACGTGTCGCAGCCGTCTTGGCCGAGGAGGGGGCCAATCTGGGCGCCGTCGACATCGTCTCCGCGACCAAGACCCGTATGGTGCGGGACGTCACCTTCGACGTCAAAAACGAATCGCATGGCCATGCCGTTCTCGCACGGCTCAAGACCGTGCCGGACATTGTCGTCTTGTCGGTTTCCGATCGGGTGTTCCTTCTCCATCTCGGCGGAAAAATCCGCGTGCAGGGCACGGTTCCCATTACCACCCGCAACGTCCTCTCGATGGTCTATACGCCGGGAGTCGGCCGCGTGTCGCAGGCCATCGCACAGGACAAATCCAATGTGTACGCCTTCACCAGCAAATCGAACAGCGTCGCGGTCGTCACGGACGGATCGGCGGTGCTCGGGCTCGGCAATCTGGGCCCGGAAGCCGCCTTGCCCGTCATGGAAGGCAAGGCCATGCTGTTCAAAGAACTGGCCGGGATCGATGCCTGGCCGATCTGTCTGAACACGAATGATCCGGATGAGATTGTGCGCATCGTCCAGGGGATCGCGCCGGGATTCGGCGCCATCAATTTGGAAGACATCGCCGCCCCGCGCTGTTTCGAGATCGAGCAGCGCCTCAAACATTCGATGGACATTCCCGTCATGCACGACGACCAACACGGCACCGCCGTCGTCATTCTCGCCGCGCTGACCAACGCACTAAAGGTCACCGGAAAGAAATTGCCCGCCGTGCGCGTCGTCGTCAACGGCCTGGGCGCCGCCGGCACGGCCTGCTGCCGGATGCTGCTGGCCGCCGGTGTGTCGCATCTGATCGGCTGCGACCGGGAGGGCATCATTCTGTCAGGCGACGCCAACCGGTTGCGGGCCAAGCGAGACCATCTCGACGAGTGCTATACCCATCACCAGCCCCTGGGCACGTTGCGCGATGCGCTGAACGGCGCCGACGTGTTCATCGGTCTCTCCGTGGGCAATGTGTTGACGGCCAACGATCTCGACGTGATGGCGCCGGACCGGATCGTCTTCGCCATGGCCAACCCCGATCCGGAAGTGTCGCCTGAACTCGCCACGTCGCATTGCCGAATTTTTGCCACCGGGCGGTCCGATTACCCGAACCAAATCAACAACGCCCTGGCATTCCCCGGCATCTTCCGCGGCGCACTCGACGTGCGCGCCTGCGACATCAACGAAGCCATGAAACTCGCCACCGCCCATGCCATCGCCGAAACCATTCCAGTCGATTTACTGAGTGAGGATTACATCATCCCCAGTCTCTTCGACAAAGAGGTCGTCCCGCGCGTGGCACGTGCAGTGGCCGCTGCGGCGTGCGCCACCGGAGTGGCGCGCCGCCGGCCCGCATCGCACGACCAGTCTTCGGCCGCCGCCTGATCGTTTTCACCCGCTCCCCCCGATCACATCGATCCGCCCCGATGCGCACCTTCTGATTCGGACAACCCTTGTGCTACAATCGCCCCCTCACGGAGCATCGATTCATGCCGTTTTCCGCCAGCAAGTTCATCAAGTTTCGCAGCGGCATGCAAAAACGGATCGAGGCCTTGCGCGTCAAATCGGAAGAGAGCCTGGAGTTAGCGGTCGACACGATGATGCAGGAACGGGTCGACAGTTTTTTCCACGTCGAACAAGGCCTGGAGGAAGTCCTCAAATCGCTGATCGAGATCGGGGAGGAACTCGACGTCATCCGCGATTTGTCGGGCGCCATGCGGCTGGAATCGCGACTGGAATTCGTCGAAGACCGGTGGGATGAATTCGACAGTGAGATCCGCGAGCGCCCCCGGCGGCGACGCAGACGCGTCAGCCTCGCCGACATGTTGAAAGCGGCGAGCGGGGGCGGAGGAGACCTCTCGCAGAGTTCGGGCAGCATTAACAACGCCGTCGATGCCTATGCGGTGATGGGTGTCGAGTTTGGCAGTTCGCTGTCCGACGTCACCGCCGCCTTTCGACAGAAAGCCAAACAGCTGCATCCCGACGCGAATCAGGGCGACCGCAGTTCCGAACCGGAACTGCGCCGCATGCTGGAAGCCTATCAGTTTCTCAAAGAGTATCTCAGCCTGAGCAACGTGGAGCCGCCCCCGCGCCCTCACGACTCCACATACAATCCAACCGAATAAAGCGACACTGCGTGGAGCCGACTCAATACATCACGACCGCCGACGGCCTGGAGCACCTCTGCCGTCACATCGCCCATACCCCCCGGCTTGCCATCGATACGGAATTCGTCGGAGAAGAAAGCTTTATTCCCCGGCTGGAATTGATCCAGATCGCAACCGAACGCCAGTCCGCCGTCATCGATTTTCCCGCCGTGTGTGCCGCCGGTCCGCTGACGCAGTTTTGGGAGATCGTCTGCAATCCCGCCATCGAAAAAGTGGTGCACGCCGGCCGGCAGGACCTGGACCTGTTCGCGACGCACGCCGGACAATTTCCCAAACCGTTTTTCGATACGCAGATCGCCGCCGCGATGGTCGGGTACGGCCCGCAGGTGGCCTATGCCCATCTGGTTCAGCGCGTCCACGGCACGCGACTCGACAAAGCGCACACCTTTACGAATTGGAGCGCGCGCCCGTTGTCGCAGGCCCAGCTGGCCTACGCGCTCGAAGACGTGCACTATCTGCTCTCCATCCACGATCATCTGCAACACCGTCTGGCCAATCTGGGACGCAGCGCCTGGGTCCAGGAGGAGTTTGCCCGGCTCGAAGGCGCGGTCAGCGACAACCGCCGCGAACCTCAGGAACGGTACCAACGCATTCGTGGATGGGACAGTCTGAAACCGAAGTCCGCCGCTGTACTGCGCGCGCTGGCCGCCTGGCGGGAAACGGAAGCCAAACGCCGCAACGTGCCGCGCGGGCGGGTCATGCGGGATGAAGTGCTGCTTCAACTGGCCCGGCATCCGACGCGCCGCACCGACGAACTGCGCAGCGTGCGCGGCCTGCATGGATCCGAGATCGACCGGAACGGAGACGCGATCACAGCGGCCATTCAAACCGCCCTGGCTCTTCCGCCTTCAGCCTGGCCCGAGGTGCCGAAGGAACGCAAAGTTGAACCGGAGTCCACCGGACTGGTGGAGTTGCTGCAGGCGGTGCTGAAAGCGCGCGCGGCGGAAGAAGCCATCGCTCCGACATTGCTGGCAACCACCGGCGATCTGCAAACGTTTGTGGAATCCAAAGCCACCGGCGCGATGCCCGACCTGCCATTCCTCCGCGGATGGCGCAAGGAGCTGGTGGGCGATCTCTTCGTACAGGTATTGAATGGCACCGTATCGGTGCGCATCCATCCGCAATCCGGCAAGCTGACCTACACATAGACGGCTCCCGACACCGGTCGCAACAATCCCGCATGCCCTGGCACGCCGCTCGTCCAAAAGAGAACGGTCTGCCAACCTTCGGCACCGGCTACAGTTCCCCCTGCACATGCTCTCGCGAGGGAGCTTCAGAATAACGGCTTGAGAATTCACACCTTTTCCCCTGCGAATTTTCTCGCGATGCAGCGCGCACTGGTACGTTTCTCGCAGTCTTCCACCGGCGATCTCACGCAACACACAATCACCTCAGGGGCACCATGTGGTCCGGCCTTAGACAACTCTTCGTAGCGTCGTTCATCCCCGGCGGGCTTGTCTTTTTGGCGGCATTCGCATTTCTCCCCCCCCACGGCTTGCCGGAATGGGTCCAGGGCCCGGTATCCGCCTTACCGGTCATCGTCCTGGCCTTCGGTGTCGTCTTCGGATGGTACTTCGCCAGCAGCCGCCTGATCCTCTCGCTACTGATCCTCTCGCTGGCTGAATACAGTCTGTACGTGTTTCCACCAGCCGGCCAGGATCAATCGCGCCCGCTCGACATCGTCTTCGCGTTCACCACGCTGCTGCTACCGCTGAATTTGCTAGCACTGTCGCTGATCAAGGAAGATACGCTGTCCGCCGGACGCAGCCTCATGCGCCTCACGCTGATCCTTCTGCAACCACTGCTGGTACTGTGGCTCAGCCGGCCGCACCAGGCCGAACTCGCCCTGGCGCTTCAACAACCCTTCCTCTCCGCAACGTTCTTTTCCTGGACGCGGCTCTCGCAACAGGCGGTGATTGCCTTTGCCGGGACAATTGCCTTGCTGCTAGGCCGCTTCGCCGTCAACCGGGATCCGTTAGATGCCGGAGCCGTTTGGGCGGTGCTGGCCGTGTTCGTCGGCTTTCATGGCCTGCAGTACGGCTGGGCGCCGATTAATTTTCTCTCCGCGGCAGGACTCACCCTGTTTCTGACACACGTGCAATCGTCGTATCGCCACACCTACCGGGACATGCTCACCGGACTCCCCGGCAAACCGGCTTACGATGAAGCGGTGGCCGCGCTGGGAGAGCGTTATGTCATCGCCATCGCCGGCATCGACCAATTGAAGCTGTACAGCAACCAGTACGGAAAATCGGTCGGCGAACAACTCCTGCGCCTGGTAGCGCCGAAACTCGCCGCCGCCGGATCGGGCACTGCCTATCGCATCGTCGGCGAAGAATTTACGATCCTCTTCCCGAACAAGCGGACACGTGATGTGCTGGCCCCGCTCGAGGAAGTCCGTAAAGCGATCGAACGGACGGCGTTTTTCCTGCGAGGACGAGACCGGGTCTGGGCAGGTGACACGACCGCTACCCCGACGTCACGCGATCAAGCGCTGACCGTGACGTTGAGCATCGGCGTCGGTGAAAGTGCCGGCGCCCAAGACACGCCGCCGCTGGTCACCAAAACCGCGTATCGCACGCTCTACGAGGCGAAAGGGGAGGGTGGCAATCAAGTGAAGCGGGAAGCAACGACGGCAGGTGTCAAAAAAGTCGCCCACACCAGCGGGCGCATGATGGCCTACAACGAACTCGGGGTATAATCCGCTTACAGCAGCTTCTTCACGTCCTCGGCCGGTCGCGCCAGCATCGCCCGGTCTCCCTTCACCACCAGCGGCCGTTGAATCAAATCCGGATGCTTGACCATCAGCGCAATCAGCTCATCGTCAGACATCGTCTTCTTGGTTAACCCCAATTCCTTATAGATATCCTCTTTCGTCCGCAGCACGTCCTTCGGCGAAAGGCCGGCTTTCTTCAGCACAGCCTTCAGCGTGGACGCCGTAAACGCCTGCTCATAATAGTTGACGGCTTCAAACGGCTTACCGCTCTCCTTCAGCAGTTGCACCGCCTGACGGCATGTCGTGCACGTCGGCTTCTGATAGATCGTAATATCCGCCATGATGCTCCCTTCTTAACGCTGCCTTGACGGCTATTTTCGGCCTGTGTTAGTTCTCTCGACGTGCGCCACACGGCACACCGTCCTGTCTATGCCTTTGGTAGGAACCAGCTCATCCGGCCAGTTCGCCTGTGCGACCGACGCGCAGCACACACTGAAGCACCTGCGTACAAAACGGAAGGGGCAGCCGGTTTTCGTCCTCGGCCATCTCCTTGATCGCAAGGGCCGCGAAGCAACGTTCGAATCGTTCAACGACCGGCTGGCGCTCGTCAAATTTGACGACGGCGCGATACTGGGGTTCGATCCAAACGAACTGCTGCTACCCACCGATATCGATGCCTCCGGCACCGCCTACTTCGAAATCCGGCCCTGCCAGTCCTGCGACATCTTCTTCCCGCTCACGCTGGCCGAATGCGATGCGGACGAAGAGCCGGCACAGTGTCCGGACTGCCGCCGCTAAACCGGCCCATCAATCAACGAGCGGCGCCACTTCCAGCGCTTTTCTCAGCAAACAATCGCCGGCAAATCCCTGCAGCAGCATCGGCAGCATGGCGCCGTCGATAACCCGCACCGACGTCACGCGAAATCCATCCGATGCCTTTTGCCCCTCCAGCTTCATGGCATGGCAGATTTCCAGCTTTCTCCAGATCGGATTGCTCAGAATCGTCTCCGACGCCAGCAGCCGCATATCCGCAACGCTGCCATCGATGGCCACCTTGGCCGCAATGCGCGCCTTGTCCCGCGGCGGCTCGCTCACCACTGCGTATGCCACCACATCCTCGTCACCCGCAGCCTGATTGCCGACCCAGGGCAGCATCGCCAGCACCACACCGGCGACACCGATCGCTATCCGGTTCATCGCCTGCCTTCGTCGCCTCGCTGAATCCGCTTGTCCGCCGATGCCGGCATCGCGGCGCGTTTGCGCATCCGCCAGAAAACCAGCGCGGCAGGAACCAGCACCAGCAGCCCCAGCACCATCATGACTCGCACCATGACATCTCCCGACAGAGTGCTTGATGAATTCAGTATGCCGAACCGGCATTTTGCATTGCAAGGAGGGTGCTGCCACAACATACCTACTCACCGTGCCTCTCTGGGCACACAAAACGCCGTTGGAGGCTTTTCAACAACTTGCTTCCTCTTGACTCTCCGACAGGCCGAATTATCTCCTCACCAGACAGATGAAGCGGCGCCGTGCCTAACAACAGGTTTAAATCAGACTTGAAAAGGAGGGTGCATCATGACACTCGTACGATGGGATCCGTTTCGTGAACTGGAA
The DNA here is from genome assembly GCA_900299325.1 of Nitrospiraceae bacterium. Classification (GTDB taxonomy): domain Bacteria; phylum Nitrospirota; class Nitrospiria; order Nitrospirales; family Nitrospiraceae; genus Nitrospira_D. The sequence goes on along the minus strand of OMJK01000052.1, from coordinate 2,250 downwards.
GATATGTCCGAACGCCTGAACCGGATGTTCACCCGTCCTGCGCTCCGTCCCAGCGGGAAAGAGACGTTGATCGTGGCCGACTGGATTCCGACCGTCGACATCAGTGAAACGGACGGCGAATACCTGATCAAAGCGGAACTGCCCGAGGTGCGCAAAGAGGATGTGAAGGTGACCGTCGAAGACGGCGTCCTCACACTGCAAGGGGAGCGCCGCCAGGAGAAGGAAGAGAAGGGCAAGAAGTACCACCGGGTCGAACGGTCCTATGGCAGTTTCGTCCGGAGTTTCACGCTGCCGGAGTCGATCGACGAGAGCGGAGTGAACGCCGAATACAAGGACGGCGTCCTGAGCCTGCACCTGCCGAAGACCGAAAAGGTCAAGCCCAAGGCGATCGACGTGAAGGTCGCGTAACCGGTCGGCCGGTGAATCAGTTCTGCCCGGCCCGCCGCACGGCGGGCCGGGCTGTCCTTAGCGGCTCCGCTCCTGCATCACTAACTCCCAGTCACCTTCCTCCAGATGATACCGAAGCACGTACCGGACACCATCGCTGGCGTGCACCCGAAAGCAGCAATGGGTGTCGCTATACCATCGGTCCAGAATTTCCTGCACCAGCAGCCGCCGGCCCTCGAGCGTAAACGACCGGGGCGTTTCCTCCCCCTTATGGCCCGCATAGGCATCGACAGTGATCTGAGGCGGCTCCATTGCAGCGTGCTCTTGTGCAATCAGGGAGCCTGAGTTTATCATGGCGCCCGCACCGGATGCGTTCATTGAAGATGGAGCCACGCGCATGAAAAAAGCACCGAAAGCGACCGCCGCCAAATCATCGACCGCCACGCGCATCGAACGCGACACGATGGGAGAACTGGCCGTTCCGTCCGACGCCTATTATGGAGTCCAGACGGCCCGGGCCATCGAGAATTTTCCGATCAGCCCGTTGCGCATGCCGCGATCGGTGATCCGGGCCATGGGCTTGATCAAACGCGCGGCGGCTTCGGTCAATCAGTCACTCGGCTTGCTCGACAAGAAACCGGCCGATGCGATCAAGCAGGCCGCCACCGAAGTCATCGAGGGCGCACTGGATGCTGAATTTCCCGTCGATATTTTCCAAACCGGCTCCGGCACATCGACGAACATGAACACGAACGAAGTGATTTCCAACCGCGCGACGGAACTGCTCGGCGGCGCGCGCGGCAGCAAGCTGGTCCATCCGAACGACCATGTGAATCTTGGGCAATCCAGCAACGACGTAATCCCGACCGCCATCCACATCGCCGCATCCGAAACGATTCAGCGCCAGTTGCTGCCCGCGCTCGCCAGACTGCACAAGGCCCTCGACCGGAAGGCCAACGAGTTCGACGCGGTCGTCAAGATCGGCCGCACCCACCTGCAGGACGCGACGCCTGTCCGGCTCGGCCAGGAATTCGGCGGCTATGCGCGGCAGATCGAACTCGGCATCGCACGCATGAAGCGCGCGCAAGAGGCGCTCAGCGAAGTGGCGCTCGGCGGGACGGCAGTCGGCACCGGCTTGAACTGCCACCCGGAGTTTTCGGCCAAGGTGATGGCCGTCATCTCGAAAGAAACCGGCTGTCCGTTCAAAGAAGCCGTCAACCATTTCGAAGCCCAAGCGGCGCAGGATTCGCTGGTGGAAGCGAGCGGGGAGTTGCGAACCCTCGCCGTCAGCCTCATGAAAATCGCCAACGACATCCGGTGGCTCGGCTCGGGCCCCCGATGCGGGCTCGGCGAGATCAATCTGCCGGAAACGCAGCCGGGCTCGTCGATCATGCCGGGTAAGGTGAACCCGGTGATTGCGGAATCGGTCACCATGGTGTGCGCACAAGTCATCGGCAACGATGTGACGGTCACGGTCGGCGGGCAGGCGGCGAATTTCGAGTTGATCGTCATGCTGCCGGTCATGGCCTATAACCTGTTGCAATCCATTGAATTGCTGGCGACGGCCTCCAATAACTTCGCGGCCAAGTGCATCGAAGGCATCAAGGCCAACGAGGAGCGCTGCAAAAGCCTGATCGAAGAAAGTCTCGCCATGTGTACGGCGCTGGCGCCTGAAATCGGCTACGAAGCCGCCGCCAAGCTGGCCAAAGACGCATACAAGTCGGGCAAGACGGTACGGGCTGTGGCGAAGGAACAGAACGTGTTGCCTGAAAAACGGCTGAACGAACTCCTTGACCCCTGGCGCATGACCGAGCCGGGTGGTCCGGTAGGGAGCGCCGGTGGATAAACCGCCCCTGTATATAT
>OMJK01000051.1 GCA_900299325.1 Nitrospiraceae bacterium | reverse complement strand
TCGCAGTGGCCGGGATAGCGGAGCGTCTTGTAGTTCATCGTCCGCACCTTGCCTTCGTAGGTGTCGGCCAAGGTGCCCAGCCCGCCGGACGTATTGAAGGCCTCGTACAATAATCCGTCCAGCTCGACCGTCTCGTAGCCTTCGAGCGGTTGCAGCGCAACTTTTTCGCCTCCCTCCACGCCGTAACAGATGTTGCCGTACTCGTTAATCAAGCCGTCGGTCGACCAGGTGAGCGAATACTTGAGCGCGTTGCTGGGATGAACCGGCAATGCGCCGACCCGCATTTTCACCGTGTCGATCCGGTCGAAGTGCGTCATCACATCGTGCGCCGCGATGCTGATGAAGCCCGGCGCCAGGCCGCACTGCGGCACGAAGGCCCGCGACGCGCCCGCGCTCAGCGCCCGGACCTGATTGGTCACCTCGACGTCTTCCGTCAGGTCGAAGTAGTGGATGCCGTGCTTCAGGGCCAGTCCGGCGACGGTGGGATTGCAAAAGAAGGGCAGGCTCGACACGACGGCGTCGACGGGATGCGCCGCCAGATAGGCGCTGACAGTGTCCGGATGCCGGACGTCGAGCAGGCAGGGCGTGACCCGTTCAAGATTCAGTTCGTCGACGAGCTGTTTCGGCGCATCCAGGCGCATGTCGCCGAGATGCACCTCGTACGTCCCGCGTTCATCGAGCAGGCAGGCGATCAGCGATCCGATTTTCCCGGCGCCCAGGACGAGTACACGACGCATCGAAGGCCTCGTTTGCCTTCATTATACTCCTGGATGTCGGGATGGCCAGTCTTCGCGCAGTTGCGAACCCGGCGTGATGCGTGATGTGCGATGCGGAACGGGGATGGACGTGTTCCGCCAACAGCGGGAACCTGTGGCCGAAGACACCTTTCGACTGCGTGTCAGGAAGATCGGTCGGGTGCGGAACGCGTGGGATTGATGAGGCCCTGAGCGGGAGACGAGACGGTTCCCTGGGCTTCCATCATTTCGAACATCAGACAGCACTTCAACCGGCCGCAGACACCGAGCAAGCCGGGATCGTCGACCTGGAGCCCGAGGCCGCGGGCCTGCTTGACGGTGACCGGCTTGACCTCGGTGAGAAAACTGGCGCAGCACAGTACGAGGCCGCAGGTGTCGATGCCGCCCAGCCGGCGCGCTTCTTCGCGCACGCCGACCTGCCGCATTTCGATCCGGCCCCCGAACCGCCGGGCCAGATCGCGGACCAGCTCGCGAAAATCGATCCGCTGATCCGACGTATACACCACTGTCAGCTGCCGGCGCTGGAGCGCCCCGTAGACCTCCACCAGTTTCAACCGCACGCGCAACTCGTGGGCCCGCGTCCGGCAATAGGCTGCGGCTTCGCGCGCCAGTTGTTCGAGGCGGCCGATGAGGGACAGATCGTCGGGTGTGGCTTTCCGCAGAATCCGTTTCATCACCCGCATCGGCGGGATGAACGGCGTCAACGCCGGCTCGCTGTACGCCACCCCGTAGGTCACGTCGCCGTCGGCGTCCAAAATGACGCGGTCGCCGGGCCGGAGCTGCGCGTCGCCGGCATCCATCTTTTTTACCTCGCCCAGGTCGCGGATTTTGACCGTGACGAGGCGGACCGATTGCGGATAGGGCGTCGAGAATTCTTCGGCGATCAACGATTCCATGAGCACGATGATATACCCGCCGCCGGGAGAAAGCCAGAGGACGGAGAATCAGGCCAGACTGAGGATATGCGCCCATTCGGCCGCGGTCACCGGCTGCACCGAGAGCCGTGAGCCTTTCCGCAGCAGGACCATGCCTTTCAATTTCGGCTCGCCTCGCAGCCGGTCCAGCGGAAGCGGCGCAGAAAATTTCTTTATGTACTTGATGTCCACCAGATCCCACCGGGGATTCGCCGGAACGCTGTCGGGGTCATAATGGATGTCGGCCTTGTCGAACTGCGTGGGGTCGGGATACGCCGTCCTGACGACCTCTGCAATGCCGACGACGGCCGGCGGGTCAGCGTTGCTGTGGTAAAAGAGTACGCGGTCGCCCACCGCCATGCTGCGCATGAAATTTCTCGCCTGGTAATTGCGCACGCCCTCCCAGCAGGTCGTCTGCTTGGACGCACGCGCCAGATCGTCGATGGAAAAGGCCGACGGCTCGGATTTCATCAGCCAATAGCGCGGTCTGGCCGAGGCATTGGACGTTTTTGATTTCCCCATCATTCCCACTCCGATGTTGTCCGGGGCTCTCTCATTCTGTTCCTCCCCTTTGTAAGGGGAGGCAGGGAGGGGTAGAGTTCAAATTCTTTACCTCCCCGCTCCCCTCCTTACAAAGGAGGGGACTTCATTGGGGCGTTGTCTTTCGCGGTACCTTCGATGAAGTCGATCAAGGCCCGATAGGTCAGTTTTCTGGTTGTCGCCTTATCGGCCGCGTGGCCGCCGACGTTCAACTCCAGCCAGACACGGTCGGCCACGTGCGCGCCCGCGTCGTTGCAGATCGTCCACATGTCGTGCAGAAACCCGTCCGGCAAACCGACCTGGATGCCTTCCGACTCGATGCGGTCGTCGAGCAACGCCAGCAAATCCGACAGGGCCTGATCGGGGCGATACGGCGGCGTGGAGAACCCAAACTGCGCCTGCGCCATGGCATCCTGCGCCGCCTGCTCGACCAGGTCCTTCATGTACTCTTTGAGCACGCCGATCACGTGACCCGAGAGCAGCATGGGC
>OMJK01000050.1 GCA_900299325.1 Nitrospiraceae bacterium | reverse complement strand
GCCCGGTATCTATGGTATCGGCGTAATGCGAGCAAAGTATGAGATACTGTGTAGAGAATGTAAATGACAGCATTATGGCTCTAGTTTTATTACTTAGTATATTTAAATGCATGTCGAATGCTGAGAAAGACGACGTGATGGTTGCTCTCTGTCAGCGGGTACGCGGGTTGATGTGAGGTTCGTATGTGGCAGTGGTATCTGACGGCGGCTCTGTTCGGGGCGCTGGTCGGCAGTTTTCTGAACGTCTGCATCTACCGGCTGCCGCGCGGTGAGTCGATCGCCTGGCCCGGGTCGCACTGTCCCGCCTGCGCGCATCCCATCGCCTGGTACGACAACATTCCGCTCGTCAGTTATCTGATCCTGGCCGGATGCTGTCGGCAGTGCCGCGTGCGCATCTCCCCGCGGTATCCGCTCGTCGAAGCCCTGAATGCGATCGGCTATGTCGCGTTGCTCTGGTGGTTCGGGCCGGGCTGGCCTTTTGTCGCCTATGCCCTCCTGTATTCGGCGCTGCTCGTGGTGACCGGCACCGATCTCTCCCATAAGATTATTCCCAACGCCGTCACCTATCCGGGCACCATAGTCGGTCTGCTCAGTGCGGCCACGGTTCTGCCGCTGGGCCTGCTTGATGGACTGATCGGGGCGCTGGTCGGTGGCGGGATTCTATGGTTTCTGGCCTGGGCGAGTCCCTATCTCTTCGGCAAGGAGGGGATGGGCATGGGGGACGTGAAACTGCTCGCCATGATCGGAGCGTTCCTCGGTTGGAAGCCCGCTGTGATGACGATCATGGTGGGCTCCTTTGTCGGATCGGTCGTCGGCATCAGCCTGCTGGTCATGAAGGTCATTAGGCGGGAGGACTATATTCCCTTCGGGCCTTTCCTGGTCTTCGGCGCGTTGGTCACGCTGTTCTTCGGTCAACCGATTCTGGATTGGTATCAGGGGCTACTCGCCGGCTGACGACGCCGTCGACTCCTCTCGCCTCTCGCTGTATCTCTTCGTGCCGTTCTGTATCTTGGGCGTGACGGGTTTTCCGTTCCGCATATACCTCGCTCTATATCCAACATCCGTCCCGTGTATTCCCGCCACTAGATCGATTTTTCATTGATAAATCTGCCGATTTGCATTTCTGAGCATTCCGGCCGCGGCGTAGACGCCTGTCTTCTCCAGCGCATAGTCCGTCCGGCACGGCTCTTGAGATAGCCACGCCGTTGTCGGGAGAGGAACTGTATGACGAACTCGGGAGGGACAATGAATCAGGACGGTAAAAGCCTGGTCGAAACCTTAGTGGCTCTGGCGGTCACCGGTCTTCTGACCGTGATGGCTGCCCCGAGTTTTCAGACGCTGACCTCCCGCACGCACGTTCAGGCGGTGACCGACGAGATTGCGTCGGAATTGCGCTTGGCCAGGCAGCTGGCGCTGGCGAAGCGGGACCGCGTGCGGCTCGTTTTCGACCTCGAACAGGGGACGATCTCGGCCGAACTTGTGAACAGTAAACAGACGCACCATGTCTATCGGTATGCGGACAAGCAGATTGTGCTGGAGCCGCCGAGCGCGGGTCGGGAAATTCTGTTTCATCCGAGCGGCCGCTCCGCCACGGCAACCACCATTCAACTGCGCGGTCGTGAGGGAGCGGTGCGGAAGTTGACCGTCAGTCTGACCGGACGGGTGGCTGTGTCATGAGCTGCAAGCGGATCGAAGGCGGATTCAGCCTACTCGAGGTCATGATGGCGATGGTCATCTCGGGTGTGACGCTGGTGGGCGCCCTGGGCGCCGTGCAGATTTCGTCCCGGCACATCCAGGAAGGACTCGTCGCGGATCGCGCATTGGCCATGGCGCAGGCCCGGCTGGAAGCCAAGCGCGCGGTGCAGTGGGCATCGATTCTGGAAGACGATCTCGACCATGACGGTGCTCCGGATCTGACGATGAAAGACGACGGGCAGGGGAACGATTTGACGGCGGGGGACGGTATCTATAGCGCCGGCTGGCAACGCGACGGTGTGACGCTGGCGTGGACGGTGGAAGCGGACCGGCCCGGTCCGTTGAGCATGGCCGGCTGGGTGACGATCGTCGCGGTCGCTTCCTATACGGGGCCGAGGGGACCGCGCGAGGTGCGGGTGGGAACGGTGCGGGCCAATCCGATGTTTGTGGGGGCACGATGATTCGGCGGACCGCGATTGTTCATGAAGCTGTGAGTGGGCGGAGGAGGATGCGGGCGAACGAGTGTGCCGGCGTCTGTCTGACGGAAGTGATGGTTGCGATGACCGCCGGCGTGGTCGTACTCGCAGCGGTGTTGCACATCTTCAATATCGTGCACGGCCAAGCCGTGCATCAGCAACGCACGGTGGCCCAGCAGCAGGATCTCCGTTTGGGGCTCGAGGTGTTCGAGCAGGAGGTTCGTCTCGCGACGGCCGCGTCCATCGTCACGGCGTTGCCGGACGAACTGGTCTTTCTGGCGAACGTGAGTTCGCTGAGGACGAATCTGACCGCGGCGGCGCTGCCGGGCCAGACGACCCTGGCGGTGCAGGACGGCAGCGGCTGGAGCGCAGGCAAAACCGTGATCGTGTGCGGACCGTCTGCGTGCGAGTCGCATCGTCTCGCGCGGGACGGTCAGCGGGCCGTCCTCACGCTGACCGAGCCGGTGGGGCAGGTGCTGCCGGCCGGTGCGTCGGTCGAAGTGTCGAATCGCTTGTCGTATTACACGAAGCCGGACGGTGCGGGCACGGTCAAACTCATGCGCATGGTGGATGGAGGCGCAAGCACCGTCATGGGAGAGTTGCAATCGGTTCAGTTGGCTTACCGGGATGGTGCAGGCCGTTCCACCGCCGTCACGACGTCTATCCGACGGGTCGTGGCGAGGATCACACCAAGTCATTCGCCGGTCGCCGTCCTGCGCGACGTCGGCCTGCGTTCGTGAACCACATCACCATTTATAGGAGTTACCATGATGGCATCGATGAGACCGGTCGGGAAGAATGAACGAGGCATCGCGCTGCTCGGGGCGTTGATGATTTTGTTGCTGTTGTCGCTGATGGGGGCCGCGCTGCTCAACGTCGCCGGACAGGAGTCTGTCAGCGTGACCTAGCCCCCTTAAACGGGTCCAGATCCTATGTTAGGGTCGGGCCGAAAGGAGGGTCGCATGCCACGGTTGCGTCACACCGTTGAACAGATTCTC
>OMJK01000049.1 GCA_900299325.1 Nitrospiraceae bacterium | reverse complement strand
TGCAGATGGCGCACTGCACCGTGGAGAGGCGTTGTTCGACTTCGGCGACAGTCGGCTTCGGCATGGGGAAAGTATAGCGAGCGATCACTCCCATCTTCAACCACCAAGAGCCACGCAGCGATCAGGCAGCGGATCAACGGAAGTCACATGCGCCCGATCCAGGCGAACTCTTGACTGGCCTGGGCCAGCCGGTATACTGCGCAGCATGCATTTGATCACCGATACGCTGCTGGTCGGCAACATCGACGAGGCGCGTGAACCGCCACCGCAGATCGGCGCGCTGCTGCTCGTGGCGGAGGAATTCACCATTGAGCCGGCCTCGTGGCTCGACTACGGGTATATTCCGTTCAAAGAGTTCGGGAAAGTCGATGCCGCCCGCCTCAATGCCGCTGTGGAGTGGGTCGAACAGCATGCGCCGGCCAATCGCACGATGGTGTGCTGCCGCGCCGGCATGGGCCGTTCTGTGTCGGTGGTGATCGCCTATTTGTGCCTGGCACAGGGCATGAGCTTCGCCGATGCGCTGACTCTGGCCAAAACACGGCGGCCGGGGGCGATGCCGATTCCGGATTTGGAGCGGACTATCGAGAAGGTGCGTACGCTCCGATCGAAGCGCGCCGCGAAAAAATCCTCGCCTCCACCCCGCCAAGATCCGCGCTGCGCCTGACCGCGGTTTTCTCACACGCGCTCCATGGCCATTGCGTTTTCGCCTGTGTCCATGGCGTAATCGTCGCCGATTGTGCCTCATCAATCGTCAACGCGGACGTCGCATGCCTGAATTGCCGGAAGCCGAAGTGGCCGCGCGCCAGCTCCGCGCCCGTCTGGTCGGGGCGCAGGTTGCCGACATCCGGCTGGGTCGTGCCGACATTGTACGCGAGGGGATTCGCAGCCTCGACTGGTATGCCGGCAGTGCAGTGCACACCATTGACCGGCGCGGCAAGAGCGTGGTGTTCACGTTCGTCAAGCACGGCGAACCGCGTCATCTCGTCGCCGAACTTGGCATGACAGGACTGTTGCTGCTGCCCTCGGCGCAGGTCCGTTTCCCTCAGCATACGCACGCGGTGCTGTCCTTCACCGATCCATCGTGTCCGCCGGTGCGCTATTGGAATCCCCGCCGGTTCGGCCGGTTGTCGCTGCTGGATGCCGACGGGCTCCGGCGCTATGTCGACCGGCGTTTTGGGTGCGAGCCGCTGGCAGTCACCAAAGAGCAGTTTGCAGCGTTGCTTCGCTGTCGTCGGCGGCTCAAACCGCTTTTGATGCATCAGCAAACCATCGCCGGCATCGGCAACATTTATGCGAATGAAATTCTCTTCCGCGCGCGGCTGCATCCGAACATCGTGGCTAACCGGTTGGGGATTGGCGCGGTGAGTCGGTTGCACACGGTGATGCAGTCGGTCTTGCGCGAGGCGATCGACTGCGGCGGATCCAGCGTGAAGGATTATTTCGCGCCGAATGGATCGGAAGGCTCCTACAAAGACCGCCATCTGGTGTACGGCAAAGCCGGACAACCCTGTCCCAATCGATGCGGGGCGGTCATCCGCCGCTTGCAGAGCGAGCGCAGTTCTTTTTTCTGTCCCCGCTGTCAGACCAGGCGGCGGCAAGCCTGACCGTGGGCCTCTCTTCTCACCGGCAATTTGCTCCAATTTGGCGATTCAAAATAACTACGTAGTTTCATATGGTTATGAATCCGTCGATGGAGACGTCGCCCGCACTAGGCCTTTTGAACCGCCGGTCGTTAGGACCTCTGGTGTCTTGAGTCATCCCCGCGATTTCGCTAGAATCCGACTCCCTTTGCAGCGGTCACAACACCCTTAAGGAGCGACGTCATGGCCAAGGTCCTGGAAGGTCCCGGGATGGGACTGATGAAGAAGTGGGGGATTCACGTTCCGCATTATGTGGTGGTCACTTCCGCAGACGAACTCGCCAAGCTCGGTCAAGCCAACGATTGGTTGAAGCAGACGAAACTGGTTGCCAAGGCGCACGAGGCGCTCGGGTCGCGTTTCAAGCTTGGTCTTGTGAAGGTTGGTCTCGATCTGAACGGCGCCGTGGCGGCGACGAAGGAAATGATCGGCCGCCAGGTCGGCAGTATCACGGTGACGCAGGTCATCGTCTCCGAAATGATCCCGCACAAGGAAGAATATTATTGCGCGGTGAAGTCGACCCGCGAAGGCAGCGAGATTCTCGTCGCCAATTGCGGCGGCATCGAAGTCGAATCCAACTGGGACCGCGTGAAGCGTCTCTGCTTGAATGTCGGCCAGACCCCGTCCCCCGATCAACTCGAAAAACTCTCCAAAGATGCCGGATTCACCGGCGGCCTGACCAAGAAGATGGCCGACTTCGCCGGTAAGATGTTCACCTGCTTCGATAACGAAGATGCGCAGTATCTCGAAGTGAATCCGGTCGTGACGCGCGAGAGCGACGGCGAACTGGTCGCGCTCGATGCGGTGACCCTGCTCGATGGCGACGCCAAGTTCCGCCATCCCGATTGGAATTTCCAGTTCGCTGCCGAATTCGGCCGTGCCTACAGCAAGGACGAAATGGAAGTCATGGCGGTCGACAGCAAGATCAAGGGGTCGGTCAAGTTCATCGAAATTCCCGGCGGCGATACGGCCATGCTCCCGGCCGGCGGCGGCGCGAGCGTCTACTATTCCGATGCGGTCGTGGCGCGCGGCGGCAAACTGGCGAACTACGCCGAGTACTCCGGTGATCCGCCCGACTGGGCCGTCGAAGTACTCACGGAAAAAGTCTGCTCTCTGCCGGGCATCAAGAACATCATCGTCGGCGGCGCGATCGCGAACTTCACCGACGTCAAAAAGACCTTCGGCGGCATCATCAACGGATTCCGCAAGGCGAAGAGCGACGGGAAATTGAAGGGCGTGAAGATTTGGGTGCGCCGCGGCGGGCCGCGTGAAAAGGAAGGACTCGACGCGATGCGCGCGCTGAAGGACGAAGGCTTCGACATCAACGTCTTCGACCGCAACACCCCGCTGACGGACATCGTCGATAAGGCGCTGCAGGGGAAGTGAAGCGTGACGTGTGATGAGTGATGGGCTCGGGCTCCCGGTCCAACCCAT
>OMJK01000048.1 GCA_900299325.1 Nitrospiraceae bacterium | reverse complement strand
GCGGCCGCCAGCGTTGCGGCCATGGTGGAGTTGACGTCGCCGTAGACCACGAGCATCTTCGGCCGTTCCGCCACCAGGGCCTTCTCGATGCCTTCAAGCACCGCGGCCGTCTGTTGCGCGTGCGAGCCGGAGCCGACGCCAAGGTGCACGTCGGGCTTCGGCAGTCCCAGTTGATTGAAGAAGAGGTCGGACATGGCACTGTCGTAGTGCTGTCCGGTGTGGATCAGGCGATAGCGCAGCCCGCTCCCCTGCGCCTGTGCGGTCTTCACCGCATCGATAATCGGGGCGATCTTCATGAAATTCGGGCGCGCGCCGGCGATCAAATCAATACACGTCACTGTCTTTCCTCCAGTGGTTGGGATGTCCGCATGCGCTCTGTGTGGGATGCATTCGAAGTTTACGCGACCTTCTGCGCGATCATACCGTCACGGCGGGAATTTCCCCAAGCATTATCCACAAATGCCTGACACCACCACTCGATACACAAAACGGCCAGAATCGTGTAGCTGGCATCGATGCGACCGGCGCGATCGTCGGCAATCAAACGGGCCACCGCCTGCGGATCGAAAAGACCGCGACGGCGCACGCAGGACGGCGACAGCGTATCGTCGACGATCTGCTTGAGCTCTCCGCGCAACCACATGCGTAATGGCGAGCCGAATCCCGTCTTCGACCGATGGATCACCGTCGAAGGCAGATAGGGCTCCATAGCCTTCTTAAACACCCATTTGGTCGTCGCGCCGCGGAGTTTGAATTTCGACGGCAGCCGATTGGCGAAACGCACCAGATCGTTGTCGAGAAACGGCACCCGCACCTCGATGCCTGCCGCCATCGACATTTTGTCGGTGTAGACCAGATTGTGGTCCGCCAGAAAGAACCGTTGCTCCAGCGCCAATATGCGCTGCAACGGCGACAGCCCTCTCGGCAGCGTGGCCAGATAGGCCTCCAAGGGCGCACTCAGATCTTCGCCTGCCAGCGCGCCACCATGGTCTGGCGCAAGCAGTTGCCGTACATGTGCCCCGTCAGTCCAATGAAAATACCCGGTCAACCGCCGCTCCGCCGACCAATCGGCATGGCCGAACGCTTTGTTCAGCCGCCACCCGAGTCCGCGATACTGGCTTTCGAGATAGGCCGCAAGCTGACGCAGTAGACGCCGTGATGGTGTCGGCATCCAGGCCCAATACCGTTCCATCCGCAACGCCACATGCCGGCGATACCCGCTGAACAGATCGTCGCCACCGGCACCGGAGAGCAACACCTTAATGCCATACCGCCGGGCGAGCGAGCAGATGTACCACACGTTCAACGGGGCCGGATCGGCCAATGGTTCGTCGAGCTGCGCGAACATCCGCACCAAATCACGTGCCATTTCCGACGGGCTCACGTGAATCTCGTGCATCGCCACGCCAAGATGACGCGCCACCTGCTGGGCATAGGGAAGATCGTCCGTCACCCCGGGGTCCTGCAGCGTACCCAGGTTGATCGTGAAGCACTGAATATCCGGCGCCTGCTCGCGCGCAAATTGTACAACCGCGCTGGAATCGAGCCCTCCCGACAGAAACGCCCCCACCGGCACATCGGCCACCATCTGCCGGCGAACAGCCGTGCGTACCCCATCATGCACCCGCTGAATCGCCTCGCCGACATCGATATCCAACGGCGCTTCCGCCCATGTCGAACGGACCCACTGCCATCGACGAATAATCCGTCCACCCTTCACCGACAAGGCTTCGCCAGGCTGCAGCCGATGGACTCCCTTGAACGGAGTTGCTCCCCCAGGACTCCATAAGAATCCGAGATACCGGGAGAGCGCAGCCATATCCAAATGGCCGTTGACCGCTCCAGTACGCATCAGCGCTTTCAACTCACTGGCGAACACGAATCCCTGACGCCCTTCGGCGAAATACGCCGGCTTGACACCCATCGCATCGCAGGCCAGCAGTAGCGCATCCGTGGCCGGATCCCACATCGCAAACGCGAAGATGCCGTTCAACATCGTCAGCATCGCCTCGCCGTACCGCCGATAGAGCACCAGCAGCACCTCGGTATCCGAGTGGCCGCGAAATTCCTCGCCCGTCGCTTCCAGGTCAGCGCGCAGCTCGCGAAAATTGTAGATCTCGCCGTTGAACACAATCACCGCTCCACCGGCTTTGTCGATCATCGGCTGATGCCCGGCCGGCGACAGGTCGATGATGGACAACCGGCGATGCGCCAGCCCCACCTTCGCTGGGCGGGAATGCCACACGCCGGAATCGTCCGGACCGCGGTGGGCGATGGTATCGGCCATCCGTCTCAGCAACGACGGATCGAAGTCGCCTTGAAAGCCCGCTATGCCGCACATACGTTGTCCGCCATCCTCACGACAGGCTAGTCTCGATGCCGAATCAGCTTGGCCGGATTACCGGCGACAATGGTGTAGGGTTCCACGTCTTTCGTCACCACGCTTGCCGCACCGACCACCGCCCCCTCACCGATCGTGCGGCCGGGCAGCACAATGACGTTCGCCCCGATCCAGACGTCTTTGCCGATCACAACCGGTTTCCGGTCGTGCCCGGCCCCGAACACCGACTGACGATTGGGCGGAATGACGTGATTGCCGGACAGAATCATGGTGCCATACCCGATCAGCGTGCGATCGCCGATCGTGACACCGCCGGACGTTTCCACCAGAACATTGAGTGCAAAGTCGACATCGTCGCCGAACACTGCATTTTTCCCGGGAGCGATCCAGACGCCGGGATAATAGATGACACGCTTGCCGATCGTGGCGCCGTTCGCTCGGAGGAAGGTACTCTTCAGCATATTGAACACCGGATAGCGGGGCAGCGAGAACAGCAGGCGCAAAATGCACTCGTAGGACACGATCAGGAAGGGCTTGCATAACTTCATCAGCGTCCCGTTCATCACGCAGCCACCCCGCCGGCATGCGCTTCAATGACCGCCAGATACTGCGCGAATCGCTCCCGAGGACTCGGATAGATGGCCTGCACCTGGCGGCCTTTTTCGACGATCATGTTCCTGTACTCGGCGCTTTCTTTGACCAACAGAAGTTTGCGGGCAATATCGCCGGGGTCTCGGTAGCGCACATACACCGCGCCGTCTCCGCAACACGAGCGCGCCCAATCCAGATCGCTGATCAAGAGCGGCTTTTGCATCGTCCAGGCTTCCGCAATATTGTTGCTGAAACTCTCCAGACTCGACGGCAGGATCACCGCATCGCACTCCTTGTAGAGCTCGGCACAGCCTGCATGCGGAACCGGCCCGAAGTTGTAGATCTGCCGCTCGACGCCGAGCCGCCGTGCGTTCGACAGGATACGACGGGTCTCTTCAAGCCCGGGCGGGATGGTGATCACGAACACAACGTCGTCGACACGATGCTGCGTTCGCAACACATGCGCGACGTCCGGCAGGAGATCGATATTTTTGTGATGCTGGCAGCTGGCGAGGAGCAGCACTCGAAACCCTTTGGGAAGATCGGCGCACCGGTCGCGCGTCGGGCGATGTTCGACGCCCGGATTCACCAGACTGCTGACGCTCGGACGCACACAATGGACCCGATCGGACGGAAGGTGAAACACCCGCACGGCCCGCTCCGCCAGATCCGGCGTCTCAAAGATCACCGCATCCGCTCCGAACAGACGCCCCCCTCGAAACCAATCCACGACCTCTCTAACGACACGCGGCACTAACGGCAATGTGCCCCAAAAATCGATTTCCGGATAAAACAAATTGGAGTACGCGCACCCCACCACATTCGCCACCTTAGCCCCGGGCCAATGAGGACCAAATTGCGTATACACCACCGCCGGCTTGATCGTATCGATGAGCGCTTTGCATCCCACGTGCTCAAACCAGACTCGTGCGATCAGATTGTTCGGCACAACCTTGGCGACGCGAACGTTGTCGGTCTCCTGAACTTGCGCGATCGCCGTTCCGGCCGTCGCGACCAGAAACCATTCGTGCTGCTGTCCATGCTGCTTCGCCTGCTCGATGAAATCGAGACCGACCTGAATACCTCCGCCGCTTTTGAGCGGAATGAAATTGAGAAGGATCTTCATCGCGTATGCCCGCTGCCCTGCCGGTTGAGCGCCGGGCCAATCTCGCTCGCGTGCCCCGATGTTCCGGACAGCAACGCCCGATAGAAGCGTGTGTATTGCTGAGCCATCGTGGCCGGACTGTGCGCGTCGGCGACGGCCCATCCGGCACGGACCATTCCGGCGACCGACCCCGGGGCGGCGAAAAACCCGTTGAGCCGGGCGGCCAATTCCGCAGGAGCGCCGGGATCGAACATCACCGCACACCGCGTATCACCAATCAGGTCGCGATGCGCCGGAATATCGGAGACAAGGCAGGGGATGCCGACCGCCAAGGCTTCGAGCAGCACATTCGGCATACCTTCATACCAGGACGGCAGCACCAGCACATCCGCCCCCTGCATAATGGCGTACAGATCCCGGCGATAGCCCAACAGCGTGACCCGGTCCTGCAGGTTCAATGCATGAATCAACTTGCGAACGGCACCCGCATCCTCCCCGTCTCCGCAAATCGTCACCCGATACGAATGCTGCCGGTCGATCAGCGGCAACGCGCGCAGCAAACATTGCCAATTTTTCTGCTTGGTCAGGCGCCCGGCGAGCAGAATCGTCTTCGTCGACCCTGCGGTCGGATCGGTAATCGCTTTCCGAAAGCCGGCGTCGACATGCACCGCGTTGGCAATTTCGACGCCCTGCTTCCAGCGATAGAGAAACCGGTAGGCCCGGTTCGACTGTCCGATCGGATTATTGGACACCACACGTGAGACCGCGCCCGCCGCACACAGATACTCGGGCACTGTCAGAGGACGATTGAAAAACATTTTATTGCGATACGAAAAGACGCTGGGAATCCGATGGACCCATGCGACGAGCATCGCCGGAATAGTCATCGACGCCGGCAGCCAGGCATGCACCACATCAGGACGAAAATCGATGACTACATCATGAATTGAGCTGAACAAGCTCAGGTTATACTTCATAGATTTCAGGCTCTTATAGATTCTCACCGTACGGCCGAGCTGCTCTCCGCCTGTCTCGTTCACGCAGAAGATGCCCGGTATCATCCCCTCATCGTGCGATGCGGCTGCCAGCAGCTGAACCTGCCGCTCGGCCCCGCCGCCCGATAACGAGTGAATGCAGTGCAGGACCCGGATGGACACTAGTCGATGAACTCCCGGAACCACAGCTCTAAAAACAGCAACGCCCAGAGCCGGTTCCCCCAATCGCGGAATCCGGTCACCTGCTCGTTGACCATACGCTCCACCTGCTCTCGGTGAAACAGTTCCCGCTTGGCGGCGGACTCGCTGAGGAGAACGTCGTGTAAAAACGGCGCCAATTCCCCCTGAAACCATTGCCCCACCGGCACGCCGAACCCTGTCTTCGGCTTATTGAAGATCTCCTCGGGGAGCAGATGCTTCACGGCCTGTTTTAGAATGACTTTGCCTCCGTGGCCGTTCAGCTTCAGAGAACCGGGAATGGCCGCGGCAAATTCAATCAGACGGTGGTCGAGCAAGGGACAGCGCACTTCAAGACTGTTCGCCATGGAGGCGATGTCGGTCTTCACCATGAGACAATCGGGGAGATAATGACTTTGATCATGCCGCATCATCCAAGCCAGGCTGTCCATCTCCTCATTCCACGGTGTTTCGATAAACGCACCACCTGATTCGGATGCCCTCGCAAGCCGGCTAAAGTTAGTCGTGTACAGATACTCCCGCTCTTGATCTTTCACGATCGCCAGATATTGGCGATACCGCTCCGGCAGCGTGGCAGCCGCCATGCGGAGCGCCTTGGACACCTTCGCCACCGTGTCGATGCGATGAAAGTTCCGTGTGAGCCCATCCATCGATCCGAATATCACCTTTCGAAGCGACAACGGCATCGCGTCCACCATGTTCCATTGCAGGACCTTGCGGTAGTGGCTATAGCCGGCAAAGCTTTCATCGCCCCCGTCGCCGCTCAATGCCACCGTCACGTGCTGGCTCGTAATTTTGGCGACATAGTACGTCGGCAGCGCCGACGGATCGGCAAAGGGTTCGTTGTAGTGCCGCACCAGCCTCGGCAGCACTTCCGCGGCCGACGGCCGCACGGTGAACTCGTGATGCTCAGTCCCGTAGCGCGTCGCCAGAATCCTGGCAAACGGCAGTTCGTTATACCGGTCTTCGTCGAACCCGATGGAAAAGGTCTTGATCGGCTTGCTGCTTTCCATCGCCATGAGCGCGACGATGGTTCCCGAATCGATGCCTCCGCTCAGAAATGCTCCGATCGGCACATCGGCAACCATGCGCAGGCGTACCGACTCCCGCAGCAGGCGCACCAACTCCTCCCGGATGTCTGCCGGAGACATCGTCGTGGGAGCAGCACAGGGCGGTCTCCAATATTCGCGAACCGTCATCGTTCCATCGGCATCGCAAATTAGATAGTGCCCCGGCGGCAGCTTAGCGATGCCCGAGAACGCCGTACGCGGGCTCGGCACGTACTGCCACCGGAGAT
>OMJK01000047.1 GCA_900299325.1 Nitrospiraceae bacterium | reverse complement strand
TTTAAAATGCCCGTCGGCGCCGTAACGAAGATCCTGGACACCGAGGTGGAACTCACCCATGTCTGGACAACCGGCACCGGGGTGACCGCCGGCGCGCGGATCCCGCTCGACACGGCCTTCTGCGGCGAGACTTTCCGGAGGAATGAACCGCTCTGCTTCGAGCACGCGGGCGCATCGGACTGGAAACGCCATCCCGCCTACGCGGCGCTAGGGTTGGAATGTTACCTCGGCACCAAGCTGGTCGGCGAATCCAAGGCCCACGGCACCATCTGTTTCTTCGGAACGGAACCGCATCCGAACCGGTTCAGTCAGGCCGATAAAGACTTTCTGTTGTTGATGGCCCGCTGGGTCAGCGGCGAACTGGACCGGCAGGAGACTGAACAGGCGCTGCAAGAGCAGGAGGCCCTGCTGCGATCGGTTATCGAAACCGCCACGGACGCGATTTTCATGAAAGATCGCGAGGGCCGCTACCGGTTCATCAATTCGTCAGGGGCCGCGGTCATCGGGCAACCGGTCGACGGAATCATCGGCCGCACGGATCTGGATGTCTTCCCTCGCGACGTTGCCGGCCGGCTCATGGCCAACGATCGGGATGTGCTCGCCGGACAGGAGCAGCGCCGGTTTGAAACGATTCTGGATGTCGGCGGGCAGCCGCGGACCTTCTATGCGATTAAGACGCCTCATCGCGATCAGCAAGGCACCATTATCGGTCTGGTCGGCGTCTCGCGCGACATGACCGATGTGAAACGGGCGGAAACCGCGCTGCGCGCAAGCGAGCTGCGGTTACAGCGGTTCGTGGCCGAAGCGCCGGTCGGGCTGGTCATCCTGGACAATCAGAAACGGCTTATCAGCGCCAATAAGGCGTTTTGCGAACTCACCGGCTACTCGGAACAGGAAATACTGGGGAAGACCTACGACTTCTATACGCACCCGGACGACCTGGCCACCAACAAATCCGTCACGGAGGCGTTTTATCGGGGCGACCGGTCCAGCTACACCTTCGAGAAACGATACGTTCGAAAAGCCGGCGATGTGATCTGGGTGACGGTGGCGGCGACCGGCATCGACCTGCCGAATCATGAGGGCCCGCTGCTCCTGGCAGCCGTCCAAAATATCACGGAGCGCAAGAGGGCCGAGGAAGGCTTACAACGAGCGGAAAAACTCTACCGGACAATCTTTGAGCAGGCCGGGGCAGGAGTAGCTCAAATCCATTCTGCCACTGGGCGGTTTGTGCAGGTCAACCGCCGATACTGTGACATCGTGGGGCGCACCGAAGCGGAAATGCTCGCCACCGATTTCATGAGCATTACTCATCCGGACGACCTCGCCGGCGATCTCGAAAATATGGCAGACCTCCGCAGTGGGTCGATTGAGTCCTTCACCATGGAGAAACGCTATTTTCGCAATGACGGTTCCACCGTATGGGTCAGCTTGAATGTGGCTCCTCTATGGAACAGAGGAGAAGCACCCAACTCCCATATCGCCGTTGTGCAAGACATAACAGATCGTAAACAGGCGGAGGAACAGCGCGAGCGGCTCAGCCGGGACTTGCACGACAACCTGCTGCAGTCGCTGTATGCCGTCGGTATGCAGCTGGAAGCCAGCCGCCTCGCCTCCGCCAAACAAGCCAAGACGTATGTCACGCAGGCCATCGGCCAGTTGAACCAGTTGGTCCATGACGTCCGGAATTTCATTTCGTCCCTCAAACACCGGACGATCCCGCGCCAGAACCTTGAACAGGCGCTCCGCCAGTTAGTCGGGTCGCTGTCGTTTGCCGAGTCGTCCGCCCCGCAGCTGGCCCTCGAACCGGAGGCGGTGGCCGCCATTCGGCCCGACCATGTCGACCATGTCGTGAACATCGCGCGCGAAGCGCTGAGCAACAGTCTGCGGCACGCCCGGGCCGGCCACCGGTGGATCCGCCTCTGCCGCACCGATGCTGCCGTGCGCCTGGTGATTGCCGATGACGGTGTCGGCTTTCAGTTATCCGACACCCGCCGGCAGGGACACGGCCTTGAGCATATGGCCGAGCGGGCCAAGCTGATCGGCGCCTACTTGCACATCGTGAGTGCGCCCGGACAGGGAACGTCCATCACCATGGACCTGCCTGTCACACAGAAAGCCGCCGATGCCTAAAGCGAAACCTATCCGTCTGATTCTGGTGGACGACCACGAAGTGGTGCGGATCGGTCTGCGGGCCGTGCTGGATCTGACGCCGGGACTCACGGTCGTCGGGCAGGCGTCCCGCATGGATGAGGCCGTCGCCCTCTGCCGCCGTCAGGCACCCGATGTCGTGCTGCTGGACATTCATCTGCCGGACGGAAGCGGGGTTGACGCCGCGCACCAGATTCTGGCCGCGTGCCCGGAAACTCATGTACTGTTCCTCACCAGCTTTGCCGACGAGCACACCGTACAGGAAGCCGTCCGCTCCGGCGCGCAAGGTTATATGCTGAAAGACATCGCGTCGGATGCGCTGGTGCGGGCGATCAAGACGGTTGCCGCCGGCGAACCGCTGCTGGATCCGCGTCTGGCCGCCCATCGATCGACCGAATACACCGCCGAGGAGGGAATCGGACACCGGAGACGCCCCCTGCTGTCTCCGCAGGAACAGCGCCTGCTCCCGCTGGTGGCCGGCGGGTTGACCAACAAGGAAATCGCCGACCGGCTGGGGTTGAGCGAGAAGACCGTGAAAAATTATCTCGCCAGCATCTACACGAAGCTGCAGATCAGCCGACGCTCCCAGATCGCCGCGCTCTACGCCGGCAGTTTCAAAGGCACCGCCATGTTCTCGGACTCCCTCAAGGTGCCCGTATCCTGAATCCCTCCCGTCTGCTCCGGCGAATTGACAGTCGCGCAGGCTCCCTCTAGGATACGCCGCGGCGTATGGCAGGAGGCTCGATGTCCGACGAACACCCGCTCCAACCTCAATCAATCTCGACCGCATCGCCGTCGATCGCCCATCGGATCGAACAGGGATTTGAAACGGCGGTGTTCGCCAGCCGGTGGATCCAGGCGCCGCTCTACGGCGGCCTGATCGTGGCGGAACTGCTCTACGCCTACAAATTTCTCGTCGAACTCTGGGACATGATCGTCCACATCCAGCAGTTGCAGGAAACGACGTTCATGCTGGGCGTACTGGGGCTGATCGACGTAACGATGGTGGCGAATCTGTTGACGATGGTGGTGATCGGCGGCTACGCGACGTTCGTCAGCAAGCTGGACCTGGAAGGCCATCCGGACCGGCCCGACTGGCTGGGGCACGTCGATCCCGGCACGATCAAGGTGAAGCTCGCCGCATCGCTGATCGGCATTTCCAGCATCCACTTGCTGAAAGCCTTCGTCGACATCGAGAACGAAGACCCCGAACACATCAAGTGGAAGATCTTCATCCACATGACCTTCCTCGGGTCGGCCATCCTCCTCGCCTGGACCGACAGGATCATGCAGAAAGACAAGAAGCACTGACGCAGGCTACTGCCAGGCCGGCGTGAGCGCCCCCTTCCCGTCCCGCCAGTGCGGCGTCCAGGCCAACGCGACGAGTTTCACCGCGATGTTGGCTTTTGTCGGCTTGATGGAAACGGCTTCCAGTTTTTCCGCGAGCGGATCGGTCGAGGCCGACAGCGCATCCGCTTCGGCTTTGAATTGCGCTTCCAGCCCGGCGAGCTGCTGCTGAAGCGCCGCCACGTTCTCCTCCGCCTGCCCGACCTCCTGCGAATCTTTGATGGCGCGCCCGGCGCCGCGGATGGCCGTGGCCGCACGGCCGACGTTCGTGGCGCTGACCGTTTTGCGCCCCATGAAGGCACCGAGGATCGAGGCCCCGACGGAAATCGCCGCCGCTACTTGACTGGACCGCGCATCGGCCTGCCGTTTTTGCTGTGTCTGTTCCGCCCGCCTGATGCGATCCTGCAAGGCGGCGATCTTCGGCGCATATTTTTGCCGCAGCGCGTCGGCGCCTTTGTCGCGCGACTCGCGGCCCGATTGCTGCAGCCGCGCACGGAAATCCCGTTCGGACTCCCCGGGCTTCGAGACCTCCTTCGTACTCGGACTCTTCAGCACCTCCACTTTCTGCGTGCGAAAGAGCCAGCCGCTGAAATCTTTGTTCCATCCCTCATAGCTCTTCGCCTTGCCGGCGCTGGCCGGCAACGGAAGAAAGTTTGCCCCCTCCGCCGGTGAAGACTCCAGATCGTCGACAGCTACGTCGGCAAGTGCGGCCTTGTCCCAATCGACTGCAATCGCGCCGTCGGTCATGGGCGTCAACGCCGTCACGTCTTGCGTGGTCTCGACCCCGCTCTTCGCATCAGAAAAATGGATTTGCGAGACCCCCAGCAACATCGGCGCATAAACGAGTTCGCTGCCGTCGGATTTGGATCCGCGCAACGGCACAAAATGCTGCGGCACATCGGGAGGCAACATCGCGCGCGCTGCGCCAGGCGCGCGGCTAGCGGCACGAGGCAAGGGGGAGGACACTGCTCCCTTGTCCTGAGAACCGCCCCTTGCCCCTTGCCGCTCGCCTCTCGCTTTATCCATGAGCATCTTGATCTGCGTGCGGGTCAACGGTCCGCGCAAGTAGGACAGGCACCAGCGGCTTTCGAACACAACCGGTTCGTCTTCGTGCACGTTGTTCATCAGAAAGATGCGCGCGCCGAGGCCGGCCAGCGTCTGTTCCATCTTGCCCTTATCGAATTTCTTGCCGGCGCTGGACGAGGCCCCTTCCAACCCTTCCAGTACGCGCGCCTTGTCCCGCTCCGTCTGCAAGCGGCCGATGAACCAGGTGCCCGTGTTGGCCAGGCCTTTGTAGTCGAGATCGACGGGATTCTGCGTGGCCAGGACCACGCCCAGGCCGAACGCGCGCGCCTGCTTGAGCAAGGTCATCAACGGCAGCTTCGACGGCGGATTCGCCACCGGCGGGAAGTAGCCGAAGATTTCGTCCATATAGAGGAGCGCGCGCAGGCTGGTTGTGCCCGACTGCGCCCGCACCCACCCGACCATCTGGCTGAGTAGGAGCGTCACGAAGAACATGCGCTCGGCGTCGTTCAAATGGGCGATGGAGAAGATCGCGAGCCGCGGCTTGCCGGCCTTCGTATAGAGCAGTTGCTGGATGTCGAGCGCTTCGCCCTCCAGCCAGGCCTGGAAACCGGGCGCGGCGAGCAGGTTGTTCAGCTTCATCGCGAGCGCGAAGCGGTCCTTCGACGGAAAGAACGAATCGACGTCCATCACGCCGATCTTCGATGCCGGCGGCGACTGAATCGCCTGAATCAGCGTGGCGAGATCGAGGTCTTCTTCTTTCTTCCAGATCTGGTCGAGAATCGTGGAGAGCAGAATGTGCTCGCGGCTCTGGATCGGATCGGCTTCGATGCCGATCAAGCCGAGCAGGCTGGTGACCGTCGTGCTGATCCGCTCGCGCAACAGTTCCTCGTCGTCGAGCACATCGGCTGACGGCGCCGCGAACGATTTCAGAATCGACACCGGCAAACCGGCGTTGCTGCCCGGCGTGTAGATGGCGACGTCCGCCGAATCACGCAAGCGTTGAATGCGCGCACCGTCCTGCTGCCAGCCGGCGAGGCCCTTGGTCCAGAGTTCCGCCTGAGCCTTGGCGTAATCGGCCGAGGACAATCCTTTCTTGCGCGCATCGTCTTCATTGATCCAGGGTTGAAAGTCTTCGCCTTTGAGACCCGGAAACGTCAGCATCAAGTTGCCGAGGTCGCCCTTGGGATCGATGATGATGGCGGGGATGTTGTCGATCGCCGCTTCTTCGAGCAGCGCGAGACAGAGACCGGTCTTGCCGCTGCCGGTCATGCCGACGCAGACCGCGTGGGTCACCAGGTCTTTCGAATCGTAGAGCAACCAGCCCGGCTTGGCCTGCTTGGTCGCCAGATCGTACGGCCGTCCGAGATAAAAGACGCCGAGCTTTTCGAAATCTTCGGCTGATCCTCCGCCAGCCGGAGCCGCACCGGTCTTCGCCGGCTTCTTCGACTCCGTTGTCTCTTTCTTTTTAGGCGGCATGACTCACCACTCTTTGAAAATAAGAAAGACAGCGGCGACCATGAGACTAAACCCGGCGAGATAATTCCACTTCAGCTGTAAGCTCCCCGGTCAACGAGACACAGCCAGGGGAGAACTTTTGGCTTCAAGGTTGGCCCGATACGTAGCTGGCGGGATGCCTGCCAATGCGTCATG
>OMJK01000046.1 GCA_900299325.1 Nitrospiraceae bacterium | reverse complement strand
GGGTAAAACCTCCTTAGACATAGACATGAAATGTTCTTGCACAGAGTAAGCCAACTTCCTCCTTTCGCATCTCTTTGATTTTTCAATTTCCATTTCTCTCTAATCTCCGTGTTATCTTTTTTCGCCTTAATTTTGTGCCCTTTGGACAATCTCGTTCGGTTAAGAGGTCAGATCATCAATGTCTGGAGAAAAGAACCCTGTCATCGTTTCGTTGATATGCCACTGGTCGAGCGTCGGATCGTTATCGATCGATCCGGTGGCAGTCGCTGTAAACGATCCCTGCGTCGACATGGCCGTATACAAACTATTTTCTGCGGACGGGCCGCCTGTTGGAGACCGGAGTTCTACCGACACGGGATTCCCTGCTGTATCGGTCACCATCGTGCGATAGGTAAACCGTTGCGAAGTTCCCATGATCCCCCACCCAATTTCTGAAAACCCGCTATATCTCCCACTCTCGCCCTGAAAGGCCGTTTCACTTTTCAAAATGGCGCCAAGATTGGCCTTCACCTCGCTACGGCGAGCCTTCGCCTGATACGCCAGATAGTTGGGGACGGCAATCGCGGCCAGAATTCCGATGATGGCAACGACAATCATCAACTCGATGAGCGTGAAGCCTCGGTCTGACCTCATCAGTTTCTTCATGAGTAGTCTCCCGGTCGCGAGCACATTCACATTGATTCCGGTTGACGTCACACACGGGAAAAGCAGGAAGTATGCCGAGGATGGGGGGAGAAATTGACTACCTACTGCTGAACCCTTTCAGCAGAGAAAATAACGAGATAGAGAGACAGGCTCCTACTTTTGTAGGATTAAGACCCTCCTTCCAGACTAAAGGAGACAAAATTTGGCACGAAAAGATACTGCTTGTTCAGGGGGAAATTCTGGCTGCCCGAAGAGCGCGTGTCGTGTTTAGCGCACGTCTAGGGATTCGCGGAGGGGGGTCCAACCCGCTCTGACACCCGTTGGAGCGCCTGGCGGACGCGGTCATCCTGGAGAGGATCACCCATACCTTGAGCTTTAAACCGTTCGATGAGTTTGCTGTTCTTGGGATCTAGCGCAATGGAGCGGATCCAGGCTTCCCGTGCTTCCGGTATCTGCTGCTGCTTCCAATAGATCTCCCCGAGATGCTCGTAAATGACCGGGTCATCGCCTGCCAATGAGACAGCCTTCTTCAACTCCGTCAGCGCTTCGCTCAGCATGCCGGATTTGTAGAACGCCCAACCGAGACTATCGACGAAGTAGCCATTCTCCGGCTTGAGCGCCACGGCCTGCTTGGTAAGGGATAGGGCCTGATCGATTTTAATGCCGCGCTCCGCATAACTGTACCCCAGGTAATTCAAGGCGTCGGCATGATGGGGGTCCAGGGAGAGCGCAGCTTCCATCGCACGCACGACATCATCGAACCGATCTAATTTGTCGTAGGCCGTCCCCAAATTGAAGTGCAGATCGGCATTTTTCGGATTGTACCGCAACCCCTCTTCGAACGTTTGCGAAGCCGATTCAAACTGCTCCATCTGTAGAAAAGCCAATCCCTTCACAATATACGGCTCAGGTTGCTTCGGATTGAGGCGAATCGCCTCGCCTAAATGCGCAACAGCCTCCGAATAAGCTTTGATCCGGTATTGCAACACCCCCAAATGGAGATGGCTGTCGATATAAGATGGATCGTGCCGAATGTTAAGCTGATACGCTTCGATCGCCTTCGGATACTCTTTACTTTCTTCGTACAGATAGGCGAGATAGTCACGAACCTTGAGTTCGCCTGGTTTCACCTGCAAGATTCCGTTCAACTGCTCGATAGCCTTGGCATACTCCTTTTTCTCACCATAGATAAGCGCCCGACGCAATTGGGCATCGAGATCATCCGGATTGTCCTCCAGCATTTTCTGAACTTCGGCCAAGCCGCCCGCATAGTCCTTGGTGCTGATGTAGAGCTGAATCAGATGCTGACGAACGTCCTTGTTGTGCAGATTGACCCGCTGCAGATAATTCTGCAAAACCGCAATGGCCTTGTCCTTCTCCTGACGCGACTCATGCAGCGTAGCCTGTGCCATATACGCCGGCTCGAAGGCTGGATTGGCAGCAATGGCTCGCTCGAAGCTGGCTACCGCTTGCTCATACTTTTGAGCCTCAACAGAAATCCGACCGAGATAGTAGTGGCCGATCGGCGAATCCGGTGCATACTTCAACCCCTGCACCACCGCTTGCTCGGCTTCCGCTAGCTGTTTTTGATTCAGCAGAATAATGCCTTTCGGAAAATAGGTTTCCCCCCGTTCCGGTTCGCGTTTGATCGCTTGGTCCAGCAACCGGATGGCACGGTCCGGCTTCCCTGCGCTGGCGAGAATCCCGGCCATTTGCGTCAGAACCTGCACATCCTGTTCGGTACTCTCCCCGACTTCTTCAGCATATTGTGCCGCGGAATTTAAATCCCCGATGCCGAAATAGATGCTTGCCAGCCTAGCCTTGACGGCAACCGACGATGGATCGGACTTCAGCGCGGCCCGATACTCAGTAATGGCCCGCTCTGTTTCCTGCGCAAGTTCAGCCTGATAACCGAGCATGAAATGATAGGTCGCCGACGCATCCGGCGATGAGGCTCCGTTCCGCTTTTCAGTGGACCCAGACGAAGCCGTGGTTTCTTGAGGATGGGGCGCTGCCGCACAGGCGACAATGACGACCGGAATCAACAATGCGAAGAGGCCATTGCCGAACGAAAAGTTCCGTCTAGGCGAATGAAGCGGGTCACAAGGAGGCGTCATAGAGTTGCGCACGTGCACGTTCCCGAAACGATGCGTGAGCGAAGATCTTGGAGAAGATTATACCGAGCGGAGATTTGATGCGCAAACGTCTTCAGGATTCCCGAACGTCGAGACTTTCGAATTTGGCGAAGCGGTCGTGAAAGAACAACTCCTTCTTTCCGATCGGTCCATTGCGGTGTTTGCTCACCATGATGTCCGCGATCCCTTTTCGCTCCGAGTTGGGATCGTACACATCTTCTCGGTAGATGAACATGACCACGTCGGCATCCTGCTCGATCGCCCCGCTTTCCCGCAAGTCAGCCAGCATGGGAATCGGCGGCTTTCTCGCTTCGACGGCCCGGCTCAGCTGCGAGAGCGCGACAACAGGCACATTGAGTTCCTTGGCCAAGGCCTTGAGCGAACGCGAAATGTCCGAGATCTCCTGCTGACGGGACTCCGAATCGCTGCGTCCCTGCATCAACTGCAGGTAATCGACGATTAAAATATCGAGCCCTTTTTCGGCCTTCAGCCGACGTGCTTTCCCACGCATCTGCTGGACCGTGAGACCGCCGGTATCGTCAATATAAATGGAAGCTTGCTCCAGACGTCCCGCCGCCTCAGCCAGCCGCCACCAATCTTCTTTTTGGAGCTTTCCGGTCCGTAACGCATGCGAGTCGACTCGCGCCTCCGAACTCAACATGCGCAATACGATCTGCGGCTTGGACATTTCAAGGCTAAAAATGCCGACGACGGCATTCCCGTGAATGGCCGCATGAGTGGCAAATCCCAACGCCAGGCTTGTCTTTCCCATGCTGGGGCGCCCCGCCACCACCACCAGATCGGACGGCTGAAGCCCCGCGGTGAGATCGTCGAGATCGTAGAACCCGGTCGGCACGCCGGTCACATGTTCTTTGCGCTTCGAGAGCTTGTCGACGAGATCGAGACTTTCTTTGATGATGTGATTGATCGGACTGAACGACCGCTCGAGCTTCCCCTGCGCAATGCGAAACACCGATTGCTCCGCAAAGTCGAGCAGGTCGTCGATGGATGCCGTTCCTTCGTAACCCCTCGTCAAAATTTCAGTGGAGGTGCCGATCAACTCCCGCGCCACGGCCTTGTCGCGAACGATTTTGCAGTGATAACGGATGTTGGCGGCGCTTGGCACGACTTGCACCAGTTCAGCAAGATACGCAGCTCCTCCAACCGATTCCAATTCTCCTTGGGCTTTCAACCGCTCCGTCAGGGTGATCTGATCGATGACCTCGCCGGTTTCCGACAGATCGAGCATCGCCCGATAAATCCGGCGATGCGCGGTTCGATACAAGTCTTCCTCGGTCAACAACTCCATCGCTTTCGGCAACGCCATGTTGTCCAGAAGAATGGCGCCGAGCACCGACTGTTCCGCTTCGAGATTTTGCGGCGGCAGTTTCGGTTGAGAGAGATCGATGGAAGCCAACGGTTTCATCGCACCCTCTTCTCGCGGCGCGCAGCACGACCTGCTGAAGACGATGGAGACTGCACACCTGATCCGTTCAGCGCCTGAAAAAGCCGATCGACGTTCAAGGCAAACCCGGTCGATGGAATATTCCTCCCGAACCGGCCGATGAGGTGATCATACCGGCCGCCGCCGCCTAATTCGACACCAACCCCTTCGGCGAAGACGTCGAACACCACTCCATCATAATAGTCGAACCCGCGAAACTCGCCCAAATCGAGGAACAGCAGTTCCTGAAATCCGGCGGTACACAGCAACTGATACACCTTCGTTAACCGGTCCAACGACTGCTGCAACGGCTTGTCCTGACCGGCCAACTCGCGCGCCCGCGCCAGCACGTCGGCTTGTCCGCAGAGTTCCGGCGCTTCTAAAATCGCGCGCGCGGATGGCGCGGCGACCCGCTCCGCAGCGAGAACCTCCTGAAGACGCGGCAAATCTTTTCGCGCGGCTGCCCGCTCGGCCCGCTTTTGACCGTCCGGCGACAAACCGGCCTGCACCAAGAGCCCCTTGAAAAATCCCACATGGCCGAGCGAAATCTTGAACGCACGCACTCCGACCAACCGAAGACATTCGATCAGAATGGTCACCATCTCCGCATCGGAGGTCGCATCGTCGGCGCCGATGAGCTCCGCCCCGACTTGAAAAATTTCACGGTCCCGTCCCGCATGCTCCGGTTCGTTGCGGAAGACGGTCGTTCGGTAGGAGAGTCGCAGTGGCAGTGCCGTGCCCATCATCCCCATCGCTACCGTGCGGGCAATTTGGGCAGTTGCATCGGGACGCAACAACAAGATGCGGCCGGTGTTGCGATCGGCAAACTGGTAGCACTTTTCGACGAGTTCGGATTCGAGGCCCGGCGCCAGCACATCCAAATATTCGAAGGTTGGCAGGATGATCTCGTCGTACCCGCCCTCGGCCAGTCGAGCCACCAGCTGCGCTTCCAGGCGCCGAACCTGTTTGGCCGCCTGCGGCAGAATCGTCGCCATGCCGGCGGGAACGAGCGAACGCTCGCGCAACGGGTGGGCCTGCCCAGAATGAGCGGGGGACTTCGGAGGAGCAGAAGCCATAACGAACCGGTGGATGCCGTACGAGTTAGGAAAGGTTTGCCACTTTCACCGACAGAATATTGGCGCCGGACTTGATCTGATCCAGCACCCCGGACGGAAACGCCGTGTCGGATCCGATGATCAACAACGCATTCCCGCCCCGCTTCTCGAGCGCACATTGCATGCGAACAATATTGATGTTGTTATCGCCCAACACTTTGCCGACCATGCCGATCACGCCCGGCCGATCCACATTGTGAATGAGCAGCATGTGTCCTTCCGGTACGACTTCGACTTTGAACTGATCGACCTCGATGATGCGCGCATCTTTCTTGTGATACAGCGTGCCCGCAACCTGATGGGAGGCTTTCCCCGCCTCAACCCGCACCCGCAACAAACTCGTGAAGTCGCCGGCATCCGAACTCTTGATCTCTTTGACTTCGATGCCCCGCTCCTTGGCGACAATCGGCGCATTCACATAATTCACCGGATGCTCCATGATCGGCGTGAGCAATCCTTTCAGCACCGCGATCGTGACGGGAGCCACGGACAGGTTCGCGACTTCACCATTATATTCGACGGTCACCCGCTCGATCCCACCCTGACAGAGTTGCGTCTGGAGCGATCCGAGATTTTCCGCCAGCGTCAGATAGGGCTGCAGCCGCGGCAGCAATTCCGGAGCGACCGACGGAATATTGACCGCACCCTTGGCCACACCCTTTGTAAAGTAATCGACGATTTGTTCGGCAATACCCACCGCCACATTTTCTTGCGCTTCGGTCGTCTGCGCGCCGATATGCGGAGTGCAGATGAAGTTATCGAGCGCCAGCAACGGATTGTCCGCCTTGACCGGCTCTTCTTCGAACACATCGAAGGCCGCGGCCGCCACCTTCTTGGTCTTGAGTGCTTCGACCAGGTCCGTCTCGTTGATAATGCCGCCGCGGGCACAGTTGACGATCATGACCCCCGGCTTCATCGTCGCAATCGACTGCGCATTGATGATACCTTTGGTCTCCGGCGTCAACGGCGTATGCACCGAAATGATGTCGGCGCGCTTGAAGAGCTCGCCGAGCTCGAGCATCGTGACGCCCATCCGCTCGGCCCGCTCAGGCGCAAGATACGGGTCGTAGGCGATGACGCTCATGCCGATTCCCTGCGCCAATTTCGTCAAATGGCTGCCGATCTGCCCGACTCCGACAATGCCGAGCACTTTGTTGTAGAGCTCGACACCCATGAACTTGTCTTTTTCCCACTTGCCGGCCTTCACGGACGCCGTGGCTTGCGGAATCCGCCGGCTCATCGCACAGATCATCGACATGGTGTGTTCGGCCGTCGTAACGGTGTTGCCGCCGGGCGTATTCATCACAACGATCCCACGGCGCGTGGCCGCCGGCGTATCGACGTTGTCCAGCCCGGACCCGGCACGCCCCACGACTTTCAACTTCTCGGCCGCGGCAATGAGTTCGGCGGTCACTTTGGTGCCGGAACGGACAATCAACCCGTCGGCGTCCTTGATCTCTTTGAACAATTCCTCTTTCGGCATTTTGGATTTCACCACCACGGTGAATCCCGCCTTCTCAAGCGCGTCCACGCCCTGCTTCGACAAACTGTCACTGACCAGAATTTTCATCGCTTTCGCGCCGCTCATCGTCGTCTCCGCTTACTTCTGCGCCATCAAAATTTCTTGCGCTTTGCCCACACCGCTGCCGAGTTTCACCGGATGGCCGAGCCCCTTCAGCACCATTTCGGTAGCCGCCAGCGCCGCAATCACGTCGAACCGGTCCGCGTAGCCCATGTGGGAGAGACGGAAGATTTTCCCCTTGAGATGATCCTGCCCGCCCGCGGCGGTCATGCCGTACTGCACACGGAGGTTCTTGTAGATCGCCTGGCCGTCCACGCCGTCCGGCGCGCAAACCGCAGTGAGCGCATCGCTCGGCGATTCTTTCGGAAACAGCTTGAGGCCGGCCGCCTGCACACCTTCGCGCGTCGCCTTCGCCAGCGTCCCCTGCCGCGCAAACATCTTGTCTAATCCTTCGGCCTTCATGATCTTGAAGACTTCCTGCAAACCAATGATCAGCGACACCGTCGGCGTGAAGGCCGTCTGGTTTTTGGCCTGGTTCTCGCGCTCTTTCTTAAAGTTGAAATAGAAGGCCGCGTTTTTCGCTTTCTCGGCCAACCGCCAGGCCTTATCGCTCACACTCACGAAGGCCATGCCGGGCGGCAACATCAACGCCTTTTGCGAACCGGTGATGACGACATCTAGGCCCCACGCATCGGTCTTGATGTCGAAGACACCCAGCGCCGTAATGGCATCCGCAACAAGAATCGTATCGTCGTAGCCCTTCACAATCTCGCCCAGCGTCTTCACATCGTGCGAGACACCGGTGGACGTTTCGCTCGCCTGCACGTAGACGGCTTTAATGGACGGATCTTTCTTGAGCGCGTCGGCCACCGCCTGAGGATTGACCGCGTGGCCCCACTCGACCTTGATCTCCGTCGCCTGCACACCGAACGTTTTGCAAAGCTTGCCCCAGCGTTCACCGAACTTGCCGCCGTTAACAAACAGCGCTTTGTCGCCAGGCGACAAGAAATTCGAGACCGAGCCCTCCATCCCGCCAGTTCCGGACGAGGCCAGCATGAGGACGTCGTTTCTCGTCTGAAACAGCCACTTCAGCCCTTCCCGCACCTCGGCGAAGATCGGATCGAACTCAGGAGCCCGGTGGTGGATAATGGGCCGGGCCATCGCCAAGAGGACTTCGGGTGGCACGGGCGTTGGGCCGGGAGCCAAAAGATACCGCTTCAACATCGACTGATCCTCCTTCGATGGAACTGGTGGGAGACCGACCGGAAAAGAGGCGGTACGCTACCATTAGCACCCTAAAACTGTCAAGAAATCGGACCCGCAAGCGGTCATGTTTTCAGCATAATTCCTTTGCCTGCCCCCAGAAGAGAACCGACGCCATCCCCACTTGATCAATCCAACTCATCGCTGCCGTCGCGACGCGAAAGAGCACCCGCTAACCCATTCATTTTCTTGACAAGCGGTGGTACGATCGATAGTGTTGTTTCACGTTTGCCTGTTCACGCTCCGATAGAGGCGTTAAGAATGCCGCATTTTCAGCACGTTCCACTTTCGGCAAGACTCACCCTAGTCTGGTTTGGACTCGCACTGCTCGCGTGTCCAGCCGGCAGTTTTGCCCAGATGGCACCGGATCAACCCGCCGCGGTGGATACGCAAGATGACGACGATCTCGATACCAACCTGGTCCCCTTGGATGCAGAATTAACCGTCGATCCTCCCGATACTGCTCCACCCAGCACCGCCGGCGAGATAACTGTGCCCCGCACCGAACCGGGTGGTGTGAGCGAGCAGGCGCCGGAGAAACTTGTACATGTGCCCGACTCCGTCCACGCACCGTTGAGCCACACGGCCACATCCATCACGCTTGTGATGGATCCCAGCGTCGAGAACCATATCCGTTTTTTCAATACCTCGATTCACGACCGGTTTGAGCAGTGGCTGACCAGGCTGAACCGATACCGTACGATGGTGGAGAGTATTTTTGCCGAATTCAATCTCCCCGGCGAGCTCGTCTTCCTGTCGCTGGTCGAGAGCGGGTTCAATCCCTACGCCTATTCGCGCGCCAAGGCCACGGGCCCCTGGCAGTTCATGAAAGGCACCGGCAAGCTCTACGGCCTGCGGATCGACCACTATGTAGATGAACGCCGGGACCCGATTAAATCAACCGTCGCGGCCGCGCGGTACCTGCGCGATTTGTACGATCTGTTCGGCACCTGGCCGCTAGCCATGGCCGCATACAATGCCGGCGAGGGGAAAGTTATGCGGGCGCTGCACAAGGCCCAGGCGGAGACGTTCTGGGATATCTCCAAGACGAAACTGATCCGCCGAGAAACCAAGCAATATGTGCCGCGCTTCATGGCGGCGACGGTGATTGCTCAAAACCCCGACCACTACGGATTCAGCCAGGAACCGGTGGCTCCGCACGAGTTCGAAGAAGTGGCGGTGACCCGCCCCCTCCATTTCAAATCCATTTCAGCCGCCAGCGGCATCCCGTACGAAGACCTGCGTTTGCTGAACCCCGAATTGCGTCGTGACGCCACACCGCCGGACGATATGCCCTATTTCCTGAAAGTGCCGGTCGGCAGCAGCGACAAAATCGTGCAGGTACTGGACAAGGTCCCGACGTATAAATTCCCTCCGCAGTCGAACAAGCCGGAGCCTGTGAAGGCCGAGAACGGGCACTGGTATCGCGTTCGTGTCGGCGACACGCTCGAGAAGGTTTCGAAGCGCTTTCGCATCCCTCTCAAGACGCTCAAAACCAGAAATAACCTCTCCAGCCCTGTCATTAAGCCGGGCGACTTTCTGCTCATCGCACACTGAGTTCCATAAAATCCGAAGAGGGAAAACCGGCGAGGCACCGCCTCAGAGGCGGGTGTGTCTTACGGTTTGGAGGGCGGACCCGGTTGTGCCGGCGTAGGCGGCGGCAGAGACGCATCGGGTAGTTTCTTCACATCCAGCGCCTTCATTCTGACCGCCGCTTCGTTGGCTAAAGGAGAAGTGGGGTAGGTTTTGACGAGATCGTGGTAATACCCCATCGCGCCTTCCGGCCGCGACTGACTCTCTTCCAGCCGCGCCAATTCGAACAACGCATGGTCCCGGTTGAGCGCCCCGGGGATTTGCAGCACCGCCGAGTAGGCCTTGACCGCCTGGTCGCGGTCGCCCTTGAGCAGATAGACGTAGCCAAGTCGCTGCTGGACCAACCCTAGCAGCGCAACATGCGATCCGTACGCCACGACGAAACGCTTGTAGGCATCGATCGCGCCGTCGAATTCATTGGCCTGCACCAGCGCATTGCCGAGATGAAACAGCGCCAGCGGTCCGGACGGCGTGCGCGGGTATTCATCCGCCACTCGTTTGTACAGCGCAATCGCTTGCTTGAGATTGCTGTCCGCTTTTTTGAGGTCGTCCGCTGGCCTGGTCAGGTAATGCTGCGTCGCTTCCCGCTCGAGATCCTCCGCTTTTTTCGCCGTCTGCGTGTCGTACCAGAGCACTCCGCCGACGATCCCGCCCGCCAACAGCAGCATCGCCGCGCCGACCAGCAGAGGCCCGCGGTAATCCCGCAGGCCGATCACGAACCGCTCTAGTCCACTCACTAAATGGGCTTCGTCGACCGGCAGCTCGCGTGGGGGAACTTTTATGCGAAAGGCCATAGATGCGTGTGGAGGAGTCGGAACCCGATTTCCTTCTGGCGAACGTGGGCCTTATACTAGGGATCGCTTTGCCTTGTCAATGCACTCCTCTCAACCGTCGCCACCGATCGACTCGTTGAGAGACGGACGCCGGCGCAGGAGACTCGTTCGTCAGATGTTTGCCCAGCGGCTTCGACAACTTGACGCCCAATCGCTAACGCGTCGACTTCGCACGCTCGGATCCGCCGTGGGTCCATCCGTTCGATTCGATGGCCGCGACGTGATCCTCCTTTCATCAAACGATTACCTGGGACTCGCTACCCATCCGCTCGTCATTCAAGCCGCGGTTCAGGCAACAGAGCAGTACGGCGCCGGCGCCGGCGCATCCCGACTCATTTGCGGCACACTCCCGCCTCATCAGAAATTGGAAACGACGCTCGCGCGATTCAAAGGGACGGACGCGGCCCTGGTGTATGGATCGGGCTATCTGGCTAATCTGGGCACCATCCCGGCGCTGGTTGAAAAACAGGGAGTTATATTCGCCGATCGGCTGTGCCATGCCAGTCTCATCGATGGCTGCCGGCTGAGCGGCGCCGATGTCCGCGTATTCCGCCATAACGATGCCGGGCATCTGGAGTTGTTGTTGAAGCGACGGCGGGTGAATCGGCCCACACTCATCGTCACCGACGGCCTATTCAGCATGGACGGAGACCTCGCTCCCCTCCCCGACCTCGCATCGCTCGCAGAACGTTATGGGGCAACGTTATACGTCGACGATGCGCACGGAACGGGCGTGATGGGAGCAACGGGGCGGGGCACCCTCGAACATTTCCATGTGGAAGACCGCATTCCGTTCCACATGGGCACGCTGGGCAAGGCACTCGGAAGCAGTGGAGCATATGTGGCCGGCTCCGATGAGTTCGTCCGCTATCTTATCAACCGCAGCCGGCCCTTCATGTTCTCAACGGCACCGGCACCGGGATCGATGGCCGCCGCCGCCGCGGCGCTCGAAATCGTCCGCACGGAACCGGACCGGCGGACACGCCTCTGGGCCAACCGGCATCGTCTCGACGAAGGACTGCGCCGGCTCGGCTTCCGCTTGACCGCAACGGTGAGTCCGATTCTGCCGGTGCTGGTGGGTAGTGCGGAACAGGCCCTGACATTCGCGGACGCGCTCCTGGCGCAGGGGGTTTTTGCTCCGGCGATCCGTCCTCCGACCGTGCCTGATGCTACCAGCCGCATCCGTGTCACCATCACGTCGGAACATACGGCGGAGCAGATCGATCACGCACTCGATGCGTTCGCGCAGGCCGGCCGAACCGCCGGTCTGCTTTAAAAGCGCGACGCAGTCAGCGTGACGTCGGCGTAAGACCACGCCGCCTTGAACTGACTGTCCACCGCTTCCGCATCTTGCTGTTTATCCTGAGCCCGCAGACTCTGTCCCAATCCAAATAGCGCCCACCCATTATTCGGATGCCTGGCCAAGTCGGCTCGATAGACGAGTTCTGCCGCGCCGGGCTGCGCGCCTTGCAAGAGAACGGCGCCGAGATACTGCCGAACGGGAAGCGGCCAGATCGGAGGTTCGGCATAGGGCAACCCGTCTTCCAGTTTGACCGCCTCATTGAGAATCTTGGCGGACTCTTCATACTTTTGTCGGCGAGCGGCGAGATCGCCGGCCAGCAGCCGTTCGGCAATCTTGAGCACTGTCCGTTCTGTTTTTTCGTCCGTGGTGCGGTCGCGGCCCAGACGTTTCGCCAGGCCCATCAGGACAACGTGTTCTCCTTCTGCGCCGGGAATCCGGCCGGTGGCAGCCAATGCCAGCCCCCGGCCCAATCGCCACAGGCCTTCTTCCAACCGCAATCCTTTCGGCGGCGGCGGTTCCCGTAATAGCTCATCCCACTGGCCGAACCGCATCATCGACAGCAGCGGCGTCGGCCGGTATAGCTCCTTCCACCTGGTTTTCCGGGCTTCGTCTTCGGAAATCGTGGCCGCGACGTCGCGCGCCGCGTTCAGCGCATCCGCTCGCCGCCCCTCCACCGTCAGCGCCGCCCAGAGAAAATGGAGATTGTGCGTGTAGTAGCCGTCGGCATAGTCGCCGGCCGGTGTTCGTGCGGCAAGATAGTCGTGATCCACATGCGCCGCGGCGGCATTCCGCTCCGCCGCCTCATGATATTTCCCCAGACGAAGATAGATGTGCGCCGGCATATGCACCAGATGTCCCGCCCCCGGCATCAGTTGCGGCAAGCGATCGGCACAGGACAGAGCTCGCTCAGGCTGACTCGACGCTTCAACCGCATGAATGTAGTAGTGGCAGGCGCCGGGATGATCAGGATGCGTCGCCAGCACGGATTCCAACGTGGCGACAATTTCATCCGTTCCGGGATGGGCCCGACCGTCCGGCATCCACAGATCCCACGGCCGCATATCCATTAACGCTTCGGCGAACAGGGTGGCGGCATCGGCATCGTCAGGGAACTGACGGACCACGGCCCGCATGGCATCTGCATACGCTTTATCCCGGTGCGCACGTGAGCCTCCCTTCGCGCTATATCGCTGGTTTAATGCATCAATGTACGCGCGCTCGGCAATGCTCGCCTGGCTGCTGTGGGTCCGGGCCTTTTGAATGGCATCCCAGGCATGTTGTTCATCGCTCCGCTCCATCGTTGCATTGATGTTCGGCCCATAGGCCAATGCAACGCCCCAGTACGCCATCGCAGCTGTTGGATCAATCCGCGCCGCTTCTTCGAACGCCCGGATTGCCTCCTCGTGATTGAACGCGTAGACCAGACGCAGACCCTGGTCAAAATACCGTTGGGCCTGATCCGAGGTCGTCGTAATCGGATGATGGAGGGTGCCGAGAGTGTCGAACAGTGGAACCGTCGCAGACGGCGCAGAAAATGCCGTGCCGCCGACCATGGCCAACCCGCTGATCAGAACAGCAGGCAGCAATCGATATCGCCACAACCGGCCTAACAAAGACTGACCACAGACCGAGACTGTCGTCACAACACAAGCACGCTGAGAAGAGGCGGACGTGGCCAATTAGAAATTGAGGGAGGGCTTTGAAGACCCTTTCTGAGGAGGCTTGCGTTCTTTGGCGCCCGGCTTGGCTCGAACGACGCG
Source organism: Nitrospiraceae bacterium (assembly GCA_900299325.1). GTDB lineage: Bacteria > Nitrospirota > Nitrospiria > Nitrospirales > Nitrospiraceae > Nitrospira_D. The sequence goes on along the minus strand of OMJK01000046.1, from coordinate 5,789 downwards.
GGCTCGCTTTGCAGAAGCAGAGGCGACAGTGGTCATCGACGCAGGCTGTGTCGTATCCAGTTCCTTGCCGAGAAACATCAGCACCTGCTGCTGGGTAACCACCAGCGCCTTGAGTTCCTGGAGTTGAGTCGACACATGGGCCAACTCCTGTTGCTGGGTCAGAATGGACGCTTTCAACTCCGCCAACTCACGGGATTGGGGAGTCATCACGGCACCCACATGGGTCCGGAACATGGACTCGACTGCCCCTTGAACTGCCCCTTGAGTGGACTGTGATTTCGAGGCCGGCGGCGGCACCGCCGCATCTAACTTCGCAATCCATTCAGCCAACCGATCATAGGCCTGTGTAACCTTCAGACGAGCCGCGTGTGCGTTCGACGCGACCTGGATCCTGGTATGCGCAGCACGCTCGGCAAAGCGAGACCCTGCAGCCTTAGCCCGAAGCCATCCCGCCTTGATCGCAACCTGTTGTTCACGTGAAGTGGTACGCAGCTGATGCCAGAACCGGCGGCAGCGCGCAACCGCTTCGGCGGCACCACGAGCACACGCCGCTCCATATTCCAGCATGGTCCGCCCCCATGCCCGCTGCGGAGGTCTTGCTGCCGACAACTGATCCCGCGTGGGAATACGGTCGATCAAATTGATGGGGTCGTTGCTGAACCGGCGGGACATGCCATACCCTCTTTTCAAACAGAACGTCAGCCAGATCACCTGACAGCTGTGAAGCCGGTCCTGACGATCCGGAGAAGGACCTCAAATGCCCTCTGGCAGCCGATTCCAGGGGAACCGCTGACCGGTCGGGTCACACGGTATGCCGTGAACCCCGGAACACCGCCAAAGTAGCTAGCTGTCTACTCCCGCAGGGAAGTCGATGTCAATGGGTTTTTGCGGGACCGGCATAAAAACCCTTAGCTAGTGAGCACGCAGTCTCCGCGGTGCCCCCGCCGTTATCGACCGAATTCGGACCGTCCGAACTATTCCCTTTTCCTTGCTTTACCGCCCTGTTGTGGCATGATTCCCACAGAATCATCGTGGAGCACAGGCACGTCGCAACCGTCATCCGACCTTATTTCCTCGATCTAACGGAGCACACTGATGGACATTTCGAAGCTGCTGACGTTTTCGGTCAAAGAAGGCGCCTCCGACTGCCACATCAGTGCCGGAGAGCCGCCGATGATCCGCATCCACGGCGACCTCAAAAAACTCGACCACCCGCCGCTGACCTCGGAAGAAACGCATGCGCTCGTCTACGACATGATGAACGACGCCCAGCGGAAAAACTTTGAAGAAAAGCGGGAATGCGACTTTTCGTTTGAACTCGGCGATATCGCCCGCTTTCGCGTCAACGTCTTCGTCCAAAACCGCGGACTGGGCGCCGTGTTCCGAAACATCCCGACCGTCATCCTGCCGCTCGAACGGCTGGGGATGCCACCGATCATTCGGCAGTTGTGTGACAAGGAAAAAGGGCTGATTCTCGTCACCGGACCGACCGGGTCCGGTAAATCGACAACCCTGGCCAGCATGGTGGACTATCTGAACAACACGTTTGAAGGCCACATCATCACGATCGAAGATCCGATCGAGTTCGTGCACAAATCCAAAAAGTGCCTGGTGAACCAGCGGGAATTGGGTGTCCACACCCTCTCGTTCGCCAACGCCTTGCGCGCCGCGCTTCGCGAAGACCCCGACATCGTGCTGGTCGGCGAAATGCGCGACCTCGAGACCATTCAGCTGGCGCTGACGGCAGCGGAAACAGGCCACCTGGTCTTCGCCACGCTGCACACGTCGAGCGCGCCCAAGACCATCGACCGTATCATCGACGCCTTCCCGCCCGCACAGCAGGCACAGATCCGATCGCAACTCTCGGAAGCGCTGGAGGCCGTGATCACCCAGACGTTGCTCAAGAAAAAAACGGGGGGCCGCGTCGCAGCGCTGGAGATCATGGTCGCCACAACAGCCGTGCGCAATCTCATTCGGGAAGCCAAACTCCACCAGATTCCGGGCGTCATGCAGGCCAGCCAGAAAGACGGCATGCAGACGATGGATATGGCGCTCATCGACTTGGCCACCCGCGGGATCGTCACGAAGGCCGAGGCGCAGTCTCGCAGCATGAATCCGAATCTCTTTGCCACCCCCACCGCCGGGGCGGCCTAGTCACTCACCGAAGGACGGAGCACGACCATGGATGTTCGGAGCCTGTTGAAAGTGATGGTGGACCGGGAAGCATCGGATCTGTATCTGACCGTAGACGCGCCGCCCATCTACCGGATCCATGGCTCGACCCAGCTCACCGATGCCCCGCCGTTCTCCAATGAGCAGTTGGAAGCTTTGGCGCTGGCCCTCATGCGCGGCCAGCAACGCGGAGAGTTCGAAGAAAAGATGGAAATGAACCTGGCGCTCTACTACAAAGAGCTCGGGCGCTTCCGGGTTAATATCATGCGGCAGAAGGGTAATGTCGCCCTCGTGTTCCGCCACATCAAAGCGGAAATCCAGACCATTGAGGAACTGCGGCTCCCGTCCATCATGAAAGACATCGCGATGACGAAGCGGGGGCTGGTGCTGGTGGTCGGCGCCACCGGATCCGGTAAATCCACCAGTCTGGCCGCGATGATCGACTACCGGAATTCCATTCATCCGGGCCACATCATCACGGTCGAAGATCCGATCGAGTTCGTGCACCAGCACAAGAAATCCATCATCACGCAGCGGGAAGTCGGCTTCGATACGTTGTCCTTCCAGAACGCGTTGAAGAACACGTTGCGGCAAGCCCCGGACGTCATTCTCATCGGCGAAGTCCGTGACACAGAAACGATGGAAGCCGCGATCACTTTTGCCGAAACCGGCCACCTCTGCATCGGCACCTTGCACTCCAACAACGCCAACCAGGCTATCGAGCGGATTATGAACTTCTTCCCGGTCGAGCGGCATGCGCAGATCTATCTACAGCTGTCATTGAACCTGCGCGCCATCATCTCGCAGCGGCTGATCCCTTCGCTCGACAACAAGCGCGTACCAGCCCTCGAGATCATGCTGGATACGCCGCGCATCAAGGACCTGATCAGGAAAGCCGAAATCGATACGCTCAAAGAAGCGATGGAACAGGGCATCGACGAGGGCTGCCAGACCTTCGATCATGTGTTGTTTAATTTGTATAAGGAAGAAAAGATCAGCCTGGAACAGGCCCTCATCAACGCCGACAGCGCCAACAACCTCCGCTTGAAGATCAAGATCGAGGGGTTGAAAGGCGACGACGCCGTGAACGCGCTGCTGGACAAACAACCGGGGGTGGGAGCCGGGGACGCCTTCAGAATTCAGGGCGGCGGCGGATCGTCAGGCAAAGTCACGCCCTTCCGCAAGCGCTGACGTTACGGTGACCGGCCGATCCGTCACTTGATCCCGGAACGATCAGTCTGCCGTTCAAGATAGTCGGCAATCTTCTCAACCGCCAGGGCGCTCAGCTTCGTACCGTACCAAGTCGGCATCGTCCGCTCCGGATACCCCGGCACAACAAACACCCCCGGATTCATGATCGACTCGACGATATAGTCGCGGACGGTAGCGGCCTGCCCGCGGTAAGACGGATCGATGAGCCGTTGCGCCCCGGTTGTGCCGAGCACCAGCGGCGGTCCAACCTGCCCCATGGCGCCGGGAATGCCGGGAATCGTATGACATACCGGACAACCGGCCCGAGTGAAGATGTCCTTCACCGGTTCATCGCCTGTTACCAGCGGAATCTTGTCGGGAGATACGGCGGTAACAGTCGGTGTACGGCCTGAATCCGACGGCGGTTTCAGGACCGCTGGTGTGCGCAACATCCACAAGGCATAGAGCAGGACCAAGCCGACAACCACCATGGTGACCACCTGTTCGGGACGATGTTGAGAGGGCGGCGTGGAGCCGGCAGGAGGAGCGGTACTCATGGAACAGTTACCTGGTCACACAACGAACCGACGAGAGCTTCCTTCGACAGAGAACGACGCTATTTCCCGGCATCCATGGCGCAACGGAATCCGATCGTACGATCTTCGAAATCCGGTTCTGCGGAAAACCGGGCACTGACTCGGAGTGCTGTTGGCAGATCAGCCCAAGAGCCACCGCGAATCACCCGCTTCTCTCCGGCCGCCGGTCCGGTCGGATTTTTCTCGGGAGCCTTCAAATAAAACTCGCGGTCATACCAATCGGCCACCCACTCCGCCGCATTCCCGGCCATGTGATAGAGACCATACGGACTCTTTCCGCCTTCCTTCAATCCGTGCCGGACACTCATCCCTTCCACACCACCATTCACCGGTACGAGCGTAATCGATTCGCTGACCCACAATCCCCGATTGTAGTTTGCGATGTCGACGAACGGTTGCATGTGCCCCCAGGGATAGCGGCGGCCGTCCGTTCCGCGAGCGGCTTTCTCCCACTCCGCTTCGGTGGGCAATCGTCGACCGACCCATTTGCAATAGGCCGCCGCCGCCGTCCAGGACATGCCCACCGCCGGATAATCGCTCACCGATTGGGCCGCTTCATCATCCTGCGCCGGCGGCATGTTGCGGCCGGCCGATTCGACGAACTTTTGATAGCGCCCGGCGGTTACTTCGTATTGATCAATATAATAGGCATCGAGTGTTGCCGTGTGTTCCGGACGTTCGTTGGGCAATCCGTCGTTGCTGCCCATCGTAAACGCCCCGGCAGAAATGAGCACCAATGGCGCGCCGTCTTTCCCCTTAACAGCGGCAACGGAGGCTGCCGGTCCCTCTTTCGGCGCAGACGGCTCCGCTGCATTGAGCGCAGACCCTAGAGCCAGCAGCACCCCCATCCCCCACAGGCAACCATATTTCATCCCGTGCCTCCCCATGCGAGACTCACGCCGAGAGTTGTTTCAAAGCGATCCGGCTGTTAATGCAGTCTACTCGGCGGAAACGATAAACTCAACGGGGCGGGCGGCGATGAGCGGACGTAAACGCACGGCTTCAGCTTAGCGATGCGGCAAGATATGTAACGAGGAAACTGGTGCGCGTGTGTGACGGCAGGTGACTCTTCCGGAACAGTGCTTACGCTGCGGCTTGTTTATCCTGAAACGCTTTGCGATCTTTTTTCTGTATGTGTGCCTCGCTGTGCTCGACACGCACAGGTTCGGCACTGCGACTCCGCGAACGCTCCCACAGGAAAATCAATCCGAGCCCCGGCAGAAGCGCCATCATCCCGCGAAGAGGCTCCCACAACCCGGCTAATCCCGCTTGTGTCGATGCGGCTTGTGTGCCCTCCCACACTTCGGGCGCAAGCCAGAACGCATGGAAGATCCCGCTCACAACCACGACGGCACAAGCGACCCAGAAACGATAAAATGACCCGACCACGTGCGTCCTCCTTCTTCTAGAGCGCGTAGACCGTAATCGCTTCACTCCCTAAATGTACATCCTCACCTTCATATTCCCATTCATGCGCCAACTGGGCGAACAGCCTTATGCGTTTAGCCATACGTTTCATCTCCACCTGGCTCACCCCGATCGACTTCTGAACCCCACAGCGGAAAGGTGTCGCTTTCATAACCACCTCCTGTGCGCTTGCTTGCTTCATGGAAATAAGAATACCCAGGTTGGCCATGCGAAAACAGACCAGAAGGGAGTACTTCCGAAGAGGGGAACGATCTGGAGTGGACGCGCAACGCCTTGAAAACTCAATGGCGAACAGGAGGAAGCACTTTAGGCACTGTGGGCGGATGAGCTGAGATTTAAGAACAGCGCTGTGTTCGGACAGACTGCGTCAACACACGATCGTGAGGTGGTGTCCCCAACGGG
>OMJK01000045.1 GCA_900299325.1 Nitrospiraceae bacterium | reverse complement strand
TACCGGAAATGGTCCGCCTGGCCGGTGGAAGTGATGTGCTCGGTCAACCCGGACAGTCGTCGCGGCGCACAACCTGGGCGGAACTCGAATCGGCCCGGCCGGATGTGCTGCTGGTGATGCCCTGCGGATATTCCGTCGACCGGACGCTCCACGAGTTGGCGACTCCCGGAGACACGCAGCGTCACTGGCTGCGTGCCCTCCAGCGATGGCCGACGACTTACGCCGTCGATGCGAATGCGTATTTCAGCCGGCCCGGCCCGCGACTGATCGACGGCGTCGAACTGCTCGACGCGCTGCTGCATGACGGACCGTCATCGGCAATTGACCGCACGAACGCCGTCCGGCTCACGGCCGATGCCCTTGCGGCGGGAGACGCGCCATGACTGTCGCCGACGCGCAAGCCTACTGCACGGCATACACCAAGCGGAGCGGCAGCAACTTCTACTATTCTTTTTTGTTCCTGCCCCGGGCGAAACGCGAAGCGATGTACACCGTCTACGCGTTTTGCAAAGCGGTCGACAGTGCAGTCGACGAACCGCCGGCCGGCAGCAATCCCCAGGAAGAACTGGCACGCTGGAGGGCGGAACTCGAGGCGGTCTACCGGGGCACGCCGAGCGGACCGATCACCATCAGCCTGGCCGACCATGTCAAACGGCTGTCGATCCCCAAAGGGTATTTCGAAGAACTCATCAAGGGCGTGGAGATGGATCTGACGATGACGCGGTACCAGACCTTCGACGACCTGTCGCGGTACTGTTATCGGGTCGCGTCGGTCGTCGGCCTCATCTGTTTGCACATTTTCGGGGTCACGTCCCCGCGCGCGCAGGATTATGCAGTCGATCTCGGCATGGCCTTCCAGCTGACCAACATCCTGCGCGATCTCGGCGCCGATGCAGCGCAGGGACGCATTTATCTGCCGCAGGAAGACCTGCGCGCATGCGGCTATACGGACGAGGCGCTCCTGCAGAAGCAGCAGTCGCCGGCATTCATGGCCCTGATGGCAAAAGAAACGGCCCGGGCGCACCAATATTATGCGAAAGCGCAGGCGGCGTTGATGAGCCTGCCGCGCCGGGAACGGCGCGCCCTGACCGTGGCGGAAATCATGCGCGGCATTTACGCCCGTGTGCTTCGCAAGCTGGAGCGGTCGGGCTATCAGGTCTTCGGCCCGCGCATCAGCCTGTCCACCTCTCACCGCTTGCTCATCGCAGCCGGCATCTGGCTGCGTGCGCGCTTCTCGTGACTGCCGGCCCCGGACACACCGTCCTCATTCTCGGCGCCGGTCTCGCCGGCCTCGCCGCCGCCTACCATTTACGGACACGTGGCTATGCTGTCACCGTCCTCGACCACCGGACCTGGCACGACACGACACTGCTCCCGCCGCTCTCCGCACCGGTCGATCTGCTCGGCTGCCATCGGGAAAGCCGGGCGCTGCTGCGCGCATTGGAACGCTCATCGGCCGCGCACACCGATCTCGACATCCCGCTGGAATTCCAGTTACCGGACGGGCGCATCGTCCCGTATCGACGAGTGGCTTTACCCGCTCCGCTGCACTGGGTCGCCGGCCTGCTCCGGTTCGGCGGCCTCTCCGGGCGCGACCGCTGGACCCTCTTCTCGCACCTGGAACAGGTGTGGGAAGGCGCCCGCCTCACGCCGTCGGATCTGGACAGCCGCGTAGCCGACGACTGGCTGATTTCAATCGGACAAAGTCGGCAGGCCTGCGACGAGATCTGGGCGCCCCTCGCTCACTGGCTGACCGGCAATCCGCTCACCACCCTGTCCGCTGCACAGTTGGTTCACGCTCTATCGAGCGTGTTTCTTGAACGGGCCGCGCATGCTCGTCTCATTCGATTGAACGGCACGGGGCACGATCGGTTCCTCGCCCCATTGACGCAGACGCTCCAACAGCTGGGCACAACCGTCGCGCTGCAGACCGACCTGCCTCGACTCCGGTTCCAGGACACGGATGTCACTGGTGTGGAGACGACTCGCGACACTGTGCTACATGCCGACTGGTATCTCAGCGCCCTGCCGCACCGGCAACTGATGGCCCTGCTGCCGGAGCGACTGCTAACACGCTTCGCCTATTTTTCGCAGATCGGTGAACTGGAGGATGTGGCCGGAGTGACCGTCCAACTCACCTGCCGCTGGCAGACGCCTGCACCACGACTCATCCTCCGCTCGCGGCCTCCCTTCGCTCAGCTCAGCGTCACACCGACAGGACCGGACACCACACACGTGTTGCTGACCGCTATCGGCAATCCGTCGTTACAGGAATTAACCGACGCGGAACTGAGCACCATGAGTGGAGCCGAACTGCGCGCGTCGTTGCCCGACATTTCCGAGGATGCGATCGAATCAACTGCCGTCGTTCGCCATGATCGGGGCGCCCTCTCGCTTCGGCCGGGCGCGGCAGCACTACGACCGATCCAGCGCAGTCCGATCCGGAATCTGCTGGTCGCCGGCGCTTGGACCGATACCGGCTGGCCGGCCAACATCGAGAGTGCGCTGGTGAGCGCAAACCGCTGTGCTGATCTGGTGTGTGGAAAAACGGCCTGAGAGAAGAGCTAGAACGTTCCGGCTCGCAAATAACACTGATCGTCGAACCGCTCGCCGTTCACATACGTCGCGATGACCATCCACTCCCGCCGGTTGTCCGTCAGACTCACATATGTCCTGCCGTCCAACACGAACGGTTGAATCGTGAACAGCGTCTTGAGCGCAGGGGAAGCTCCGGCCCGCTCGCCATGCAGCAACGTCAGTGGATAGACTCCGCCCGTCCGCTCGAACTTGTCCGGCGTCGCCAGCAGCGGACTCAGATCCTGCCACGAGAGCTGATCGAGCACCGGATTCCCGGCGGGAAACACATAGATACTGTCGCTGGGCGCGCCCTTCATGCAGAAAGTGGTTTTGACGATGAGATCCGGCCGCCCATCGTTATTGAAATCGAGTACCGCCCGGTCGAGAGCAGAACAGTGCCTCGTCTTCGGGCCCTGCCCTTTCAATTCCACCGGCTGCCATTCCACCGTCTTGAGCAACTCCACATCGGGCGTCAATCGCGTGCCAAAATATGCCGTCACCCGCTCGCAGAATGACCGATCCTTGGCTGCCATCACGTCGATCGACGCCGCCGAGACGAGCACCGGCCATCCCAACAGGCAGAGCAACCCCAACCATGGTGTTGCGGCTGTGCGGTTTTTTCCCCGGCGTTTCATCGCGCAATCAACCACTGATTCGCCGCTCAAACGGTCCGTTGACAACACTCCCCTGCCTTTCTAAGATACCGCCACATTTCGTCTGGCGTTATTCAATCATGACCCTCACCCCGCTCCAAGAACTTGCGAAATCACTTCACAACTGCCAGCGCTGCAAGCTGGCCAAGCTCGGACGCACGCAGGTCGTCTTCGGCGTCGGCAACCCGCACGCCAGCATCATGTTTGTGGGGGAAGCGCCGGGGTTCAACGAAGACCAGAAAGGCGAACCGTTCGTCGGCGCGGCGGGCAAACTGCTGAACGATCTTCTCGCTTCCGCCAACCTATCACGCGACCAGATCTACATCGCCAACGTCATCAAGTGCCGGCCGCCCAATAACCGCGATCCGGAACCGGACGAAGTCGAGACCTGCAAGCCGTTTCTCTTGCAGCAAATTCAGATGATCCGGCCTAAATTGGTCTGTACGCTCGGCAACTGGGCCACGCAGACCCTGCTGGAGCGGAAGGTGGGCATCACCAAGGTGAAGGCGCAGGCTTTCTACATGAAAGACTTCGTGATCTTCCCGCTGCTCCATCCGGCCGCCGCCCTGCACCAGGGCAACCTGCTCGATACGCTGAAGGAAGACTTTAAGAAGTTGAAGGAATTCCTTGACAAGCATTCGAAACCAGCCGAACCCACTACGGCCTCCCCCGCACCGGCTCCTGTGCTGGAAATTCAGTCACCCCAACCCGCACAGATGGATCTGTTCGGCTCGTAAGTCACCACTCGCTTCTTCAAGATTAACTCTCTTTATAAAAGAAATGTGCCTAACCTACCAAACTCTTGTGCAGCACTGCGAGTTGAACATCACCAAGAAAATGGGTAGCCTACATTGTCTTAATCTACACACCACGGCGCACCACATTGCAGATTGATCTGACCATAAAGAATTACCGTTGCTTCTCTGAAAC
>OMJK01000044.1 GCA_900299325.1 Nitrospiraceae bacterium | reverse complement strand
CGACATGTCGAAGGAATTGACCCAGACACTCAAAGATCTCCTGCTCGAACGTCAGATCGATGCCGGTGCAACAGGAACGGAAGTCCCTCTCTGGGTCTTTCCGAGTGAGACAGGCGGACTGCTCCATCCGCACAACATTCGTGATCGTGTCTTCTATGGGCTGCTGAAGAAGGCAGGGCTGCGGAAGGTGCGCTTCCATGATCTCCGGCACACCTTCGCCTCCCTCCTCCTGCAAAACGGTGAGAGCCCCGTGTATGTCAAAGAGCAGATGGGTCATAGCTCGATTCAGGTGACGGTGGACCTCTATGGACATCTGATTCCGGGTGGGAACAAGCAGGCCGTCGACCGGCTCGATCTACCCGTAGAACTGCCTCCTGTCGAGGTAAAATCCGCAACCCCCGCGCAACCAGCGGCAGTCATTTCTGGCCCGGTCTCAACCGATCGTGTGGAATATCCGAGGGTTGCGAAGAGAAGAGTTGGGGTGAGTGACGGGCTTCGAACCCGCAGCCTCCTGAGCCACAGTCAGGCGCTCTACCCTTGAGCTACACCCACCAACCGGAAAGACATCGAGAGCACATGTGGCGAGGGGGAATCTTAACAAAGAGCCGAGAAGAGCCGCAACCGGCGATCAGCCACGCGTGTCGAACGCCGCTTGCATTTCTGTAACGATAGCCTGCACGGTCGCCGGTGGATCGGCGGCATCGCGAATCGGCCGGCCGATGACCAGATAATCGGCGCCGGCGGCGATGGTCTGCGTCGGCGTCGTGACCCGCGCGTGATCGTCCACGCCTTTGCCGGCCGGGCGGACGCCCGGCGTGACGATGGTGAAGCGCGGACCGACCTTCTGACGAATGGCCGCCGGCTCTTCGCCGGAGGCAACCACGCCATCGCACCCGACCTCGGACGCCAGCAGCGCCCGCGCAACGACGAGATCCTGGACGGTGCGCTGGATGCCCATCTCGCGCAGGTCGTGACTGTCGAAGTTCGTCAACACCGTCACGGCCAACAACTTGAGCGACGAGCCTTCCCGGCCCTGCACTGCGGCGCTCAACGCCTTCCGGTTCGCATGGACCGTCAGAAAGTCGACGCCCATCGCGGCCACACGCGCCGTCGCACGACGGACGGTCTCTTCAATGTCGAGAAACTTCAGGTCGAGAAACACGCGCATGCCGCGCTCCACTGTCCGCTTGATCATTTCCGGTCCGGCCGCGGTATAGAGCTCCAACCCGATCTTGACGAACGTCACGTGGCCCTGCAGCCGGTCCAGCAGCCGGTCGGCGTCGGCCGCCGACGGCACGTCCAGCGCGAAGATGAGTCGGTCGCGCGCCGAAATTTTTGCCATCGGTCACCCTCCGGTTACGGCCTGCGCCTTGACGATTTTCGAAGCCCTGTGATACAAGTCTGACTCTTTTGTGGAGGACTATCCATGCCGGTAATTCACAAGTCGACGATCAGACGGGCCCGCCAGAGCGAACGGCGGCGCGAACGGAACCGCACCACCATGAATAGCGTGAAGAGTCTGGTGAAAAAAGTCCAGACCGCCGTCGCCGAGAAAAAAACCGACGAAGCCAAAACGCTGTTGCGTGAAGCCGTCTCCGCGCTCGGGAAAGCCGTCACGAAGGGGGCCATGAAGCGCAACACGGCATCCCGCCGGATTTCCCGTCTCACTCTGCACGTCAACGCCCTGTCCGGTTCCCGCGCGTAACGGTCCGCACATTCGATACGGGTCGCGACGGCCCCCGTCCCGCCGAAGCCGGCGGACGGCGGGAGATTTCCGGGCGGCTCGGATGCGCCAGATCGCACAGGGTCCATAACAGCCGCTCCAGAATCATGCGCGGGTGGCCGCTGCTCCCGCCCTTCAAGCGGGCGTCCGCCTCCAGAAACAAGCGCAGCGCCGTCTGCAGATGCCCGTCGGAAAACCGGCTCAGGAACGACCGGACCTTCATCGGATCCATCCGGAGCGTGCGCGCCGCTTCGCCGTCCCGGCCTCCTTGGCGCACCAGATCCTGCACCTTCCAGATGCGTCGATACTGCCAGGCCAGCGAGCCTAGAATACGTAACGGCGCCTCGCCGGCGTCGAGATTTCTTGCCAGAATGGACAGGGTGCGGGCGCGATCGCCGGCGGCGATCGCGATCGTCAGATCGAATACCGAGATGCCGGGCTCCGTGCCCCGCAGCATCTGGACGTCGGCGGCTGTCGCGGGACGATCGCCGGTCACATAGGCCGCCAGCTTCTCCAGTTCGCGCCGAACGGCATAGAGCGAGCCGCCGCTGACCTCTTTGAGCAACTGCCCCGCATCGTCGTCGAGGCGCACACCCAGCCGGGCCGCCTCGCGCGCCAGCCAGGGCCCCAGCTGTCCGTCGCGCAACGGCGAGCAGTCGATGGTCACCGCCGTTTTCGACAGCGCTTGTGAAAATTTCAGACGCCCGTCCAGCTTCGGACTCACAAAGACAAGCGTGGTGGTCTCATTCGGATCGCCGAGATACTCCAGCAACGGCTCGCTTTCACGAGCCGGAAGTTTCTCGGCCGATTTGACGACCACAAACCGGCGTTCGGCAAACACCGGCATTTCCGACGCTGCCGCGACAATGTCCGATCCGCCGGCCTCGTCCCCGTAGAACTGTTCGTAGTTGAAGTCGCCCCCGTCGCCTAGCACCGTCGTCTTGAGCAGGGCCAGCGCCGCATCCCGCAGGAGATCCTCCTCCCCGAGGATCAGATACAGCGGTCCCAGCGACTGTTGTTTCAGCGCCGTTTCGAGCTGCAGACCGGTCAACACCGTCGCCATTGCACGGACCTCGTTATTTCTGAGCCGGAGGATTCGCCGCGGGCGTGGCGGCCGGCTTGGCCAGCCCGCCCGATTCGACATGCGACAGAAAACGCGCAGCCAGATCGGCGGCGGCAAACTTTCCCGCCTGTTCCAGCGCCCGGTTCTGGAGCGCCCGGTTGAACTGCAGGTCGGTGGTCACGAAAAACTCCGAGGTGCCCTTGGCCGTCTGGGCCCACACCAGTTTTTTGGTCCTGGTCTCTTCGACCTTCACCAGCACCACCACCTCCGTCCGGCTCTCCAGCGTCGTGGTCTGGGTAAAGCTCAGCGTCGGCGTGCTGACGGACAGGATCTGCCCCGTAAGCACCAGATCGGCCGCCTCCGAGTCCGACACAACCTGCGCCCCGCTGCCCGACGAAAATTCATGGCGGAGATAGTTGGTGTACCGTGTTTCCAGGTTCGGCTCGAAGCTTTTGTTTTCCAGCGTCCGGATCACCAACCGCGGGGACGGCTCGTTCGACGTCGACGCCGCCTTGCCCCCGATCGTCGGCCCGGCGCCCTCGACGCGAAACTGGTACCCGCACGCGGCGATGACGAGGCACGAGGCGAGCGGCACGAGACGAGCGGCGGAGAAGAACATGCCGGCAATCCTCCGCTGCCATTCTGCCTGTGCCCTCTTGCCTCTTGCCCGTTGCCTCATGCCCATTTCATCACACCACAAAATTCATCAGTTTCTTGTCGACGTAGATGACTTTCTTCGGTTCCTTGCCCTGCAACCACTCGCCGATCTGCTCGCGGGCGAGCCGTTCGACCAGTTCGCGCGGTGCGTCGGCCCCCACTTCGACCTTGCTCCGCAGCTTGCCGTTGACCTGAACCGGAATCGTCAGCCGGTCGCTGACGGTAAGCGCCGGATCGAACACCGGCCAGGGCTGCTGCGACACGCTCGCCGGGTGGCCGAGCAGCGCCCAGAGTTCCTCGGACACGTGGGGCGCGAACGGCGAGAGCAGCAGCACGAACGGTTCGAGCACGGCACGCGAGCGCTGGCCGGCCTTCGTCATCTCGTTGGTGAACACCATCATCTGCGAGATGGCGGTGTTGAACCGGAGCTCTTCGATGTCCTCAGTCACTTTCTTGATCGTCTGGTGCAGCAACCGCTGCTGGTCGAGGCTGGGCGCCGAGGCTACCACGGTGTCCGACAAGCGCCCCTCATCCGTCACCATTAAACGCCAGACCCGTTCGAGAAACCGCGTAATCCCCTCGACCCCTCTCGTGCTCCAGGGCTTCATCGCCTCCAGCGGCCCCATGAACATTTCGTAGAGACGCACCGCATCGGCGCCGAACTGGTCCATCATGTCGTCGGGGTTGACGACGTTCCCGCGCGACTTCGACATTTTCTGATTGTCTTCGCCGAGCACGATCCCCTGATGTACCAGTTTCTTGAACGGCTCCGGCGTGCTCACAACGCCGATGTCGCAAAGGACCTTGTGCCAGAACCGAGAGTATAAGAGGTGCAGCACGGCATGTTCACTGCCACCGACATAGAGATCCACCGGCATCCAATACCGCTCTTTGCCGGGATCGACCAGTCGCGTCGCATTTTTCGGATCGATGAACCGCAGATAGTACCAACAGGATCCGGCCCACTGCGGCATGGTGTTCGTTTCACGACGCGCGGGTTTACCGGTGGCCGGATCTGTCGTCGCCAGCCAGTCGCCGAGATTGGCCAACGGACTTTCGCCGGTGCCGGACGGTTTGAAGTTGTTGGTCTCAGGCAGGACCAGCGGCAGCTGTTCTTCCGGAAGCGGACGGGATTCTCCGTCGACCCAATTAATCGGAAACGGTTCCCCCCAATACCGTTGTCGCGCAAAAAGCCAATCGCGCAGCTTGTAGTTAACGGCCTTGACACCCTTGCCCTGCTTCGCCAACCACTCGGTGATTGTCGGGATAGCCTCGGCAGGCTTCAATCCGTTGATCGAAAAAGACCCGTCCGCCGTCGCCGAGTTGACGACCGTCCCCCGTTCGGTTTCGACGAACGCCGCTTCCGAAACGTTCCCGCCGGCAATGACTTCGCGAATCGGCAGCCGGTACGTGCGGGCGAAGGCCCAGTCGCGTTCGTCGTGCGCCGGCACGGCCATGATCGCGCCGGTGCCGTAGCTCATGAGCACATAATCGGCGATCCAGACCGGCAGCCGTTCGCCGTTCACCGGATTGACCGCGTAGCCTCCGGTGAACACGCCGGTCTTGTCTTTGTCCAACTCCTGCCGCTGGAGATCGCTCTTGCGGGCTGTGGCCTCCCGGTAGGCATCGACGGCGGCTTTCTGCGCGGCGCTCGTGATCGCATCGACCAGCGGATGTTCGGGAGCCAGCACCATATAGGTGGCGCCGAACAGCGTGTCCGGCCTGGTGGTAAAGATCCGCAGCGCGCCCCGCGTGTCGGCCAATTGAAAGTCCACCTCCGCGCCGATGGAGCGGCCAATCCAATTCTTCTGCATCTCGAGCGTGCTGGCCGGCCACTCGACCAGCTTCAGATCCTCCAGCAACCGGTCGGCATAAGCCGTGATCTTCAACACCCACTGGCGCATCGGCTTGCGCACGACATCGAAGCCGCCGACTTCGCTCTTGCCGTCGACGATCTCCTCGTTCGCCAGCACCGTGCCCAAGGCGGGGCACCAGTTCACCGGCACCTCGGCCACATAGGCCAGACCGCGCTCGAAGAGCTTCAGAAAAATCCATTGCGTCCACCGGTAATAGTCCGGGTCCGTCGTGCTGATCTCGCGTTCCCAATCGTAGGAGAGACCGACCCGCTTCATCTGTCGCTTGAACGTCGCGATGTTCTGCGCCGTCGTGACTGCGGGATGAATGCCGGTCTTCACCGCATACTGTTCGGCCGGCAGACCGAACGCGTCCCATCCCATGGGGTGGAGGACGTTGAACCCCCGCATGCGCTTGTAGCGGGAGACGATGTCTGTGGCGGTATACCCTTCGAGGTGGCCGACGTGCAGGCCGGAGCCGGAGGGATAGGGAAACATGTCGAGGCAGTAGAACTTCGGCTTACCGGGATCGTCCGTCGCTGTGAACGGACGGTGCTCCTCCCAGTAGGCCTGCCACTTGGCTTCGATGGCGCGGTGATCGTAGCCTTTGCTCATGATCGTCCGGCGGGCTCAAAACGACGGAGGACTCTAGCACAGCCCCGCCGGGGTCACAAGATTCGGCTGGCCCGAAACCGGCGTGGTTAGGGCCGCAGACGCCCGTTCAGGAGAGGCGAAAATCCGCTCACCGACACAAACTGCGTCACCGGAGCGGAGGGCAGCTGCGAGCTGGATTTGGCGCTGTGGACCAGATGTGCAATGCCGAATTGCCGGGCGGCGACGAGGCAACTCTCATCGTCATCCATATACAGCGATCGGTCCGGATCAAATCCCACCAGTCGCTGGCAAACCGGCCAGTACTCCGGACGCATCTTCAAGCAACCGACCTCGAACGCATCGACGATGCGATGCACCTGGCGGTCGAGTCCGGTCTTGGCGGATTTCACCGCCACACCCGCCGCGTGCGCGTTGGTCACGACCGTGACGCGCTTCCCCAGGTGCTGCAGATCACGCAAGAACGCTTCTGCGCCGGGCAGAAAGCCGATCATGTGGTCCAGCTCTTTGTGCATGGCCACCACGTCAATCCCCACCCGCTCGGTCCAGTAGTGGAGATCCGTCCAGGCGAGTTCCCCCTCGACCGACCGGTACATGGCCATCAACCGGTCGCGGGATTCTTCGAACGCCAGGTTGTGCAGCTTCGCATACCGGCGCGGGAGTTCCTCTTCGAAAAAGAAATTGTCGAAGTGCCGGTCCAGCAACGTGCCGTCCATATCGAGCAGCACATCGTCGATCTCGGCCCAATTCACTGTGAAGGACATCATCGCGCCAGAGTCTACCTGAGGCCGGTTGTGTTTGCCAAAATTCCTGTGTTACGGTCCGGCCGGCTTATGAAACGGAAACCGGACGCCACAGCCACTGTCGACACGCCGCTCATCCCGTCAACCGGGTCGACGCCGCTCGTCGCCATTATCGGCCGGCCGAACGTCGGCAAATCGACGCTGTTCAACCGCATCCTCGGCACCAAGACCGCGATCGTCGACGATGTGCCGGGCGTCACGCGTGACCGAAACTATGCCGACGCAGCCTATCGGGACCGCAAGTTCCGGCTGGTGGACACCGGCGGACTGGAGCCGTCGGCCTCGGAGGGCATGCTGGCGCTCATCCGGCACCAGTCGGAAATTGCGATGGCCGAAGCCGACATTCTGATCCTGCTCATGGACGGCCGCACAGGTCTGACACCGCCGGACCAGGAACTGGTGAACCTGCTGCGCGGCAACAAGAAGCCGGTGTTCTTCGCCGTGAACAAGATCGACACGCCGAAGGCGGACCCGCTGATCGCCGATTTTTACCGGCTGGGAACAGACGCGTTGTATCCGATCTCCGCCGAGCACGGGGACGGCGTAGCCGAGTTGCTCGACGCTGTGTATCCGCTGCTGCCGCCATCCGAGGGAGCCGGAGGACCGGAGCAACTGCCGCGGGTCGCCGTGGTCGGCCGGCCGAACGTCGGGAAATCGACGCTGGTGAACGCGCTGCTCGGCGAAGACCGCGTCGTCGTCAGCGATGTGCCGGGCACGACGCGTGACCCGATCGATTCGCTCGTCACGCATCAGGGCCGGCGGTACCTGTTCACCGATACCGCCGGCATCCGGCGGCGCGGGAAAATCGACCGGGGCATCGAAGGCTACAGCGTACTGCGCTCGCTCCGCGCGATCGGCCGGGCCGACGTGGCCGTGCTGCTGCTCGACGGCGTTGAAGGCGTCACCGAACAGGACACCAAAATCGCCGGAGCGATTTTGAAACAGGGCCGCGCCTGCATCCTCCTGGTGAACAAATGGGACCTGCGCGCCGGCGATGCGCAGGCCAAAGAAGCCTACGAGGGTGAGTTCAGGCGGCGCTTTCCATTTCTCACGTGGGCACCGGTGCTGTACGGCTCCGCGCTCAAGCCCGACTCGCTGCGCCGGTTGTTTGCCCAGATCGACGACGTCCATGCCATGTTCACCCAGCGCGTCCCGACCGGTGCGCTGAATCAACTGCTCCAGGAAATTCTCGTCACCCATCCGCTCCCGGTCCGCAAGGGCAAACCGACGAAAATCACCAAGTCTGCGTTCATTACGCAGGTGGCGACGAAACCGCCGGTGTTCGCGTTGTTCGTCGGCCATCCGCAGGACATCGGCCCGGCCTACCTGCGGTACCTCGAGCACCGGCTGCGCGAACACTATGGATTTTCGGGCACGCCCCTTCGTCTGCTCGTGAGAAAAAAATAGCTGCGCGGCCGGACGCTGTAGGGATTTGCCGACACCCCGTTCGCCGGCTTTCAACTTGACTCGCCGGCAGACCCATGTTATTCGCAGAGGACTGCGAACTGGACCCGTTCAAGCGAGTCACCATCACACAACCGCGGCACCTATGCTGAGCGGATGGCCGATTCCTCTTCGACTGATCGTCCTGTCCCTGGCGCTCGGCCTGGGAGGCGGATTCTCCGTCGTCGCCGAAGCGGCGGATGCGCCCAGCGCCGCACCGGTTGATCCTTCCGCTCCATCCACCGCCGCAGAAACCGACACCGTCAATCCGTCGATCATGTTAACAGGCAGCGTGTGGCGGACAAAGGCCGGCATCGTCTTCCTGAAGACGCCCGTCGGCATGCTCACGCTCAGTTCGCGCACGACGTTCAAGGATCTGCTCGCGTCGCAGGACGTCACCTTGTGGGTGCACGACGCGCACTTCGCCGTCGAAATCCGAAAACGGGCCGATGGCACAGTCCTTCATCGCTATTTCAGCGGACCGTTCAAGCCGAATGCGGCGGAGCCCAAGCAATTGCTCCGGTGGACGCCGGACGGTGAACGGTCGTACCACTACGGGACGCACGAGCAGACGCTGGCCGCTCTGCACGACGGCGATCCGGTCACGGTGGAAGTCGACCGCAACGACACCGTCGCCGGCGTGCACACCGTGCAGTTCGACCTGCAGATCGGACAGATCCCCGCCGCAGGCGCCGACGCGCACGTTCTGCTGTCGGGCACGGTGTCCAAACTCAAATCCAATTTCATTTTCTTCCGCACGCCGGTCGGCGTCATCACCGTGAACAACAAGATCGGCATTAAGAACGCCAAGGTCGGCCAGACGATGACGCTGCACGTGCACCGCCAGCATGTCGTCGCCGATCTGACCACGCCGAATGCCGCAGCCGGCACGGTCCGCTTTGTGACCGGCCCGCTCCGCTACGCAACGCCGGACCGGACGGCAGTGACGCTCTGGACACCCGAAGGTGAGAAGACGTTTCCCGCCGACAAGGCGAAAGCCGCACTGGCCGGCCTGAAAGACGGAGCGCCCGTGACGGTGGAATTAAACGGACAGGGTTCCGTCGTGGCGTTCCACCGGCCCAATTGACCCGACTCCATTCTTGACAGGCTTTTTCACCACTCCGTAGACTGACGCGGCACACCATGCGTCGCACGACTCCCGCCAATCCCCAGCACGGACCGGATCGCAAGCCGGCGGCGGCGTGGCTCGACTTCGACCAACTCTATCGGGACAACATCGATCTCATCCATCGATTCGCCAACCGCCTGTGCGGGGAAACGGAAGCCGCGAAGGATCTGGTGCAGGAGACGTTTCTGAACGCCTACCGGGGATTGAAGAAGTTTCGCGGTGACGCGCGTGTGTCTACCTGGCTGTACACCATCGCGTCGCGGGCTTGCCTGCGCATGCGGCGCAAGCGCAAAGGCGAACCGGACCGCGAACTCTCGCTGGACGAATTCGTGCCGACGTCGGACGGCGAGTTCCGGCTGCAGATTCCGGTCGAGGGCCTCAGCCCGGAGGAGATGCTCCAGAACAAAGAACTCCAGCAGGCGCTGGAGACCGCCATCGACAAGCTGCCGAAGAAGTACAAGATGGTCCTCGTCCTGCGCGACATGGAAGGACTGAGCGCCAAGGAAGTCGGCGCGATCATGGGGCTGAATGAACGGGCGGTGAAATCCCGCCTGCACCGGGCGCGCCTCTTCGTGCGCCGCGAACTCAGCGCGCGCGGCGTGGCGGCGCCCGAACCGGACCGGCCGAACGAGCATCACGAATAGAAGGAGCGCGGCATGGCGACACGCAGCACCAGACGACGCACGACGAAGGCGGCAGCCCGTCACCACCGGCACGGGAGCGGGCGCTGCCTCAAGATCCTCCGCGAGCTCTCCGCCTATATCGACGACGAACTCTCCGGAACCATCTGCGAAGAAATCCGCCGGCATCTCGGCGCCTGTCCGAACTGCGAAGACTTCGTCGCGTCGCTGCGTCAGACCGTCGCGCTGTGCCGCAACGTTCCGGCTCCGCATCTCTCGGCCATCGACCGCGCGCGCATGCGCGAGGCGATTCTCCAAGCCGCCACGGCTCGATGACCGTGTTCGCCCTGCACCGAACGCATCGGCTCGCCGCAGCCCTTCTGCCCCTCGTCCTCAACTGGACCGGCCTCGCGCTCGCACAGCCCGAGACGTCGGAGCCGACGACCGTGCGCATCGATATTCGCGACCGCCAGTTTCAGCCGGACCGGATCGTGCTGCCGCAGGGACGCAAGATCGTCCTGTCCATTACCAATCACGATTCCGAATTGCATGCCTTCGTGCCGGGCGACCTGTTCGCCGGCGAAAGCTTGAACGTGTCCGGCAACGGTGCGCCGGAATTCGGCACGCAGGGATTCAAGCGGGTGGTGATCCCGTCGGACGGCCTGGTGGAAATCCGCTTCACACCCACCCGGCCCGGCCGATATCCATATCGGTGCGACATGCCGGGACACGAGATGAGCGGCAGCATCGTGGTGGAATAACCCGGTCATGCGGCTGGCGCGGCTTTCAATCGTGCTGCTGGCCTGGACGATATCGGCCGGTCCGGTCGACGTCACGAGCGCGGAGGAACCGAATCCGGAACGGGGCCGCCAGATCTACGAGCAGCGCTGCCTCGAATGTCATGGAAAAGAGGGGCGCGGCGACGGGATACGGGCGCCTTTTTTGTCGCCACGGCCGGGCAACCTCGTATCCGCCGCCACGTCGGCCAAATCCGACAAGGACCTGCT
>OMJK01000043.1 GCA_900299325.1 Nitrospiraceae bacterium | reverse complement strand
TGGCTTCGACCACGACGTCGCCGAGCCGCGGACCGGGCGGAATGTAAATTTCCAGTTCTTCGGACCGGGCCTCCTGCTTCTGATTGACGAGCTCTTCGTAGCGATTGAGGCGCGCCTTGCCTTTGGATTGACGGGCCTTCGGGGACATGCGGATCCACTCCAGCTCGTGCTCGAGGGTTTTCTTGCGCTTCGACTCGGCTTTTTCTTCTTTCTCCAACCGGTCTTTCTTTTGTTCCAGCCAGGAGGAGTAGTTGCCCTGAAACGGAATACCGTGGCCACGGTCCAGTTCCAGAATCCAGCCCGCGACATTGTCGAGAAAGTAGCGGTCGTGCGTTACGGCGATGACCGTACCCTTGTACTGCTGCAAGTGCTGCTCGAGCCATTGCACCGATTCGGCGTCCAGATGGTTGGTCGGCTCGTCCAATAACAGAATGTCCGGCTCCTGAATCATCAGCCGGCAGAGCGCCACACGCCGCTTTTCTCCGCCGGACAGCGTCTCGATCTTCTGATCGGACGGCGGGCAGCGCAGGGCGTCCATGGCGATGTCGAGTTCGTTCTCCAATTCCCAGCCGTTGGCCGCTTCGATCTTCTCCTGCAGCTGCGCCTGCTTGTCGAGCAGCTTTTCCATCGTGTCGGGATCGGCTTCGCCGATCTTGTTGCTGACGTCTTCGTATTCCTTGAGGAGCGCAACCAGTTCTTTCTTGCCTTCTTCGACCACTTCCTTGACGGTTTTCTTGGGATCGAGTTGCGGCTCCTGCTCGAGCAGTCCCACTGAGTAGCCTTTCGAGCGCGTCACTTCACCGGTAAAGTTCTCGTCGACGCCGGCGATGATGCGGAGCAGCGAGCTTTTGCCGGACCCGTTCAGGCCCAGCACGCCGATCTTGGCGCCGTAGTAGAAGCCGAGATAGATCTCCCGCAGCACCTGCTTCTTCGGCGGATAGACCTTGCCGACGTTCACGAGCGAGAAGATGACTTGCTTGTCGTTCGTAGCCATGGATTCCTTCTGGTGATGGATGATTCGAGATTGGGCGGCTCACGATAACAAAAGCGGTCGGCCTTTCACAACCGGCAGAGCTAGATTCCGAGTTCTTCCGACAGCCGGACTTCGGATTCGTCGACGATGTCCTCCAGGCAGGTAAAGCAGGCGAAGGGAAACCGGTCGACGGGAATGGCGCAGACTTCGCCGACGGGCGACTCTTCCATCGCCGGCCCGCCGCATTCTTTGTGGATCAAGACCACCATCGCGAATCGTACGGTTACCTTTTGGCCAGTACGCTCGTCAGAAATCCGCCCAGCTGCCGCAAGACCGGTTCCGGAATCTCATGCCCGCCGCGGAAACTGTGCCATTCGACGTCCAGGCCGGCCTTGCTCAACGCGTCGCGGAGACGTTCGGCTCCGGCATACGGGAGGATGTCGTCCTGCAGCCCGTGACTTTGAAACACCGGCAACCCCTTTCGCTTCGCCATGAGCGGGCCCCAGACCGGCTGGGCGAGCAGGTTGCCCGACAATTGCACCAGGCCGGCGAAAGGATGGCCGGTCTGCAGCACGGTGTCGCAAGACAGCATCGCGCCTTGTGAGAAACCGCCGATGACGGTCTTCTTGTAGTCGACCAGCAGATGCCGGGGCAGGTCTGTCAGAAACGCCGCCACCTTCTCGCGCGCCAAGGCCAGCCCTTTGGGAATCTCCATCGACATGTCGCGCACGCGTCCAGCGGCTCGGTCGGCCTGAATCCTGGCCATGTCGATGATCCACCAGGCCCGCGCATCGCCATACCCCATCGTGAGCGACAGCGGCGCCTCGGGAAAGAGCCAGCGCGTGCCGGCCGGTGCGCCGATGACGTCGCCCAGCGGGACCAGATCGTCGCCCGGCGCGCCGAAGCCGTGGAGCAGCATGACAAGCGGGCCGGCGCCGCCGCCGTGGCCGTCGGTTCCGCCGGTCAGTCGTACCGTGAGGCCGCCGATTTTGTCCTGTTTCATCGCATCACGACGAGCAGCTGACGCTCAAATGTTTGCCCCAATTGGGCGGCGCCGCGGCGTACGCCTCCATGCCGGGCTGGTCTGTGTATGGATCCCGAAGCAGCGTCATCAGGCGGTCGATCTCGGAAAAATCCTTCTGCTGCGCCTTTTCGATCGCGGTCTGAGCCAGATAGTTCCGCAAGACGTATTTGGGGTTGACCCGGTTCATGCGCGCGCGGCGTTCGTCATCGTGACTCCCCTCGCTTCGCAAGCGGTCGCGATAGCGTGCGGCCCACTCGTCGAACCGTTCGCGGTTCAAGAAGTGCTCTCTGAGTCGTTCGTTCGCTTCTCCTTCTTTCGATGAGAACGCTCCCAGCTCGCGAAACACGATTGTGTAATCCGCATGGCTGCCTTGCAGCAACCCGAGGAAGTCACGGATGAGATCGTCATCTTCCGTCTTTTCGTTCAGGATCCCGAACTTCGCCCGCATGAGCGTGAGGTACTCCTGCTCGAACAGCGGCTGGTAGCGATCCAGACCGGCCTTCAACACGTCTTTTTCAACTAACGGTAACAGCGCCTGCGCCAGGCAGCTGAGATTCCAGAGTCCGATATAGGGCTGCTGGTTGAACGCGTAGCGGCCGTTGTGGTCGGAGTGGTTGCAGATGAACCCGGCATCGTAGTCGTCCATGAAGCCGTACGGGCCATAGTCCAGCGTCAGGCCGAGGATCGACATGTTATCGCTGTTCATCACACCGTGCGCCCACCCGACCGCCTGCCAGCGGGCGATCAGCTGCGCTGTCCGCTCCACCACTTCGACGAAGAAGCGGGCATACTTGTCGGCGGAATGTTTCAGATGGGCATAATGCTGCTCGATCACGTAGTCGGCGAGGATGTTCAGCTGCTCGTGTTGCTTGCGGTAGTAGAAGATCTCGAACGTGCCGAAGCGCACGTGCGTGGGTGCCATGCGCACCAGCATCGCGCCGGTTTCGATCTGCTCGCGGTAGACCTGGTCGTCGCTGCCGACGAGACAGAGCGCCTGGGTCGTCGGGATTTCGAGCCCCTGCATCGCGGCACAGCAGAGATATTCGCGGATGGTGGAGCGCAGCACCGCGCGTCCGTCGCCGTCTCGTGAGAAGGGGGTGAGCCCTGCGCCTTTGAGATGTAAATCCCAGCGCTCGCCCCGCTCGTTTGTCACTTCACCCAAGAGGATCGCGCGGCCGTCGCCCAGCTGCGGCACATAGACGCCGAACTGATGGCCGGAATAGATCATCGCCAGTGGCTCCATGCCAGGCGCCAGCATGCTGCCGCCGAAGACACCGGCGAATTCCGGCCGCGTGAATTGTTCCGGATCGAGATCGATCAACCGGGCCGCGGCAGGATTGGCGTGAATCAGATAGGGTGGAGACTGAAACGGCGTCGGATTGAGTTTGGCGTAGAAGGATTCGGGAAGTCGGGCGTATGTGTTGTCGAACGAGAGGGTTTCGAGTGTGCGGTTGGTCATGGACGGACTCTATCCTATCGTCCGCCGTTCTGGAGCTCCCGATCCATGGTAAAGACAAAAACCCGCTCGCCCAACTGCACGTCGATATCGGTAAAGACGCCCAGGACCTTGGCGCCGGTGATTTCGCTGACCTGCTCGCTGAGCTTGTCGCGGCCCTGCGCGATCAAGTTCTGCCGCAGGCGTTTGACCATATCGACGCCCTCCGCCGTTTTCGCCAGCTGCCGTTCGGCCGGCGTGAGCACGCCTTTCAGCCGAACGACGACCAAATCGCGGACGATCGAGGCCCGAACGTCGTCGGGGCCCCGGCCCATGAATTCCTGCTCGAACTTGATGATGGCGTTGCGGATGGCGCTTTCCATACGGTCCCCGTTCGCGCTGGATTATAGGGTTGCCCGAGGGCGCGAACAAGGGCCATCCTGAGCCTTTGGTCTTAACTAGATGGGCCTTTCGGGCCCTGGTGCACGGTTGAGAGGACTCAACAACGATTCGGTGCTTGACGCTGGTCAAGACTCCGTATTATTGATGGGGCCGCTACGAGACGGCGCTGCTGCTTGCTCCGGGTGTTTTCGAGGGTAAACAGGACGCCAGGGTTTGTTTCGCAGGGGCCGTAGGGTGGCCGGCAGTTCGCGCGAGAGGCCGGTCGCAGTACAAGCCAATCGAACGGCGTCGATCCGGGTCGACGTTTCGATTGGCTTTCGTATTTTGAGGGGGCGTCGTGGTCGCCGTTCTACTGGTTCCATTCCTCCCGTTGCTCGCGGCGCTGCTCGTGGTCGCCGGCCGCAATGCGACCCGTCATCAACGCGCCAAGCTTGCCGCCTGGCCGGTCGGAGCCGCTTTTGCCGGCGCCATCGTTACGCTGGGCATCGTTGCGACGCGGGGACCGATCGACATTAAATTCTACGATCCCGCATCGCTCGCCTCTCTCGCCTTTCCAATCGGCTTCCATATCGACCGGCTCAGCGCGGTCATGATGACGCTGATCTCCGGCGTCGGCACCATCATCTACACCTATTCGGTCGGCTACCTGTATCAGGACTCACACGACCGCCGGTACCTCGCGCTCATCGGCTTCACCACGTTCGTGCTGCTCTGCATGGTCTCAAGCAGCAATCTCATGATGCTGTTCATCTTCTGGCAGCTCCTGAGTTACCTGCTCTATGTCCTCGCGCACAACCATGGGCACGCGGCAACGCTCGAAGGCGCCTACCGTACCTTCACGCTGCTGCGCGTCGGCGACGTCGCGTTTCTGTCCGGTATGGCCCTCGCGTATTCGCTCTACGGTACGCTGGAGTTCCAGGACTTGTTCGCCCGCGCGGCCGCGACACCGGTGACGCTCTCACCCTTCCCGGGGATCGAACTCAGCGGCCCAACCGCCGTGACACTGCTGCTGT
>OMJK01000042.1 GCA_900299325.1 Nitrospiraceae bacterium | reverse complement strand
GTGCATGAAAGAAACGCTGTGCGCCCGTAGCTCAGTTGGATAGAGCGTCGGGCTTCGAACCCGCAGGTCGCAGGTTCAATTCCTGCCGGGCGCACCATTCCCGTCCGGTCCATCCCCCGCCCACATCCGTCGAAATCTTTCAATCAGTTGTGCGCCGATACCCCGGCTGCCGCCGGATAATCCCCCTCCCTAAGAGTCATAGACCCCTGGCATCCCTTCATCTAGATTTATGTTCTAGAGGCATCCGAGAGGATCAAGAAGCGATGTTGAATAATCGACATAAGATGCGGACTGGCGGGGTTCCTGATAGACTTCACAGTGACACACAGTGTGCCTGGACCCGTCAATGTCCCTCTTGTGGTCGGCGCCTTGAGAAGTGGGATCCAATGAGCCCATGGATCTGCACCTGCGGGTGGCAGAGCTGAACAAGGGGAGGGAGGCACCATGGTCCCTGTCATACACGATGTGCGGGCCGGATTCTTTCTCGTCGTTGCACTGGCCATGCTCGCGTTTATCTGCGCGGTTGCTGGACTCGGTGCGATCATGCGGCCCGTTCGCTGGTCGGATCGGCGAGTCGTCAGATAATCGCGGACGATCCGCCGATGGTTGCTGAGAACAGCAACCTCTCTTCTTACCGCCTGTAAGCTCCAACCTCCGCATGTACCGAAAAAAACAACGACCTGGAACCGTCTGTCATCCGTCCTGTCACTTCATAAGCGATTGAAATTACAGGCCCATAAAAACTTTTGGCGTTCGAGGCTGCTCCCAGGGCCTGATTGGATGCCGGTGCTATAGTTGTCTTGTCGATATCATTTCGTCGCGCGGGCAACAGAATAGCAACAAGGAGTATGCGTCATGAACCGTGTGATGTCATCGGCACATATCATTTTTATACTCATGGGAGCGCTGACCGTGGGCACGTATGGTTGCAGCGGGAAGTGGCTTCAGTCCGACGGCGAGTCGCACACCGGCCCGTCCACTGGAACCCAAGGATCCTCGAACGGGAATTTCCCCGCCATGTCCGGGCAAAATCCGACGAGTGAATTAAGCGGCTTCTCAAAAAATCCGTCGGAAGAGCGTCTGTCGCAGAGCGGCTTTGCCATTTCGAAATCGCTGTCCGATTCCGCTCTGCAACGAGGAGGCGACCTATCGGCCGACGAGCGCGCCACGCAGCAAGCCGGTATGGAAGATGTGTTCTTTGGATATGACCAATGGAACCTGTCGGAGACCGGCATGCAGGCCCTCAACCACGATTCGGACTGGTTCAAGCAGCATCCGGAAGCCAAAATTCAAATCGAAGGCCATTGCGACGAGCGGGGAACGGCCGATTACAACGTGGTCCTGGGCGAGAAGCGCGCAAAAGCGACGCGGGCTTATTTGATCGAGCTGGGAGTCAGCGCCAAACAGTTGACCACGGTCTCCTATGGAAAAGAACGCCCGTTTTGCCTGGATCATTCGGAGCCGTGCTACCAGCAGAATCGGCGGGGGCACATTCTGGTGCGCGCCAAGCAATAGGACCGACGACCGTATGACCGATTCAGGTTCAGATTGAGGAGGCTCCATGCCGTCAACCACCGTAAAGTCCCGCGAAAAAAAATCAGACCCTGCTCACGCGGCCTCGGCCAAGTCCGATCCCCGTGAACGGCGCGGGCAGCCCCGGTTCACCATCCAGTTCCGAAGCACCCTGGCCAACCAACAGCACGAAGGGCAGGGCAAGACGCTCGATCTGTCGATGAGCGGCTGCAAAATCGAGAGCCCCATGACGGTCGCGCAGGGCACGACGTTCGAATGCCGGTTACACATCCCCGGTTTGGATTGGCCGCTCAGGATCGACGAAGCCGTCATTCGCTGGGTGGCCGGCAACACCTTCGGCCTCGAGTTCGTCCGGCTCCGCGCGGAGGAACAGGCCAAACTCAAGACCGTCATCGAAACGCTCGGACACCGCGCGTGATGCTCCCAGCCCGCTGACACCTCTATTCGCGCTTTCCTCCAGAGAGATCGGTTGACACACCCGCCCGCACTGTCTCAAAGTAGCCGCCCATCGATCACGAAACCGCCTCGAGGATAGTCCGTTCTGGACTCATCCGGACGAGGCGCGCTGGAAAGGAGCCTTGTGGAGCAACGGTACGCCATTACGGTCAAATTTCTGGTGAACGCCGATTCAGCGGAAGACGCGGAGGAGATGGTCGAAACCGCGTGCGAGAAAGCGACCGCCTCATTCCCCGAGATGAGCTACGAAGGCATCGAGGACATCGAGGAAGAAGAAGCGGACGAATAGGCCCGCTGTAAGTAATCCGGCCGTTGCCCGACGAATGCCTCGTGATGGCGCCTAACCCAACCAACACACCCTCCGGCAAAGAAGTGGCCACTCTGGCCGGAGGCTGCTTCTGGTGCCTGGAGGCGGTGTACGACCAACTCAAGGGCGTGGAGTCGGTGGAATCAGGCTACATCGGCGGAACCACCGAGCAACCCTCGTACGAAGCGGTCTGCGGCGGCCGCACCGGCCACGCGGAAGCGGTCCGCGTCACCTTCGATCCCGCGCAAATTTCCTATCGCGAGCTGCTGGAAATTTTCTTCGTCGTACACGATCCGACGACGTTGAACCGCCAGGGCAACGACACCGGCACCCAGTACCGGTCGGCGATTTTCTACCACACGCCGGCTCAGCAGGAGACCGCCCAATCCGTGATCGCGGCATTTCAGCAAGAGAAGATTTATCCCAACCCCATCGTCACCCAGGTCGCGCCCGCCACCACGTGGCACGAAGCCGAGGCCTATCATCAGGAATATTTTGTCCGCAATCCGCTCCAGGGCTACTGCCAGTTCGTCGTGGGACCGAAAGTCGCCAAATTCAGGAAGCAGTTTGCCGCGCGGCTGAAAACCTAACGACCGAGCGCTCCCCCGACCAGTCCGGCCATTTTCGACTTGAGATCCCCGAGCACATCCGGCTTCTGAAACATCTGATGGGCGCGCACCAGCACCGTCGTATGCGGCGGGCAGAACGGCCATTCGATCGACGGGTTGCCCTGCACACGGGCCAGGATCGCTCCGTCCGTACGGTCCGCCGACGACTGCACGATGATCAGTGGATGGCCCGGATCGAGCAGGCAGGTCTCTGGTTTCGTCGCGCGGGACGCCTCGGATGCGGCAATCGCGACCCGTTGCTGTCCCTCAGAAAAAATCGTGTCGCCTTCCCGCAGCGGGCCGGTCGGAGCAAGGGAATAGAGCAGCACGGGCGCGACGAGAATGATCAGGACGGCAAGCCCGATTGACCAGAGCGGCGGCTCAGGCGGATGAGGATCGGACGAGGCCATACTCACTCCGGGCGCGGTCCGTGGCGCGAGAGGGACGCGTCGATAGAAAGAAGAACGGGCCGGACAGATCAGTGCGTGTGCGTCGGATCAGCATCCAGCCAGGCATCGCCGTCACCGTCTGCGCATGCTGCCGTACGCAACGAGTTGAAATCGAAGAGACGGCGGTCCATCAGCAACGACGGCGCAACATTCGCCAGCGCGGCGGCCGCGCTGTCCAGCGCGCCGGGCGAGCGCTGCTCATACGCGCGCAGCAGCGCTTTCACTTCTTTTCGCTTCAGGTCCTCCTGCGACCCGCACAGGTCGCACGGAATGATCGGAAACGCCCTCAGCGTGGCATAGCGAGCCAAATCTTCTTCTTTGACATAGGCCAGCGGCCGGATCACCAGATGCCGGCCGTCTTTCGACCGCAGCTTCGGCGGCATGGCCTTGAGCTTCCCCGTGTAGAACAAATTGAGGAACAGCGTTTCGATCAGATCGTCGCGGTGATGGCCCAGCGCGATCTTGGTTACCCCCTGTTCTGCGGCGATGCGGTAGAGATGCCCACGGCGGAGACGCGAACAGAGCGAACAGGTCGTTTGGCCCTCGGGAATCAGCCGTTTCACGATCGAATAGGTGTCGCGGGTTTCGATGTGAAACGGCACCCCGCGCGCGGTCAGGTAGCCCGGCAGCACGTGCGCGGGAAAGCCCGGTTGCTTCTGATCGAGATTGACGGCAAGCAGCTCGAAGCGAACCGGCGCGCGCTGTTGCAGCACCAGAAGAATGTCCAGCAGCCCGTAACTGTCCTTGCCGCCGGAGAGGCAGACCATGACTTTGTCGCCGTCTTCGATCAGGCGATAATCGGCAATCGCCTGGCCAACCAGCCGGCAGAGGCGCGTCTGGAGCTTCTCCGTCTCTTCGTCCAGCTTCGGAAGCGCAACGGATTGAGCGGGCGAGGAGCGCATCGGCAGGATTGTACCCGCTCACCAACCATCGTGTCGACGGAGACGTTGGCTTTACTTCATGAACTTCGAGCCTATTTGAGGCGAAGGAGATGCGGACAGATACGAGGCCGCAGACCCGAAACAACCGGAGGCGTATTCTCTGGAATACGTTGAGGATTGTTTCGGGCCGAGAACGAAGTAGCTGTCCGCAGATCGTTCGCCGTTACTAGGGACCAAAGCGGGTGCCAAACAACAACGTCACACTATTCGTATCATTGTTGGGCAACGAGG
>OMJK01000041.1 GCA_900299325.1 Nitrospiraceae bacterium | reverse complement strand
CGGTAATCGCGCGCGTAGGTGTGATGATAGTTGTGGTAGCCCTCGCCGAAGCTGACAAAGGAAATCAGCCAGCTGTCCCGGCTGCTGTCGTGCTGTCCGTGGGGCTGGCTGCCCCACATGTGGCACAGCGAATTGATCGTAAAGGTGGAGTTCAGGACCATGAACATCCGCAGCAGGCCGCCCATGAGCAGGCCGCTCACGCCGCCGATCCAGCTGCCGTGCCACCAGGCGCCAAGGACGAACGGAAGGACAAGACCGGAGACGACGATGGGCCAGTAGTAGCGGTCCTGCCACAGGACCACCGGGTCACGGCGGAGCCGGATCTCGTATTTATCGATGCGATGGGGCGTGTCGTAGAAGAGCCAGCCGCAGTGACTGTGCCAGAATCCTCTCGTAGCGTTGTAAGGATCTTCGTCGGTGTCGGTACGGGCGTGGTGCCGGATGTGGTCGGCGCACCAGATGAGGGCGGAGTTTTGGAGCGCCCAGCCGCCGATGATCAGAATGATGCCCTTGACCCAGTTCGGGCACTCGAAGCTCTGGTGGGCGATCAGCCGGTGATAGCCGACGGTAATGCCCATGCCCGTCGCAATGTACATGACGGCAAACAGGACCCAGTCGAAGAGCGTATAGCCGACGTAGTATCCGTAGAGGGGAATGCCGATAACCGTGGCGGCAGCCACGGTGCAAAAGAGCGCAAGGTTAAGGTAGGAAAACTCTGATTGGTCGAGCGAGGCGGTCTGTTCCGACGCAGTCATTCGTCCTCCTGGCTGCGGTGATGGTCAGGTCCACCATGATGTTCCCCGGTGAACGGTCTCTATGGGCGTAGACTAGCGAAATCATGGTAATTTTTCAAGAAAATCCTGCTGGGCGACGAAGGGGGCAGGAGAAGGCTAATTCCGCGTGCGCGGGTGACCGGAAGCTAGGTTGCCGGACGGGGGATCGAGCCGGCTGAGTGATTCGTGGGAAGGTTTGATTATGTACTCTTCCAGTTCCTCGGTAATTTCCGTCACCACCCCGCGGTCTTCTTTGACCGCGGCGAGTTCCTGGCGCTCGACGTATTTGACCAGACCCACGCCTTTCGCGAACCAGGCGGTCATGACGTCGGTGCCGGAGGCCGTGTGGTCGCCGCCGGAGAGATGGATAAGCATCGTCATCCGGGCTTCGACCTTGATGGCGTCCTGAAAGGTGCCGGCCGGGGCCGTGACGGACTCATGGCCGACCAGGCTGGTCCAGCCGCGCACGTCGACTTTTTCGTCGGTGCCGTCCTGATTGATGTCGGTGCCGAAATCCAAGCCGGTCCGGTCGAATTGCTGGAACGACGACGGCACCATCATGGGAAACCGGACGATCTGATACGGGATGATCTGTTTTTCCAGCGGCGTACCCGGGTCGGAGCCGTAATAGACGATGCCCACCACGTCCCGCCGGTAGAAACTGTCGGAGGGGCCGTGATTGCCGGGATTCGTATCGTGAAACACGGTGACCGTGACACCCTTCAGAGCCTTGGTCCCTGTCACGGTGGAAATATTGGTGAAGAATTTGTGGTCGATGGTTTGCAGCGGGCCTTCGGTAATCTGGCCGCGATACTGCCACCGGTTGCCGACGGTGTCGGGGAAATAGTCCGCCGACTGGCTGATAGGGATGGCGTCGCCGGCCCAGAGCACGACCGAATCGCCAAACCCTCCGCACCACACGATGCTGATAATTGCGAAACCGATCAGCTGTCGAGTCATTCCCCGGTCCATCTTACAGGCCGTTCCATGTCGATATGTCTGACGGTACCATAGGCTTTCTGCAAGCAGCAAGCGAGTGGGTGGAGCCGCCGGTCATGCAGGCCTCTATGCTTGCCTTCGGACGCCCTCCCCACCCATAATCCCGCTCGCATGGCAGCCACGACGCTCCCTCACCATCGAGCAGGTTCCTCGCGCGCAGCGCTGGTGACCGGTGCGTCGGGCGGCATCGGCCGGGCGATCAGCGTCGCCTTTGCATCCGCGGGCTGGCACGTCGGTGTCCATTACCATCGCAACAAGCCGGCGGCGGAAGAAACCGTTCGGTTCGTCGTTGCGGCGGGCGGGAGCGGCGATCTCTATCAGGCGGACATACGGGATGCGCAGTCGATCCGGCAGGTGGTGCAGGTGTTCTGCCGGACGGCGCCCGCGCCCACGGCATTTGTTTGCAATGCGGGAATCGCGGCGAGTCATCTGGTGATGCGACAGCCGGAGGACAACTGGGCCGAGGTGCTTGCCGTGAATCTGACTGGAACCTTTCACTGTCTGCGGGCCATGGCGCCTCCTCTTGTTGCGGCAGGCGGCGGATCCATCGTGGTCGTCGGCTCGCACGCCGGATTTCATGGGACGGCCGGCCAGGCGGCGTATGCAGCGTCAAAAGCCGGATTGATCGGGTTGATTAAGAGCGCGGCGCAGGAATGGGGCCCGCAGAACGTGCGGGTGAATCTGGTGCTGCCCGGCTGGCAGCAGACTGGTTTGGCGGAAGGGGCCATACCGGAATCGGGAGCCTGGCAGGATCATGCGCTTGCGTGGCCGCCTGCATTGGACGAAGTCGCGCGGACGATTGTGCATCTGGCACAGTGCGACGGGGTCTCCGGTCAGGTTTGGAACTGCGACAGCCGGAACCTCTAAAAAGGGAGCACGTGATGAGTCACGGGGTGTTCATCGTCGGTACCGATACGGGTGTGGGAAAGACCGTGGTGGCCGCGGCGCTGGCCGTGGTATTGAAGAAACAGGGCTGGAACGTCGGGGTGATGAAGCCCATTGAAACCGGCGTGTCGCCGGCGAAAGCCGCCCAATCCGATGCCGCGCGGCTTCGGGCCGTCATCGAAAGCGAGGATGTGCTGGGGGCCGTCTGCCCGTTTCAATTTCCCTTGCCGCTGGCTCCGCTCGCCGCCGCACAGGCGCAGCGCAGTGCCATCGATACGGCTACGATCCAGCAGACCTACCGGCTGCTTGCGCAGCAGCACGACTACATGGTGGTGGAGGGTATCGGCGGGGTGCGCGTGCCGATCGCGCGGCACACCGATCTGATGGATGTGATTCGTCGCCTGCGCCTGCCGGTCGTCGTCGTCGGACGATCCGGATTAGGCGGGATCAATCACGCGCTGCTGACGATTGAGGTGCTGCGCCGGAACAAACTGACGGTGGCCGCGTTGGTCGTGAACGCCACGCGCCCGGTCCGGTCGCAGATCGAACGGATGCAGGAGAAGACGACCGTCGAGACCCTGCGCAAACAGGCGGGTGTGCCGGTGTTCGGCCCGCTCCCCTACCGGTCAGAATTGACCAAGCAGTTTCGCCGCTCGGTGTTCAAGCTTGCCGGATCGGCAGCCGTCAAGAAGCTGGCGAAGGTCGCGCGGCGACGAAGTCGCTGACGGCCTTCCGGACATCAGGTGCCGTCAGGATCGCAGAGATCACCGCAACGCCATTCGCTCCGGCGTTCATCACGTCCCCGACATGGTCGACTGTGATCCCGCCGATTGCAAAGATCGGCAATCGTGTGAGCGGACGAATTGCCTTCAGCCCGTCGATGCCCACCACCGGATCGTGGTCCTGTTTGGAACCGGGCTTGAAGATCGGGCCGAAGCCGATGTAATCGGGTTGCAGCCGGTCCGCCTCTCTGACTTGCTCGGCGTTGTGCGTCGATAGTCCGATCAGCTTCTCCCGTCCCATCACCTTCCGGGCGAGTTCGTACGGCAGGTCTCCTTGTCCGAGATGCACGCCGTCGGCATCGACGGCCAGCGCGAGGTCGCACCGGTCATTCACGATGAACGTGACGCCGAGATCGGCCGCAACTTTCCGCAACGCCAGCGCCTCGGCGTACGCCTCCTTCATCGAGGCGGATTTATTTCGGTACTGAAAGGCGCGCGCACCGCCCGAAGAGGCATTCTTCAAAACATCAGTAAGCGATCGATCAGGGCAGATCAAGGGATCGAGAATAAGGTACAGGCCATTCAGTTGTGAGTGGCGAGAATGGGTCATTCTGAAGCAATTGTAGCGTGAAGAAGTAACGTGTTCTATAGATGAAACTGGGTTGTGCGACGAGGGAAGAATTGAGGACTTAATTCCCTCTCTCAGGCTCAATCAGTTGCGTTGAGTGACAGGCCTCTAACAGTTCAGAACCACCATTTCCATGCGCCATTCCATGATCTTAGTAAAAGTGACCACCGGGATCGCGACCTCTTTGTTATTGATCAGCAGGGAAGGCATAGAAAAAGTAAACAGGTCGTCCTTCGTCGGCAATTCATCGAATGAGATATGGTAGATTCGTTCTGAAACCATCTTAAAGCTATTTTCAAATAGGATGACACGTCCATTGTTTAGACTGTTAGCATGGTATTCAAGAACACGTGTTGGGATGAGCATTCGAGTGCCGCTGTTTGAGTTGATGGCAAAATGACCGGCTCCAAATGAGACCTCGTTTTCTCTAATCCCATAGACAGCAACTGTTAGAACATCTGATTGCGGACGCGTTCTGACAGTAATCTTGACGTTGTCTAACTCGATATTGATCGTTCCCCGTGGCCCCAGTTGCTGATGACATTCGTTCGGGACCGTTGTCCCGCCAGGGGCTGTGGGTGTGAAATATGTTTGCCTGATTGGATAACAACTTGGCAGTGATAGGCAAACAAGCACCGTCGCTAGTAGGTGAAGGAAATTGGGGTCAGGTCTTGCAATCATACAGTGGCCTCCTCGGTGCGTTTCAACCGTCGGCTCACCGCAGCATAGTGCCTCCCCCGAAGAAGAGAGGTTGGGAGGCTTTCTTCTCGATACGGTTGTCAACCGGCCAGGAATCGCTCGAGGAACGTCGTTGAGACGTGGCCCTTCTGGAAATCGGGGTCGTCGAGTATGCGGCGATGGAGCGGAATGGTCGTTTTGATCCCCTCGATGACGAACTCATCGAGCGCACGCCGCATGCGGGCGATGGATTCCTGCCGGTCCCGGCCGTGGGTGATGAGCTTCGCGATCATGGAGTCGTAGTGCGGCACGACGGTGGTGTTCGATTCCATGGCCGAGTCCACGCGCACGCCGAATCCCCCCGGCGCGCTGTACTTGGTGATCAGGCCGGGCGACGGGGTGAATTTTTCCGGATCCTCCGCGTTGATCCGGCATTCCAGGCTGTGGCCGTTCAGGACGACGTCCTGTTGCTTGATGGAGAGGGCGTGGCCGGCGGCCAGCCGGATCTGCTCTTTGATGAGGTCGATGCCCGTCACCATTTCCGTAATCGGGTGCTCGACCTGGATGCGCGTGTTCACTTCCATGAAAAAGAAATTGCGGTCCTTGTCGAGCAGAAACTCGACGGTGCCGACGTTGCGGTAGTGGACGGCTTTGACCGCTTCCACGGCGACCCGGCCGATTTCGCGACGCAGTCGCTCGTCCACCGCCGGCGACGGCGTTTCTTCCACCAGCTTCTGATGGCGCCGCTGGATGGAGCAGTCCCGCTCGCCCAGGTAAATGACGTGGCCGCGGTGGTCGGCCAGGATCTGCACTTCGATATGGCGGGGTTCGAGGAAATAGCGTTCAAGATAGACGCCTTCGTTGCCGAAGGTCGATTTAGCTTCTGCCTGCGCGGCTTGGAACGCCCTGCCCAGGTCGTCCGCCTTATTCACGACGCGCATGCCGCGGCCGCCGCCGCCCGCCGTGGCTTTGATGATGACCGGGAAGCCGATCTTCTGCGCCGCCTGCAAGGCCTCCTGCTCGCTCCGGAGTTCGCCCGGACTGCCCGGCGTGACCGGCAGCCCCCGCCGCGCGACGATCTCGCGGGCCTTGGCCTTGTCGCCCATCATGGCGATGTTGTCGGAGGTGGGCCCGATGAATTTGATGCCGATCGATTCGCAGACTTCGGCGAAATGGGCATTCTCCGACAGAAACCCATAGCCCGGATGGATGGCGTCGGCGCCGGAGATTTCCGCCGCGCTCAACACGTTGGGGACGTTCCGGTAACTCAACGCCGCGTCGGCGGGGCCGATGCACAGTTTTTCGTCGGCGGCGCGGACGTGCAGGCTCGCCGCATCGGCTTCGGAGTGGATGGCGACGGTCTTGATGCCGAGCTCTTTACAGGCCCGGATCACCCGCAGCGCGATCTCTCCACGGTTGGCGATGAGAACTTTCTTGAACACCTAGTCGGCTCCAGGAAATGGCGAGGCGGACTTACGCGGTGGCTTTGGGATCAATGAGGAAGAGCCCCTGGCCGTACTCGACGGGCTTGGTGCTTTCCGCCAGAATCTTCACGATGCGCCCGTCCGTTTCGGACTCGATTTCGTTCATCAGCTTCATCGCTTCCACGATGCAGAGCACCTGGCCCTTCTTCACCATGTCCCCTTCTTCCACGTAGGGATCGGCGTCGGGCGACGGCGAACGGTAGAAGGTGCCGACGATCGGCGAGGTGACCGTAACCATGCCGGCGATGTCCTCCGGCAGGGGCGCGTGCGCCGCGGTCGGCTGAGCAGCCGGTTGCGCGGAAACGGCCGGCGATTCCTGCACGGTGGTCGTGACGGTTTTGCCGCCCGGTTCGTGCCGGACGCGGATCCGGACGCCGTGCCGTTCCAATTCCAGTTCCGTGAGATTGTTCCGGCGCAGCAGGTCGATGAGTTCCTGAATCTGTTTGGTCTGGCTGCCGGTCAGCAGCGTGTCGGAAGCGCCCTGCGCCCC
This sequence comes from Nitrospiraceae bacterium, assembly GCA_900299325.1. Classification (GTDB taxonomy): domain Bacteria; phylum Nitrospirota; class Nitrospiria; order Nitrospirales; family Nitrospiraceae; genus Nitrospira_D. The sequence goes on along the minus strand of OMJK01000041.1, from coordinate 6,454 downwards.
GGTGAACGGATTCGGCAGGATAATCGGCCGGTCTTTTCCGGATTTGGAGGAACGGCGTTTGCTCACCGGACGCGCTCCACGTAGGCTCTGGTGCGAGTGTCGATTTTGATGACGGTGCCGACTTCCAGGTAGAGCGGCACTTTGATGGTCGCGCCGGTCTCGACGATAGCCGGTTTGGTTCCGCCCGACGCCGTGTCGCCGCGCACGCCCGGTTCGGCGTCCACGACCTTCAACTCGATGAAGATCGGCAGCTCGACGTCGATCGGCCGGTGTTCGTAGATGAGAATCTTCGCGACCATGTTTTCTTTCAACAGGTCGGCGTTCTCGCCGAGTTGATTTTTTTCGAACGTCAGCTGCTCGTACGTTTCGGTGTCCATGAATGTGTAAGACTCGCCGGTCGCGTAGAGGAACTGCATTTCGCGCTCTTCGAGATCCGGTTCGTCGAACCGTTCGCCGGACCGGAAGGTCCGGTCCAACACGCTGCCGGTGAGATAGCTCTTCAGTTTGGTGCGGACGAAGGCGCCGCCCTTGCCTGGCTTCACATGCTGAAACTCGACGATGTAGTAGGGATCCCCATCCACCATCAAACGGACCCCATTGCGAAAATCAACTGTCGAAATCACGCGTCACGTCCTTCCTCTTCATGCCGGTTCGATAGATTTACAATGTGCGTCGTTTAGTCCGTCGTGCCGTGGTCCGTGTCCGGTTGCGCCCCGACTTGGACCGGCGCGCCGTCAGATGTTCGTGCAAGCCCCGTAATGCCAGCCGGTATCCGGTCGGCCCGAATCCGGAAATCTGGGCCAGCGCCACGCCGGACACGTACGATTGCTGGCGGAACTCCTCGCGCCGGTGAATGTTCGATAGATGGACTTCCACCGTCGGGAGGTTCACCGCCGCCAATGCATCCCGGATGGCGATGCTGGTATGGGTATAGGCGGCCGGGTTGATGATGATGCCCTGGTATCCCCCGCGCGCCTCCTGGATCCAGGTGACCAGTTCTCCCTCGATATTCGATTGCCGGATGTCCACCTCGACCCCCAGTTCGCCCGCCAGGGCCGACAGAGAGGCATCGATGGCCTTCAGCGTCGTGGTGCCATAAATGGATTGTTCCCGTGTTCCCAAGAGGTTCAGATTGGGACCATGCAGGACCAGCACGCGCACCATACGGTCTACGAACTGCCTCCGATGCCCTGTAGGGCTGCCATAGCGTTAGCCGGTGGAGAAGCGGCATTCTAGCAAGGCAGGCACAGGGGGGTCAAACCATTGATGGATCTTAGGAAGTCGGTTTTTCCGATTCGCCGGACGCGGTCTGGTCGCGCCGTTTCGCTCGAATCGACGTCAGCCATCCCTCCAGCCGATCGATCATGGAATTGTCGGGACCGGCAGCTGGTTGTGCGGTCTGGGCGGACGACTCGGGACCATGTTGGTCCGACTCCGGGCTTGGAGCCGTTTCTGCCGTAGGCTCAGCTTGTATTGGAGACGGCGGCGGAGGTGTGGCCGCCGCAGCGGCCGCTGCGGCGGCGGCGGCATCAAGGGTTGCGCGAAGCGCCAGCGCTTCCTGGTCGGTGGGATTAGCAGCCAACACAACTGCGCAGGACTTGCGCGCCGCCTCGGCGGCACCCTGCGCGGTGTAAATTTTGGCCAGCGTCCGGTGCGCCCGCAGGTTTTCCGGGCTGGCCTTGACCGCATCCTCCAGCACCGTCCGGGCTTTGGCCGGCTGGTTTAGCTGGTCGTAGGCGCGGCCGAGCGCGACCATCGCCGTCACAAATCCGGGGTACAGTTTGAGGCCGTCTTCGAGCACGGCCGCGGCTTCCTGCCACATGCCGGCTTTACCGTATTCTTCGGCCAGCGGCATGAACGCTTTGGATTGGGGATCTTTGGCGAGGGCGCGGGCCAGGTGATCGATTTCGGCCAGATTGTCTGGTCTGCTTCGCGAGTCCGGAGCCATGAGCGCCCTACTCGATGGCGGTGGTCGTGCGATCCGATTGCCGGTTGCGACGATAGTCCTGAACCGCAGTGAGGATATGGTCGGCCAGGCGCCGTTTCGGCATCAACCCGAATTCCTGCTGCCGTCCGTTCCGGGCCAGAATCACGGCAGCATTCTGATCGCTGCCGAATCCCCCGCCCGGCGTGGACACGTCGTTAGCTACGATAAGATCGAGTCCTTTAGCAGCCAGCTTCTCTTTGGCGTGGACGAGCAGGTGTTCCGTTTCCGCGGCGAACCCCACCAGAATTTGCGACGTCCGCTGCGCCGACAGCATTGCCAAAATGTCGGCCGACGATTCCAGTTCCAGCGACCAGGCTGGTTGCGCCCGCTTCTTCAGCTTCTGGGGCGCGGCGTCCTTGGGCCGGTAATCGGCGACGGCTGCAGCCATCACGACGACCGTGGCCCAGGCGAAATGTGCCCGCAGCGCGGTGGCCATCTCGTCCGCTGTCGTAACCGGTATCACGGTGACGCCGGCCGGCGGCGTCAGGGCAGTCGGGCCGGAGACAAGCACCACCTGCGCGCCGCGATCGCGTGCGGCTTCCGCCACGGCATAACCCATCTTGCCCGACGAGCGGTTGGAAATGAATCGAACCGGATCAATAGCCTCTTGCGTCGGACCGGCGGAGATGAGAACGCGCTGTCCAGTCCAATCGGCGGTTGGCATTAACGCAGTGCGGATGGATTCAAGAATGCGAGCTTCGTCGGCCAAACGGCCCTGCGCGACCTGTCCCGACGCCAACGGGCCGATTTCCGGATCGAGGACGATGGCGCCGCGCGCCCGCAGTGTAGCGGTATGTTCGACTACTGTTGGATGGTGCCACATATCGCCGTCCATAGCCGGTGCCACGATAAGCGGACACCGGGCGGAGAGCAACAGGGTCGACAGGGCGTCGTCCGCCAGTCCCACAGCGGCTTTGGCCAGAAAATTTGCGGTCGCCGGCGCGACGACGATGGCGTCGGCCAGCTCCGGCAGCGACAGGTGCTTCATTTCCTCGTGCGCTTCGAACAGATCGGTGGTGACCCGTTCACCGGAGAGGACTTCGAAGGTCAGCGGCGCGATGAATTTCGTTGCCGCCCGGGTCATGACGACGGACACCGCTGCGCCGTCCTGGCGCAGCGACCGCAGGAGGCTCACGGCTTTATAGGCGGCGATGCTACCCGTGACGGCCAGCACCACGCGGCGTCCCTGGAGTACCGAGGCCGGTGACGCAGCGTCCACCGTGCTATTCCTCGCCTTCCCCGGCCGCCGGCTTGACGGAGTCGTCGACGTAGACGCTGAGTTCTTTCTTGATCTCGCGCGCGTCTTCGCCGGTCATCATCGCCATGCGCTCGGTTTCGCCTTCTTTGCCGCGCTTGGATTCCTTCATTGCGTCGCGCGCGTCTTTGCCGACCAGGTATTTCGCTTCGCCGCGCAGCACTTCGTCCAGCGCGGCGGTGGTCTCTTTGGTAAACCGGGACGTGCCGGTCGGCTTGGCGCCTTGGATCAGGTGCTTTGCTCGCTGGGCGGCGACGATTACCAGGCGATGGCGCGAATCGAATTGTTCGGGAGTGTATTGCGGCAGCAGATTCTGCATGTCGATCATGGCGTGCGATCTCCCTGTCGTGGTGAAAGTGAATTAGGGGGCGTCGGTCCGGGATTCTTTTTCCAGAATGAAGCTCTGTTCGAACCAGTGCATGTCGAGCCGCTTGGTTTTCAAGCGCTCGGCCAGCACGATGCTTTCCAGCTCCCGCTGCGAGCGGGCCAGGTCGTCGTTGCGGACAATGTAATAGTACTCGCGGAAATGCCACACTTCTTCTTTGACCTTCTGCAGCCGCCGCGCGATTTCGTCCGGCGCGTCCGACGCACGGCCCTGCAACCGCACGCGCAAGGTCTCCATCGACGGCGGCAGGATGAAAATATAGACGCCGTCCTGAAACTTTTTCTTCACCTGCATCGCACCCTGGACGTCGATTTCCAGCAGGACATCGATCCCCTGCTCCATTTTGTCCTGCAAGGCTTTGCGCGGCGTGCCGTACCAATTGCCGTAGACCTTCGCGTATTCGACGAATTCGTTGCGCTCGATCATGCCCTGGAAGAGCGGTTCGTCGATGAAAAAATACTCCCGACCGTGCTCTTCGCCGGGACGCGGCTGCCGGGTGGTGTAGGAGATCGAATGCCAGAGATTAGGCAGCACGGCGACGAGTTGCTTGCACAACGTCGTTTTGCCCGTCCCCGACGGGGCGGAAATGATGAACAGCAGCCCGCGCCGTTCCGGGCTCTGCGGTTCCTGTCTGGGGCCGGCGGCGGCGCCGGTTGTGGTCGTGGCGGTATTCATTCGACGTTCTGAATTTGTTCCCGGAGCCGTTCGAGTTCGGTCTTCATCTGCACCACGCAGGAGGTAATCGTCAGATCGTTCGCCTTGGAGCCGATGGTATTGACCTCCCGCCCCATTTCCTGCAGCAGGAAATCCAGCGTTTTTCCAACGGAATCGGTGCGCTGGATGGTCTGCCCAAACTGTATCACATGCGCATCCAGTCTGACCAACTCTTCCGTGATGTCCGAGCGGTCCGCGTAGATCGCAAGCTCCTGATGCAGCCTGGGAAGATCCGGCGGATCCGCCTCCAGCAGCTTCCCGACCCGCGCTTTCATCCGCTCGAGCGATTCGTGCGCCACGCCCGGCGCTTTTGCCGCAATCTGCTCCGCGTACGTCTTCAGCGTCGCCGCCCGCCCCAGCAGATCCTTCGCCAGCAGCGCGCCTTCCTTCTTGCGCATGCCGACGAGATCGGACACCGCCTGTCGGGTAAGCCGGTCGACCACCTTGGCGAGTTTCGGATCCTCCGCCGGCTGGTCGGCCACGCCGAGCACGCCGTGCAGACCGGCGATCAGCCCGATGTCGATGGTGCCGCCGAGCTTCAAGCTGCGTTGAAGAGTGCGGAGAGCCTGATGGTACTGATTCGCCAGTCCAGCGTCAAGCTGGAGCGTGCGCGCGCTGCCTTTCCCGCCTTGCGTGAGCACGCTCAGGTCGACGCGTCCCCGCGCGCACTGGGCTTGAATCAATTTCTTGTACCGGTCTTCGTGCGAGGCCAGCGGTTTGGGCAGCCGGATCGATGTTTCGAGGAACCGGTGATTGACCGAACGGATCTCCACGGTCACGGTGCCGCCGGGCCAGGCGCTCTGACGGCGGCCGAATCCTGTCATGCTGCGAATCATCGGGGGAGTTTTCCTTTCCACGGGCACAGCGCGTAGAGCGCACAGGTCGCGCAGGCCGGCTTGCGCGCCAGGCACACGTACCGTCCATGCAGCAGCAGGCGCTGGGAGATGGGCGTCCACTGCGCAGCCGGAAAATGCGACTGTAGATCGGCTTCGATCCGGTCCGGATCGTCCGAACGGGTCAGCGCCAGTCTGTTCGCCACGCGTTTTACATGCGTGTCGACGACGACCGCCGGCTGGTTGAACGCGTTGCCGAGCAGCACGTTGGCTGTTTTCCGTCCGACACCGGGCAGCGAGGTCAGTTCGTCCATCGTTGTCGGCACGTGGCCCTGGAAGCGTTCGTCGACTGCGCGTGCGCAGCCGATGAGGTGCTTCGCTTTGCTCTTATAGAAGCCGGTCGACCGGATGAGCCCTTCCAACTCCGGCACGGCGGCTCGCGCGTAGTCGCGGGGCTGGCGGTAGCGTTTGAACAGGGCCGGTGTCACCCGGTTGACGCGCTGGTCCGTGCACTGGGCGGACAGGATGGTGGCGACCAGCAGTTCCCATGGCGACCGATGGGTCAGCTCCATGTCGGCGTGCGGCATGGTCTGAAGCAGCGCCGTGGCGATACGGGTCGGATTCCGTGATGGTGGAGTCGAGCGCGATGCGGTGCCCACGCGGCGATTGTGCAGCGGGTCAGGGACGAGATGCAAGCGCTGGTGCGTGGTCGGTGCGGGTGTCGAGCAGCCGGTCGGCTCCCAGGGCATGGACGTGCCGTTCGAGGCGGTCCAGGAGCGGACGCAACGTGGCGGGCTGCAATGCCGACAGGCCGATGGCGCCGTAGCGCCGGCAGAGCGGTTCCACCTGTTCGGGCGGGAGCCGGTCGCATTTGTTGAAGACGAGCACGCGCGGAATCTGATCGAGAGTGAGTTCGCGAAGAATGGCGAGCACGGCGGTGATCTGGATGTCCACGTCCGTGGCGCCGGCGTCGACGACGTGCAGGAGCAGGTCCGCTTCGCGCAGCTCTTCGAGCGTGGTGCGGAACGCGCCGACCAGTTCTTTCGGCAGATCGCGGATGAAGCCGACGGTGTCGGTGACGATGACTTCGCGGTCCTGCGGGAAGCGCAGACGGCGGCTGGTGGTGTCCAGCGTCTCGAAGACCCGGTCTTCGGCCGAGACCCGGCTCTTGGTCAGCACATTCAGCAAGGTCGACTTTCCGACGTTGGTGTACCCCACGAGAGAGAACACCGGCAATCCGTGTCGTCCCCGCCTCGCCCGGCGCTGATCCTGGTGGCGGG
>OMJK01000040.1 GCA_900299325.1 Nitrospiraceae bacterium | reverse complement strand
TGCTGCTGGCCGCGTCTGCGTTCGCCGTCCCGATCGTGAACGACCCGAACGGCTTCGAAGGGATTCCCTGGGGCGCCGCTTTCACGGAGACGGAGCAGTTCGCCAAAGTGGACGATACCGGCCGGCTCCGCAGCTATGAGTTGAAGGGCACGCCGCCGGTGCTCGGCTCGGCTGCGGTCGAGTCGATGCGCTTCACCACGTTCGAGGGCAAGTTCGGGCGCGTGACCGTCCGCTATCAGGGCAAAGACACGCACGAGAAAATCCTCGACTACCTCCAGACTACCTACGGTCCGCTGGATCGCACGCCCGGGCAGATTGCCGTCGGTCCGGTGAAAGTCTACGCCTGGCACGGTTTCGATACGGAAGTGACGCTGCGCTACGAAGTCCGCTTCGAGCGCGGGATCGTTTTTTTCGAAAGCCGGACGTTGCGGGAAAAGCTCTCCGAAGGCCAGTCCACCACCGTGTTCTGACACGCGGCGTGAACTGCCCATTGACAAGGCCCTTGCCGCCCCCGCATGATGAGAAGATTATGAATAACGCCGTTAAGCTACGGGCGCTTATGAAGCGCCCAGGCGCCATCAAGGCCGTGGGCGCGCACGACGCGCTGAGCGCGCGGCTCATCGAGCGGGCCGGCTTCGACGCCATTTGGGCCAGCGGCTTCGCCATTTCCGCGTCGCTCAAGTGTATTCCCGACGCCAGCTTCATCGACTCCAGCGAACAACTCGCCGTCGAACGCAATATCGCCGAAGCGGTCTCGATCCCCATCATCGCCGACTGCGACACCGGTTACGGCAACGCGCTGAACGTCATGCGCGCAGTCAACGACCGCGAGCGGGCCGGCATCGCCGCCATATGCATTGAAGACAACGTCTACCCGAAGCGGTGCAGCTTTTACGCCGGCGTCCGCCGTGAATTGATCCCGATTGAAGAACACTGTGGCAAAATCAAAGCCGCCAAAGCCGCGCAGATCTTCCCGGAGTTCATGATCATCGCGCGAACGGAAGCGTTGATCGCGGGGTGGGGCCAGGACGAAGCGCTCAAACGGGCGGAGGCCTACGCCGAAGCCGGCGCCGACGCGGTGCTGATTCACTCTAAGTCAAAAAAGTTCGACGAGTTGAAAGCGGTGTACAAAGCCTGGTCCGGCCGCGTGCCGCTGGTCGTGGTGCCCACGATTTTCGACCAGACCACCGCGGCGGAACTGGAAGAAGCCGGCGCCAAGATCATCATCTATGCGAACCAGCCGGTGCGGGCCGCGATCCGCGCGATGCGCGACGCGCTGGACCTTATCAAGAAAGACACCCGCCCGGGCGCAGCCAACGACCGCATCGTCACGCTGCCGGAAGTCTACGATATCGTCGGTGTCCCGCAGATGGAGCAGGACGAAAAGCAATTCCTGCCGGTGGGCGGCGAAAAAATTACCGCCGTCATCGCGGCCGCGGGCTTCGAGAAGCAGCTGCTCCCGCTGATCGAGGACAAGCCGAAGTGTCTGCTCGACATCAAGGGCAAAACGATTCTCGAACGACAGGTGGCGGCGCTCAATGAGTGCAACATCAAAGAGATCGCTCTGGTGCGCGGGTACAAAAAGGAAGCGATCGCGCTGCCGAACATCCGCTATTACGACAACGACCGGTACGAGAGCACAGGCGAACTGTTCTCCATCTTCTGCGCGGAGAACGAGTTGAAGGGCCGGACGATCGTCCTGTACGGCGACATCATGTTCGACACTGCCGTGCTCGAAAAGCTCTTGAAGAGTCCGGCCGACATTGCGCTGGTGGTGGACCTCGCCTGGAAGGACGATGCCCGGCGCGGCGCCCAACCGGCGCACCTTAATCCGGACCTCGTGTCGCTGGTCGACCCTCCGGGCACAAGCTATCTGTCCCGTTTCGTGCTGCCTGAAGGCGAGCACCGGATCGGTACGATCGGCCAGTACGTGCCCCATGAACAGGCGCATGGCGAATTCATCGGCATGGCCATGTTCTCCGAAAAGGGTACCCAGGCCCTGCGCGACGGCTATCACTCCGCGCAAGAGAAGTATAAATCGACCGCTTTCCACGAGGCCGGCAGCCTTGCCAAGGCCTCTTTCACCGATATGATTCAGGAACTGATCGACCGGGGTCATACCGTCCAGGCCATGCCGATCTTCAAAGGTTGGATGGAAGTGGACTCGTTCGAGGAGTATCAGAAAGCCTGGGCCAAGACCCGCCAGTAGACGGCTGCTTAACGACCCTCCTTTTCGCTCCCCGTCCACGCCTTCCCACAACGTGACGATTTGCCCATCCTTCCCTGAACAGCACCCGTTGCGCTGAAGAAAACGGCCTTCTGCTTGCCACCTATAAGAGGCGCATGGTAGCCTTAAAGGTGAGTAATCACTTACTCACTATTATGAAGGCGACGGCTCACAAGACCAATGGGAATCGGGCCTCAGCCCGCGAGCGAGAGGCAAGTATCATCCTGACCGCCGCGTCGCTGTTCGCGGCCAAGGGCTTCAGCGGGACCACCACAAAAGAGATTGCGAAGACCGCCGGTGTGAGCGAGGCGCTGCTCTTCAAATACTTCCCGACAAAGCGCGCCCTGTACGCCGCGATCCTTGCGGAGAAAGGGCAGTACTCGGAGTTGCGCGGCACCGTCGAGGAAGCGGCGAAGAAACAGGACGACGAACGCCTGTTCACCGCCCTGGCCAGCTACCGCATCCGCAAAGGCGCCGATCCGACGCTGCTGCGTCTGCTCCTGTATAGCGCCCTGGAAGGGCATGAAATGTCCGACATGTTTTTCAAACAACAGTACAGCGTCTTCTACGACCTGTTGGCCGGCTACATCCGCCAGCGGATCGCCGACGGCGCCTTCCGGCCGGTCGATCCGTTATTGGCCGCCCGGGCCTTCTTCGGAGTGATCGTCCACCACCGGTTGCTGCACGACATCTTCGGCCTGCCGATGCACCGGACGCACGAGGAGACCGTGCGGGAATATGTCGCGCTGTTTCTCGGCGGACTCCGGGCCGGTACGCTCCAGACGCCGAACCAGGTGACCCGATGAGCCGCCTCACGAAACATCCGCTGATCGTCCTCGGCGTCATCATTTTCTTCGCCGTGACGGCCCTCGTCGTCTTCCGCCTGAGCAGCGGCGCCAAAACCGACCAGCGCAAGACGCGCGTCATCACCGTCGGCACCGTCAGCCCGGTGAAAGAGGATCTGGAAATCCGTCTGAGCTACACGGCCGATATCATTCCCAATCAGGCCGTGAATCTTTTCTCGCATGTGGACGGCTATATCGCCAAGATCCACGTAGACAAGGGCGACTTCGTGAAGACCAATCAGCTGCTCGTCGAAATCGATCACACGGACTATCAGCACGCCGTCAATCAGGCGAAGGCCAACCTGGCCGCCGCCAAGGCCAAGGTGACGCAGCAGGAAGCCACCGTTCGCAGTGCGGTGCTGACGCTCGAGCGGATGCGCGCCTTGATCAAGGAGCAGTTCGTTTCGCAGCAGGATCTCGACAATGCCCAGGCCAACCACGACACCGCGACCGCCGCGCTGGAATCGCTGCGGGCGCAGGTGAAACAGATGGAGGTCGCGCTCGCCCAGGCCGACACCAACCTGGCCTACTCCTACATCCGGGCGCCCTTCACCGGCTACGTGTCCGAGCGCAATCTCGATCCGGGCGCGTACGTCACGAGCGCGACGGCCAGCACGTCGACGAACTCGCGCGGCATTTTAAGCCTGCACGACATCGATACCGTGCGCATCCTGATCGAGGTGGTGGAAAAAGACATCCCGCTCGTGAAGATCGGCCAGACGGCCGAGGTGCGGGCCGAGGCCTATCCCGACCGGGTGTTCGAAGGCACGGTGACGCGCATCGTCCAGGCCCTGAACCGGGCGACCCGCACGATGACCGTTGAGATCGACCTGCCGAACAAAGACCGCCGGCTGAAAGGCGGTATGTTCGCCCGCGTCGAAGCGGTGGTCGGCATGCACCCGAAGGCCGTGCAGGTGCCCATCGATGCCGTCAGCCGGTTGGAAGACATGCAGTACGTCTACATCGTGCAGGACGGCAAGGCGCAACGAGTCAACGTGGACATCGGCGCCCGCGACGACAACCGCGTGGAGATTACCAAGGGGCTGACCGGCGACGAACAGGTGATCGTCTCCGGCAAGGATCTCGTGCACGACGGCACCCCGGTCCTGACGCAACCGCTGAACCCCGTGAAGAGTGATGGGTGATGAGTGATCGGCTGCTTGCGATTACCGCCCTCCACAATCCCTAACTCATCACGCATGACACATCACGCATCACTGCACGTCGCATCATGTGGCTGACTCTTCTCGCGCTCCGGAATCGCATTGGCATCCTGATGCTGTCGCTGGCGATGGTGGTGCTGGGCGCCACCTCCCTGGACCGGCTGCCCGTCGACCTGTTCCCTAACATTCAGGTGCCCGTCGCCTTCGTCGGCGTCATTTATAAGGGGGCGCCGCCGCTCGACATCGAGCAGAGCGTCGTCTACCCGATCGAGAAGGCGGTCAGTTCGGCTTCGAACGTCGAGCACGTGGAGTCGTTCGCGAAGCAGGGCATCGGCGCGGTGCAGATCTGGTTCAACTGGGGCGCCGACATCAACGTCGGCCAGATGGAGGTGATGCAGCGGGTCACGCAAATCCTCAACAGCCTGCCGCCGGGCATTCTGCAGCCGTTCATCGTCAAATTCGACATCTCCAACATCCCGGTCTCCTTCGTCACCGTCTCGAGCGAAGACCTGGACGAGCGGGCCCTGTACGACCTCGCGTTCAACACCATTGCGCCCCAAATCGAGCAGATCGCCAACGTGGCCGCCGCGACGGTCGAAGGCGGCAAAATCCGGCAGATCAACATCAACCTGGACCCGGCCCTGCTCAACGCCCGCGGGCTGTCGATCCTCGACGTCGTCAAATCGGTGAAGGCCGCGAACCTGATCCTGCCGTCCGGCGACATCAAAGCCGGCAATCTGGATTACAACGTCTTCACCAACAACCAGTTCAAAACGGTCGACCCGATCCAGGACGTCATCGTCAAGGTCAACCAGCAGGGCAACCCGGTCCGCGTGCGCGACCTGGGCACCGTCACCGACTCGTCGGACATTCAGACGAACGTCGTCCGGACGAACGGCGCGCGCGCGGTCTACCTGCGCGTCAACAAGCAGCCGATCGCAAACACGGTCGAAGTGGTCGACGCGCTGCGCAAAGCGCTGCCGAAGATGATCGGCATTCCGCCCAGCGTCACGCTCGGCATTTCGTTCGATCAATCGGTCTACATCCGCCAGTCCATCAACAACCTCATCGAGCAGGCGCTGCACGGCTCCGTGCTGGCCGCCGCCGTCATCCTGATCTTTCTGCGCAATCTCACCAGCACACTGATCATTTCCGTGGCGATTCCGCTCTCGATCATGGTGACGTTCATCGTGCTCTACTTCACAGGCCAGACGCTGAACGTGTTTACGCTGGGCGGCCTGGCGCTCGGCATCGGCCGCCTGGTGGACGACTCGATCGTGGAACTGGAAAATATCCAGCGCCACCTCAACAGCGACCAGCACCGCTGGCACGCCATCCTCGAAGCCGCACGCGAAGTGGCCATGCCAATCCTCGCTTCGACCGTCACGACGGTCGTCGTGTTTCTGCCGATTTTCTTCGTCGTCGGCATCGCGCGGCTGCTGCTGATCCCGCTGACCCTCACGATCGCCATCGCCCTCTTCACTTCGTTCTTCGTGTCGCGGACGGTCACGCCGGCGCTGTGTTTCAAATTCCTCAAGCCCGAGCGGGAAGCACACCAATCCATGCCGAACTGGTTCGTGCGGCTGATGACCTGGAGCCGCGTCCGCTACGAATCGCTCGACCGCGGGTATGAAGACTCGCTCCGCTGGGTTCTCGCCCACCGGAGGGTGTTCATCGCCGGCATTCTGTTGCTCTTCGCCGCCTCGCTCCTGCTGCTCCCGAAAATCGGCACGGAATTCCTGCCGGTATCGGACGAAAGCCAGTTCCGGATCAACTTCCGCGCGCCGGTCGGCCAGCGGGTCGAGAAGACGGAACAGATGGTCGCCGAAGTGGAGCGGGTCCTGCGCGAGAACATTCCGCCGGACGAATTGCAGACCATCATGTCCAGCACCGGCGTGCTGTCGCAGGGCCGCTCCTCGCTCTTTAACGCCAACACCGGCCCGCACACGTCGGTCATTTCGGTCTATCTGGTGTCCCCCGACAAGCGCTCGCGCAACCAGGTGCAGATTTTGAACGACGTCCGGCCCAAGATCATCAAGCTGTTCCCCGGCGTGGCGATGTTCTTCGATCCGGGCGGGATCGTAAAGCGGGTGACCAGTTTCGGATCGCAGAAAGCAGTCGACGTGGAAATCTACGGCTACGATTTCGAGAAGGCCCGCACCGTGATCCGGCAGGTCGAGGAACTGATGCACAAAACCACGGGTCTGGCCGACATCGAGGTCAGCCGCGAGGAGAATTATCCGGAGATCAACGTGGTGGTTGACCGGGAGAAAGCGGCGCTGCTCGGTATCAGCGAAAGCGACGTCGCCAATGCAGTCCTGTTCTCGCTGAACGGCAACGGCCAGACCGATCCGATCATCTACACCGATCCGCAGAACGGCAACGAATACTACATCAGCGCCTGGCTGGCGGAGGAACACCGCAAAGACCTGACCGACATCGAGAACATCATTCTGACGGCGAGAAACGGCGAACCGGTGCTGTTGAAGAACGTGGCCTCCCTGAAACTGAACGCCGGACCGGTGAAGATCGACCGGAAATACTTTCAGCGGGTCATCCACATCACGGCCAACCCGGTCAACCGCGACCTCGGCGCCATCGCCGACGATCTGGAGGCCGGCATCGCCAGCCTGCAGCTGCCGACGGGGTTCAGCATCAAGCTCGCCGGCCAGATCCAGCAGCAACGCGAAACGTTCGAAGGTCTGCGCTTCGCCACGATCCTGGCGCTCGTGCTGGTCTACATGGTCATGGCGGCCCAGTTCAAATCGCTGATCGATCCCTTCATCATCATGTTTTCCGTACCAATGGGATTTCCCGGTGTCATTCTCATCCTGTTCCTGACCAACACAACGCTTTCCACGACATCCATGATGGGCATCATCATGATGCTCGGCATTGTCGTCTCGAACGGCGTGCTGCTGGTCGACTACACGAACGTTCTGCGCCGGAAAGGCCGCCCCCTGTTCGACGCCGTCGTCACGGCCTCGCGAACCAGGCTGCGCCCGATTTTGATGACGTCGCTGGCCACCGTGTTCGGCCTGCTGCCGATGGCCATCGGCTGGGGTACCGGCGGCGAAACGAACGCGCCGCTGGCGCGGGCGGTCGTCGGCGGTCTCAGCGTCTCCACACTGCTGACGCTGTTCCTCGTCCCGACGATGTATATGATTCTGGAAGAACGGTTCCCGCGGAATCTGGCCGAGACTCACGCAGACCCGGTTCCGTCTGCGCCGCTGCAATACCCCGCCTAGCGTCAGTTCACGGAAGAGAACACGGCGTTCATACAGAAAACGGATGCAGTGGGGAGCGCCGACCGGTCGGGAGCCGGGTTTCCGCGGCTCCCGACCGGATCGTCACCTTGTTAATAGCGCAGCGTGGCCGTCGCCGTGCTGCGGCGGGCGCCGAAGAATTCCTTGGAAAAGGATTCCACGACGGCAGGATCGTAGCCCTTGCAACTGAAGATGTCGAGGTACGCGTTGTTGGTGTCGTTGGCGAAATGCCCGCTGATCAGCGATGTCGAGATCAGCTGCACCATGGAGTAGCCGGCCACGCGGCCTTCGCCGAAGTTGACGACCTGGCAGTCGCCGAACCGGTTCATGCCGATCAACTCGCACAGCTCGACGACATAGCGCTTGATATGTTCGGGGTCGCGGATGAAATCGGGATTGCAATCTTGGAGGTCGACCGCAGTACAGAGTCCCCACGCTTTGCCGGCTCCCACCATGTCCTGGACGGGAAGCGGCGAGGCCGCTGGGGCGTTCGTTGGTAAGATCGTGGACTCGGACCCGGTTGAGATGCTCATAGCGGCTGTACGCCTTTCTGTTGGAGGATGAAAAAACTGAACGACGTTCTACTGGTTCGCACTATACCACGATTTTTTTGAAATGCTGCACGCCAATCGAAAAATTTTCCGACGCCCGCGCGCACTCCTCTCCGGACGCGGTTGACACCATCCGTGAGCCTCGGAGAGAATGCCGCCATGGCCGGCGACACCCCTTCAACTCCCGCAACGCTCCCCGATCGCCTTTGTACCTGGTGCAAGGTTCCGATGAAGAAACGTCTGGTGGGCGCCAACCAGTTCGTCCACTACACCTGCCCGAAGTGCGTGTTCCAGCACACGACGCGGCTCGGACCCAAGCCTGCAGCCAAGTAGCGCGAATTTTCCCGCACGCTCACGCCACCCGAATCCGGCTTACCCGTCGTAGTATTTCTCGCGATAAATCGGGCAGAGCCCGCGGCCCTGGATGAGCGTGGTAACGTCACGGATCATCCCGCCGTTCCCGCAAAGATAGACCGCCAGGTTTTGAACAGAGGCGACCCGCTCCTGGACCAACGCCGTGACACGACCGGTACTCCCGGTCCAGCCGGGCTCGGGGCGGGAGAGGATCGTGGTAAAGGAGAAATGGGAATGCGCCCGAGCCAGTTCGGCAAATTCTGCCTGGTAATAGAGGTCCCGCTGGCTTCTCAACCCCCAGAACAGCGTCACTGTCTGGTTCGTCCGGCGTGCTAACTGGGTCGCAATCATCGACCGGATGGGGGCAATCCCCGTCCCGGTGGCCACAAAAAGTAGATTGCGACTTTCCTCGTCACGGAGATAGAACGCACCGGTCGGCCCTTTGAAGACCGTCCGGTCACCGGTGTTGAGACTGAACAGATAGGTCGAGCCGGGTCCGCCGGGCACCAGATTCAGAAGCAATGTGATCCGGTCCTGGACCGAGGGCGGTGAGACGATGGAATAGGGCCGTGTGACCGGCGCGGGACGTCCCGCCTTCGGCACGTCAAAGGAAACAAACTGTCCGGCCTTGAACTGGATGGCCGCCGGCTCGATCAGCGCCAGATCAAGCTCGCGGACATCATGGGTCAGGGGCCGGACCCCTTTCACCACCGCTGTGAACGTGTGGATTGCCATAGGCTCCCCCGCTCGCGCATAGCCACAGGCTGGTTTCAATTACGCTACCAAGCCGCGGCGTTGGATTCCAGTGCGAGAAAGCGAGCGCAACAGGCAGGGTTGGACGGGCAGGTCACACCTTGACGGCAACGAGACGGCGAATCTCTTCCATCCGCTGTCGGTTCACCCCGAAATCGCCGTAACCGGTGCGGGAGGCGGAGCGGAAGTGAATGGTCTTGGTCTCATCGTCGAGCACGAACTCGACGTCATCGACAAAGCGTAAGAGCAGGCTGGTGAACTCGTAATGGAGGTAGGCATCCTCCTCTTCGACCAGTTTGGTGCGGGGCATTGAGCGGATTGCGTCCTTGAGCACTTCTTTGGCTTCGGCTCTGGCTTTCCGGTACCGAAACGGTGCGATGGCATGGCCGTCATCCGTCGCCAGGGTCGACACACAGTTCGGACTGGAGGGACAGGGGGCAAGCGCTGCCGAGCCTTTCATAACCCCGCATCATACGGATAGATCAGGTCTCACTCAAGCGATGCGATCCTGTCCCACACCTGACGGCTTGCGGTTGGCCCTCCTTTCGAGGGGGCCCTGCCCCACCCAAGCACGCTAGTTTCGCGTGGCAAGCGGAGCTACGATCACATTATTAGGCTGTAAAGATCATGAAACTGGTCATTCTCCCCATTGTGCCCTACCTCGGACTCCTTCTAGGTCTGCTGATTGCCTGGCGGCACCGTGATCGGAAAATTTCGGCTGGCCATCGTTTAGTGTTCGGATTGTTCCACCAGGTCGGACCACGGTTGTATTTATTTGTCGCACCGGACACCAACCAGCTATGCCCGGCCTGCCGGGACACTCATGGAACCGCCTTTCTCCCCCGCCTGGCCGAAGCACCGGGATTCTCCCCCTTGGGAACGCCATGTAAGACCCCCGATGTGTGCGCCAGTGTGTTGATCGGATTCCACGGCGGCTGGAAGGAAGCGAACTACCTGGCCAAACACCTTGCGGCGTCGAAATCAGACGGCTGGTTGAAGCTGTCCCAGGAAGAACTTGTCAGATTCTCAAAAGGCTGGCGCGAATCGATCCCCGACGCCGACCGTGACCTGATGGGGATCCAGATGCTGACCGCGTTGTCAACCGAACGGCGCAATCCAATTCAATCCGCCGCCGCCTACGGCACCGTGATCGACAAAGCAAAAGAGGAACAGCACCTCTCCCTGCTTGTCCCGGCCTATTTGCGCCTGACGTCGTTATTGGCCCAACGGGGCGACCCGAAGCGGGCGATTCAAATCATCGAGCACTTCGAGAAACGCTATTACCGGAGCGAACCGGGCCCGTACTATCCGTCGGCCAAACAGCGCCGGGCTATGGCCGTCATGAAACCGTATCTGCTCTCGATGAGCGACCCGTCCAACAGCGACGTGCAAAAACCGGCCACTACCCCATCGTAGCCGCCTCGCAACGTCGCGATCGCCGATTCCGGATCACGAAACGTACCGCGGGGGAATTAGTACTGCACGGTCGCGAGTGGAATGCCGGAGACATGCTCCCGTTCCACTTGGACGTTCACCCGCCCGATCACCCGTCCATCTGCCGTTTCCACATCCACCCGCCAGTCGCCCGGATCCAGCCGCTGCTTGAAGGTATAGGCGCGATACCCGCCGGCACGCCCCCCGGAGATCTTCACGGGAATTTTATCGGCATGCGTGAACTGTTTCCCGCCGTCCGGCCGGACATACCAGTGCTGATACACGGTCGTG
>OMJK01000039.1 GCA_900299325.1 Nitrospiraceae bacterium | reverse complement strand
GGCGTGGACAGCGATTTCACGCCCGACCTCGTGCTGCGGCTCAAAACGTTCCTCGAAACGTTTCCGGACAAGGTGCGCGAGTACGATTCGCTGATCGCCTCGAATCGCATCTGGTTGGGACGGACGAAAAACGTGGCGGTAATCTCGGCTGAGGACGCAATCAACTTCGGACTGACCGGGCCGACGCTGCGCGGCTCCGGCGTGGCCTACGATATCCGCAAGCTCGAGCCCTACGGCGTCTACCACAAGGTGGACTGGGAAGTGCCGGTCGGCAAGAACGGCGACACCTACGACCGTTACTGGATCCGCATGGAGGAAATGCGGCAGAGCGCGCGGATCATCGCGCAATGTCTCGATCAACTGCCGTCCGGAGCGATCATGGCCGAGGTCCCGCAGTACATTCCGCCGCCCAAGCCGCAAGTGATGCGGGACATGGAAAGCCTGATTCACCATTTCATCATCTTTACGCAGGGCTTCAAGCCGCCCAAGGCGGAAACGTATTGCGCGACGGAGGCGCCGAAAGGCGAGCTGGGCTTCTTCATCATCAGCGACGGCAGCGCCCGGCCCTATCGGCTGAAGATCCGCTCTCCGTCGTTCGTGCACATGGGCGCGTTCGACCACATGGCGCGCGGGTACCTGATTTCCGACATCATCACGATCTTCGGCACGTACGATATCGTTATGGGGGAGTGTGACCGATGAACGTGAAACGTCATGCGTCATACGTCATGCGAATGGCGCCTGTCCGATCGCATCACGCATCACACATCACGCATCACGAAGGAATGCCGTTGCAGGCCATATGTTGAAAGACAAGTACCAGAAAGAGATCAACGACATCTTAAACCGCTATCCGGTGAAGCGCTCGGCGTTGATTCCGCTGCTGTATCTGGCGCAGCGAGACCAGGGCTACATCACCGAACCGGCCATGAAGGAAATCGCCGGTCTGCTGGGCCTCACGCCGCCGCAGGTCTACGAAACGGCGACGTTCTACACGATGCTCAACCTGAAAAAAGTCGGCAAGTACCATATTCAGGTCTGCAAATCGTTGATGTGCGCGCTGGTCGGCTCCGATACTGTCGTCCGCTGGTTGAAAGCCAAGCTCGGTATTGCGCCCGGCGAAACGACGTCCGATGGACTGTTCACCCTGAGCACCGTGGAATGTCTGGCTGCCTGCGGCACCGGCCCGATGATGCAGATCAACGACGATTATTACGAACGGCTGACCGAAGAGAAGGTGGACCGCATCATCGCCGATTTGAGAGCCACCGGCACCAGTTCGCTGAAGAGCGGCCCGTATATGTGGCCGGAACCGGTGAAGACCTAATGCCGAAGTACGAACTGATCCTGCTCAAAAACATGATGCAGCCCGGGTACACCGGCTCGCTCAAGGAGTATGAGCGCACCGGCGGCTATCAGGCGTTGCGCAACATGCTCGGAAAAGTCGCGCCCGGCGACGTCACCGCCAAGGTAATGAAGTCCGGCCTGCGCGGACGCGGCGGCGCCGGCTTCCCCACCGGGGTGAAGTGGGGGTTCCTGCCCAAAGAATACCAAGGCCCCCGCTATCTCTGCTGCAACGCCGACGAGAGCGAGCCCGGGACGTTCAAAGATCGCCAGCTCATGGAGCGCGACCCGCACCAGCTCCTGGAAGGCATCGTGTTGGCCGGCTACGCCATCGGCGCGGAGTCCGCCTACATTTATATCCGCGGCGAAATGGTGTTGGGCTCGCAGATTCTCGAACGGGCCATCGGCGAAGCGCGGGCGGCCGGCTACATCGGCAAGAACATCCTCGGCACCGGTGTGAATGTCGACGTCTGGGTCCATCGCGGCGCCGGCGCCTATATCTGCGGCGAGGAAACGGCGCTGCTGGAATCGCTCGAAGGCAAACGCGGCCTGCCGCGCGTGAAGCCGCCCTTCCCTGCCACACACGGGCTTTATAACAAGCCCACGGTCGTGAACAACGTGGAAACCCTCGCGAACCTTCCGCATATTCTCACCAAAGGTCCGGAGTGGTTCGCGTCGATCGGCTCGCCGCCCAAAAGCACGGGCACGCGGATCTTCTGCGTCAGCGGCCACGTGAAAGCGCCGGGCAATTACGAAGTGCCGATGGGGATCACGGTGCGCGAATTGATCTACGAACATGCGGGCGGGATGCGGTCCGATAAGCCGCTCAAGGCGTTCATCCCCGGCGGCGCATCGGCGCCGTTTCTCACTCCGGATCATCTCGACGTCAAGCTGGACTTCGAATCGGTCGCGGCGGCGGGGTCGATGCTGGGGTCCGGCGGCGTGACCGTGATGGAAGACGGCACCAGCATGGTCTGGGCGGCGCTCCGGCTGATGGAATTTTTCTACCACGAGTCCTGCGGCAAGTGCAGTCCCTGCCGCGAAGGCAGCTCGTGGCTTGTGCAAACGATGCGGCGGATCGTCGCCAAACGGGGGCGCGCCCAGGACCTTGAAACCCTGTCGGATCTGTGCAAGAACATCGCCGGCCGCACGGTCTGCGCGTTCGGCGACGC
>OMJK01000038.1 GCA_900299325.1 Nitrospiraceae bacterium | reverse complement strand
CTGCGGACACGGGACTGATCTGCCTGCTGCTTCTGGCCCGGTTCTATGATCTGCCCGCCGATGGCTCGCAACTGCGCCATCAGTTCGGCCAATCCGGCGAACCGCTGTCCGACACGCAACTTCTCCGTGCCGCCAAGCATCTCGGCCTGAAGGCCGGCATGCTGAAGACCAAGTGGAGCAAGCTGCCCGGTACGCCGCTTCCGGCAATGATGAAACGAACAGACGGCCGGTATGTTCTGCTGGCCAAAGTCGACGGCGAAAAGGTGCTGACCCAGGATCCGACCGAAGGGCGTCCGGTGATTCTGACGCGTGAACAGTTTGAGGCTGTCTGGACCGGCGAACTGCTGCTGTTCACGAAGCGGGCCGGTCTGCGGATGCAGGATCTGAAGTTCGACTTTACGTGGTTCATTCCCGCCGTTGTGAAGTACCGCAAGTTTCTGGGCGAAGTGCTGGTCGCCTCGTTCTTTGTGCAACTCTTCGCTCTGCTGACCCCGCTCTTCACGCAGGTCGTGATCGACAAGGTGCTGGTGCACAAGGGATTCACCACGCTGCATGTGCTGGCGGTGGGCATGATAACCATGGCCGTCTTCGATGCGGTCCTGGGCGGACTCCGGACGTATCTCTTCTCCCACACCACGAACCGGATCGACGTCGGGCTCGGCGCGCAATTGTTCCGGCACATTCTGGCGCTGCCGTTGTCGTACTTCGAGGCGCGGCGCGTCGGCGATACGGTGGCGCGGGTGCGCGAACTGGAGCAGATCCGGCAGTTCCTGACGAGCAACTCCGTCACCGTCGTCCTGGATTCGTTCTTTATCTCCGTGTTCCTGGCCGTCATGTGGTTCTACAGCCCGATCCTCACGGTCGTGGTGATGGCATCCTTGCCGGTGTATGCCTTGCTCTCCATTGCGATTACGCCGGCCATCCGGGCCCGGTTGCATGAAAAGTTCAATCGCGGGGCGGAGAATCAGTCGTTTCTCGTCGAGGCGGTGAGCGGCATCCAGACGGTGAAAGCGATGGCGGTCGAGCCGCCGCTCCTGCGCAAGTGGGAAGAGCAGCTGGCCGGCTATGTGCGAGCCAGTTTCCGCGCCACGAGTTTGATTACGATCGCCGGGCAGATTGCAGGCGGGGTGCAGAAGATTACGACCGTCGCGGTGTTGTGGGTCGGGGCCTATCGCGTGATCGACGGCGACCTCAGCATCGGGCAGCTGATCGCCTTCAATATGCTGTCGGCCCAAGTGACGGGGCCGCTCCTGCGGCTGGTGAATCTCTGGCAGGAGTTTCAGCAAGTCGGCATTTCCGTGCAGCGGTTGGGCGACGTGCTCAACACGCAGCCCGAACCGTCCTACAACCCCAATCGGACGACGCTTCCCAAGGTGGTCGGGCACGTCGTGTTCGAGAATGTGACGTTCCGCTATCGCGCCGACGGGACGGAGGTGCTCCGTAAAGTTTCGTTCTCCGTCGAGGCTGGCAAGGTCATCGGCATCGTCGGGCGATCGGGCTCCGGCAAAAGCACCATCGCCAAGTTGCTGCAGCGGCTCTATGTGCCGGAGCGGGGCCGTATCCTGGTCGACGGCGTCGATTTGGCGCAGGTCGATCCGGCCTGGTTGCGGCGGCAGGTCGGCGTGGTGCTGCAGGAGAATTTCCTGTTCAACCGCACGGTGCGGGACAACATTGCGCTGACCGATCCCGGCTTGTCGATGGAGCGGGTAATCCAGGCGGCGAGGCTGGCCGGCGCGCACGAGTTCATTCTCGATCTGCCGGAAGGCTATGACACGATGGTCGGCGAGCACGGCTGTTCGCTCTCCGGCGGCCAGCGTCAGCGCATTGCAATCGCCCGCGCGCTGGTGGCCAATCCCCGCATCCTGATTTTCGACGAGGCGACCAGCGCGTTGGATTACGAATCGGAAGCCATCATCCAGAAGAACATGGCGCTGATCTGCAAAGGACGAACGGTGTTCGTCATCGCCCATCGCCTCAGCACGGTGCGGCCGGCCCATCGGATTTACGTGGTCGAAAAGGGCGACATCATCGAGGAGGGCGGTCACGACGACTTGCTGCGCCTGAACGGATTTTATGCGCAGTTGTGCCGGTTGCAGGCTGGACGGGGTTCCATGGAGCACTAAGGGGATTGTCGATGGTATTTGGCGCGCTCTCACGACATTGGACGGTCTTCAAAGCGGCATGGCAGACCGAAGGGAGCCGCTCGCTCGGTACGGTGCCAGGCGGGCGGGCGACGGAATTCTTGCCGGCGGTGCTCGAAATTCAGCATGCGCCTCCGTCTCCGATCGGGCGCGCCATTCTGTGGACGATCATGCTGGTCGTCACGGCCGGCGTGCTCTGGGCGACGTTCGGCTGGATCGACATTGTGGCGACGGCGCAGGGCAAGATCATCGCCAGCGGCTATTCGAAGATCATTCAGCCCTACGAAACGGGCGTCATCACCGCGATCCGCGTGCAGGACGGGCAGGCGGTGAAAAAAGGCGACGTGCTCATCGAATTGGATCCCACGCAGAACCGGGCCGATCACGATCGCGCGTCGAACGAATACCGGGCGGCCAAAGTAGACTCGGCCCGTCTGCGGGCGTTGATCGCCGGGAAGGGCACGCTCGATGCGCCGACGGACGGCGATCCCCGGTATGTGCAGCTGCAGCAGCAACTGTTGCAGGACCAGTTGACGGAATTTCAAGCCAAAGTGGATGCGGCGCAACACTTGATCGAGCAGCGGAAGGCGGCGCTCGACCAGACGAAAGAAAACATCCGCCGGCTGGAAGCGACCGTGCCCATGGAAACCGAAAAGGCCGAAACCTACAAGAAGCTGCTGGAGCGCGATGCGGTGACCAAAATGGATTACCTCCAGGCGGAGGGGCAGCGCATCGACAAGACGCAGGATCTGGCCGTTCAGCGCCAGAAACTGGTGCAGGATCAAGCGGCCCTGTCGGAAGCGGAAAAAAATTACCGGGCGACGGTATCGGAATTTCAGCAGATGAAGCAGGCGGAACTGTCGACGACCGAAACCAAGGCGGCTTCGCTGGTGCAGGATGTGACCAAAGCGGGGCAGAAGGCCAAGCTGCAGCGGTTGACGACCCCGATTGACGGCGTGGTGCAGCAACTCGCCGTGCATACCATCGGCGGCGTGGTGCAGCCGGCCCAGCAGTTGCTCGTCGTAGTGCCCCACGATCATCCGGTCGAGGTCGAAGCGCAGGTCGAAAATAAAGATGT
>OMJK01000037.1 GCA_900299325.1 Nitrospiraceae bacterium | reverse complement strand
GCAACGGCGGGGGAAAAGGCAACGGCCACGGCAATGGACATGGCCTTGCACGGCAGGTCGAAATCATGCGGGAGACGCTCACACTGACCGAGGTCCAGAGCGCGAAGGTCAAAGGCTACGAAGGCGATCCCTGCCCGGAGTGTAAACAATTTACGATGGTCCGCAACGGAACCTGCTTGAAATGCGTCAGTTGCGGCGCGACCAGTGGATGCTCCTAGTACACGGCCGGAACCCTAGTCCGGAACGCCCTAAGGGAGGAATGACATGAGCGCGTTGGTCAAGGACACCGGTATTCACACGGTCCATGACGAAATTGTGAGCCAAGTCGCGCAGCGGTGGGCAAAAGCGCTCCACTGTAAGGTGACCATCCGAACCGGTCTCGATCAAAACCCCTGGGCCGATCCCAACCAGCAATCGGACATCGCCGGCTGGCACTTCAGCCCGCGGGGTAACAGCCTGGAATGGATTGCGGAAGTGGAAACGGAGGACTCCCTCTCCGATCCGGAAACGACAAATAACTGGCGGCGTGCACTGGTACCCGGCGTTCCCATGTATGTCCTGGTTCCCAAAGGCAGCCGTGCGACCGTTGAAAAATTATCGGCTGCCATCGATCTTCATTTCACGAGCATTTACGAGTACACCTTGTTCAACGGAGTGGCGCAAATCATCTAACCGGCTTCTCACCAGGGAGACCTTACGGCATGAATGACTGGATGTCGCGGCCTGTGTGTGAACGGCGGGCGCATTCGAGCCATCAACCAAACATTCGAACGGACCGGCGCAAGCAAAAAACACGCACACGCCGGGGAGCGTGTCGGCCGCGCAAACAGTCCTGGGGTATGTGGTCGCCGCTCGGCAGTTTCCGGCTCAGCCGGCGGGAGCCGTTTCTCTAGCGCATTCGAAATAGCGAACGTATATGCCTGGTAGCGATGCCTGAAGGGGATCCGGCACAGTGCCGATCCCCTTTGCTGCATCAACCGGTATCGCTTGATTCTGCATGGCAAACGTGAAATTGTAGGGACCACCAGAGGCCCGTTGCAGAGGCGACCGAGCCCCTCGCGTACTGTCCCAAGCGGTTTTTAGCACGGAGCGCGCATATGCCGACAACCACGCAACTGGTGATCAGCTGCCAAAGTAAGCCCGGCGTTTTGTCCGACGTCACCGCCGTGCTGGGCACCGCAGGCGTTAACATCAAGGCCTTCTCCGCGCCGGAAGTGACGGGAACGGGCAAACTCCGCTTGCTGGTCGCCGACCTGGACGGTGCACGCAAGGCGTTGAAAACGGCCAAGATCAAGTTTGCCGAAGAAACCGCTCTCATCCTCAGTCTTGAAAACAAACCGGGCGCGTTGAAGGAAGTCGCCGACCTGCTGACTAAAAACCGGATCAACGTCAGATGCGGCTACTGCACACCGTCGCGTGAAGGCAAACGGGCGATCGTTGTCCTCACGGTCTCGAATACGGACAAAGCACTGACCGTGCTCCGCGACCAATCGCTCGACGAGTTCTGACCAATGACCTCCGGGCTGTCCACCGGGACCGCTCGTCTGCTGCTGTCCGCTGCCGGCCTTGTCTTCAGCCTCTTTACCGACGGCTGCCGTAGCGCCCCATCATCCATCGATCGGTTCCATGGCTATCCTGTCGGATATGTCGAGCGGGGGGTCGCATCGTGGTATGGGCCGGGGTTTCATGGAAATAAAACCGCCAACGGCGAGCGGTACGATATGCATAAGCTGACCGCAGCGCATCGCACGCTTCCGCTGGGGTCCGTAGCCGTTGTACGATCTCTCTCTTCCGGGCGGACGGTTACGGTACGTATCAATGATCGCGGTCCCTTTGCTAAAGGCCGGATCCTGGACCTGTCGCTCGCCGGCGCCCAAGTCCTGGGAATGACCGGAGCAGGCACCGACCAGATTGAACTGCAGGTGGTCGGCTTCACCGGTCGACCGGACGGTATCGGCGTTCTGCGAATCCAGGTCGGATCGTTCGCCGAGCGACAGAACGCGCAGCTGCTTCTTGATCAAATCCAGCCCGACTATCCGGGCGGCCGCATTGCGCAGATTGATCTGGCGGAAGGACGTCGCTATCGGGTCCATATCGGACAGTTCCCGACAGAATCCGCCGCGCAGTCGGCCGCCGCCCGCCTGGATCGAAAATACAATCTCCAGTCCTATGTTGTGCGGGACGACGGCTGAGTCGAACCTCTCGTAATATCAGGAAGAAGTCTCAGAACCCATTGATTTATTGATCACTTATTGCGATTTGCTTGCCCGCCTCGGACTCCTATGATAAAGGTTAACCCCTATGCTGGGCAGGTGTTCGCAGGTGGGCAGGGACGCCCCGGGCCATGATGTTGCGGTTAACCAGCTAACCGCACCCCCGGCATTCCCTGTCACTTCCTTCCCGGCTGTACAGAGTGCGCGCAGACCCGGCTAATACGGATATGGACATCATTATTCTCCTTGGGCTGATCGGACTCTCCGCTGTGATCTCCACGGCCGAGATCGGGTTTTTCTCTGTCAATGAGACCCGGCTGAGAGCCCTGGCCAAAAACGGCAGTAAGCGGGCCGCGCTGGCCCTGCATCTGCGCAGCGACCCGCAAAAGCTGCTCTCGACCATCCTGGTTGGCGACCGGCTGGTCGGAACCGCCATCCCCATGTTCGCCACCTTCGTTACGTTGAACGTCTATGGCGGCAAGACATTTTTTGACGAAGCTCTGGCTGTGATGGTCGGCGTGCTGACCTTCGTGCTGCTGGTTTCCGTCGACGTCATTCCGAAAACGCTGGCCGCCAAATTTTCCGTGCCGGTGACGCTGACCATGGCCTATCCGGTCTACGGTGTGCAGCTGCTTCTGCAGCCGATCCTTTTTCTCATGCTGCCGCTCATTCACAAACTGACCGGAGGAAAGGGACTGACGCTGCCGCTGGTTACAGAGGAAGAGCTGAAGATCATGCTGGACGAGGGACGCCGGTCCGGCGCGCTGGAGTTCGAAGAAGTCAAGATGATCAAGAACGTGTTCCAGTTGAAGGACATCACCGCCGAAGATGCCATGACGCCGCGGATCTATGTGTTCTCGCTGGACGGCAACCTGCGCCTGAAAGACGCCCAGGAGCTGCTCTTCAACTCAAAGTATTCCCGCATTCCGGTGTACGATGGCACGTTCGATAACATTACCGGCATTCTCTATAAGTCCAAAGCCCTCACGGAGCTGGCCAAAGACAAGACCGAAGCCCGCCTCCGGGACATCGCCTATCCGCCGCTGTTCGTGCCGGCCGGCAAGACTGCCGACGACCTGATGAAGCAGTTCCAGCAGGAAAAACGGCATATGGGCATCGTCGTCAACGAATTCGGCGGGGTGATGGGACTGGTCACGCTGGAGGATCTGCTGGAAGAAGTCGTCGGTGAAATCGTCGACGAGACGGACATCACGGAAGAGTTAATCAAACGTATCGGCAAAAGCCATATCCTCGTCCACGGCCGGACCGAGGTGCGCAAAGTGAACGAATTCCTCAAGGTGGAACTCGGGGACGAAGCCTTGACCATCGGCGGGCTGATTCAGGAAGAATTGGGCCGGATTCCGAAGGTAGGGGAGGAGATCCGCATCGGGAACTGCCGCCTCGTCGTGCACGAAGCCGATCCGCGCTCGATCCGCAGCGTCAATATCTACAAGGACGAAAAAGCCCCTGTGCCGGTCGAGACCGCAAGCCTGAACCCGGTCAGCTGACGCTCCTTACGCGTCTCCAATCAAACGGGCGAACTCCTCTTCTGTCAACACCGGTACACCCAGCTTTCCGGCATCGGCGAGTTTTGAGCCCGGATCGCGACCGGCCACCACGTACGCCGTACGTTTGCTCACACTGGAAGAGACCGTTCCACCCAGCTGTTCGACCCGACGTCCGGCCTCCTCGCGGCTCCAGCGTTCCAGCCCACCGGTAAAAACGAACCCCTTGCCGGCCAGCGGGCGCATAGCGTGCTCGTCTGCCTGAGGAGGCGACTCAATCCGAACCCCCAACGACACCAATTGAGCAATAACCCGTCGATTGGCTTCTTCCTGAAAATAGGACACCAGACTGGAGGAAATCTCCGGCCCGATCTCGTTGACGGCCTGCAGCCGGTCGCCGTCGGCCGCCATCACGGCATCCAAAGAACCGAACTCTCGGGCCAGCACCTTGGCGATATGCTGGCCGACCTGGCGGATACCCAGCCCCATCAGAAACCGGTCCAGTGTAATCGTTTTCGTCCGGTCGATGGCCTCAAGCAGCAGGGCAGAAGACCGGTCGGCAAACCCTTCGAGCTGCAGCAGCTGCTCTTTCGTCAACCGGTAGAGATCGGCCAGGGTGCGTACCAACCCGCAATCCACCAGTTGCGAGACTGTTTTCTTGCCCAATCCTTCGATATTCATCGCGTGCTTGGACGCGAAGTGTTCGATGCTTCCCTTCAGCTGAGCCGGACAAACAGTTTGGCCGGTGCAATAAAAGTAGGCGCCTTCCCGTGCGACGGCCGATCTGCAAACCGGGCAGTGGTCGGGCATCCGGAAGGGGTCGGACCGGACTTCGCCGGACACCGGTACGCGTTCGGCAATCGCCGGAATCACATCGCCCGCCCGTTCGACCTTGACCGTATCCCCGTCGCGGACATCCTTGCGCGCCACCTCATCGGCATTGTGCAGCGTCGCCCGACTGATCGTGACGCCGCCCACTTCGACCGGATTAAGCAGAGCCAGTGGCGTCAAGGTTCCCGTTCTCCCGACGGACACAATGATCTGATGCACCCTGGTGATTTCTTTCCTCGACGCAAACTTGAACGCGATCGCCCACCGGGGACTGCGGGACTTTTCCCCCAGCTGTTCCTGCCACGCACGCCGATCGACTTTGACGACGATCCCGTCGATTTCAAACGGCAGCGTATCCCGCTGCGCCGCTGTTTCCTGATGAAACGTTTTCACCTGATCAATGGATGGACAGCGGCGGCGATGGCTCGGCACCGGCAGGCCCCAGTGAGCCAGCGCATCCAGTTCGTCCCAGTGTGTGGCGGGAGCCGGCCCTGCCAGCGCCATGATTTCATAGCAGGTCATCACCAGCGGACGCTCGGCGGCGACGCTCGAATCGAGTTGCCGCAACGAGCCCGCCGCCGCATTGCGTGGATTGGCGAAGGGCTCCTCCCCGCGTTCGGCGATTCGACGGTTCAACGTGTGAAAGTCTTCCAGTCGCATGTACACTTCGCCCCGAATCACGACATGCGCGGGAGGACCGGCCTCCATCCGCAACTGAAGCGGCAACGACCGGATCGTCCGGAGATTCACGGTCACATCTTCGCCGGTCGTGCCGTCGCCCCGCGTCGCTCCACGAACGAACCGGCCGTCGTCATAGACCAATTCAACGGATAGCCCGTCAAACTTGGGCTCGGCCGTATACGCAACCTGCTCGACACCGAGTTCCCGCTTCATCCGCACATCGAACGCGTCGACATCCTCCGGATTCACGAGCGAGTCCAGACTCAGCATCGCCCGCTCATGACGGACTTTCCCCAATGCTTCCAGGGGAGGCGCGCCAACCCGTTGCGAGGGCGAGTCAGGAGTGACGAGTTCAGGATGCGCCTGCTCCACATCGAGCAACTCACGGAACAGGCGATCGTATTCGCCGTCCGAAATTTCCGGCCGGTCCTTCACATAGTACAGATAGTCATGACGTCTGATCGCTTCCCGTAACCGGTCCACACGGTCCTGCATGGAGGCTGTATGCGCAGGTGAGGAAAGCGTCGAGCGGGATCCCTTGGCGTCGTGCGTCATACTCTATAATCCGTCAGGCGGGAAACCGAACGTGTCGGAAAACGGGTCGGGGGCCGTCGCGCAGACGACAGGGAGTCACCATGCCGGCCGAGAATGCCGAAAAACCGTAACATAGGTCTGAGGAACCGGTCAATTGCCACAGGGGGCCAATTCGCTTTGACTTTCAGCGCGTTGGCCTCTATTCTAAACAATCATGTCGATCCGTTAGAATGGCTCCGGGTTCATCATCCCCTGCCATCGAACGAATGGCGGGGAATGGCACATGACAAATGGGAGGGTTGCCGTGAATGACCGAATGATGACGGTGGTGGCGCGTGGACTGACGGTCGTGAGCGCCGGGGTGCTGTTGAGCGGGTGCGTGGTGCTCGAAGAAAAGTATAACGCGGAAAAGGCGCGGAGCTTGAACTTTCAACGGCTTCTGGCGCAAGAGGAGAAGCGCACGGCGGAACTCGACAGCGAAGTGAAGCGAACCAAAAAAGAAATGGCGGAGTTCGAAGCCAGGAATCGCGAATTGACGGCGCAAGTCCAGGCCGCGCGGGAGCAGATGGGCCGGCTTCAGGAAGAAGCCGATGCCATCAAGGAATCCGCCATGCTGGAGCGTAAAGCCATGGAAGACATGCGGAAGGGTTCGCGCACGCCCGCCAAAGCATCGGCGCCGCCGCCCGCTTCCATGCCGATTCCTGAATCGCCCACGGATCTGGCCGGAGCGTTTGCCAAGCTGGCGGAAGAACCTCCGGTAGAAACACCGGCACTGGCGCAGGTGGCCGCTGCAGCCACAAAGGGCGAGCCCACGATCCACATCGTCAAACCGGGCGAAACGCTCTTTCGGCTCGCGAAGCGCTATGGAGTCAGCACCGACAAGTTAAAGAAGTGGAACAAGCTGCAGGACGACATCATCGAAGTCGGACAAAAACTGATCGTAAAGACCGAGTAATGTGAATCCGTATGACGGCTCCCGCGTACTCCCTCAGCCTTGACGAGTTCCGCCGCTATGCGAGTGAGGGCAACCTTATTCCGCTCTATCGGGAAATCCTGGCGGACCACGAAACGCCGGTTTCCGCGTTCGCCAAAATCGATCACGGCCCGTCCGCCTATCTGCTGGAGAGCGTGCAGGGCGGGGAAAAATGGGCCCGGTATTCGTTTCTCGGCAGCGGCGCGCCGGTACTGCTGGTCGAAGACCGCGGCGATCTCCTGATCAAGCAGGGGAAGCGGACCCATCGGATTGCCTGTCAGGGCAATCCGCTCGACCGCGTCAAAGCCTTTATGGACGCCTACCGGCCGGTGACCGTCCCCGGTCTGCCGCGGTTCGTCGGCGGCGCTGTCGGATATCTCGGCTACGACATGGTTAAGACGTTCGAGGCGCTGCCGTCCCGCAGAAAAGACAGCCTGGACCTTCCGGACTTCGCGTTTCTTCTCACGGAAACCCTGGTGATTTTCGATAACGTCGCGCAAAAGATCAAAGTCGTGGCCAACGCCCATGTGCTGTCCCGGTCCGAACGGGACATCCGGCGGGCCTACCGCGACGCCACGACGCGCATCGAACGCATAATCGCCCGCCTGCGCCGCCCGCTCCGCCCAGCCAGACCGAAACGGCGCCGGACGCCGATCACCTTCACGCCGAACATGAGTAAGGCCGATTTCGAGAAGATGGTCGTCCGGACGCAGGACTACATCAAAGCCGGCGACATTTTTCAGTGTGTGCTGTCGCAGCGGTGGGATACCAGCCTGCAGACGCCGCCGTTCCAACTGTACCGAGCGCTCCGCGTCGTCAACCCGTCGCCCTACATGTATTACCTGCGGATTGCCGGTGTCGAACTGGTCGGGTCGTCGCCGGAGATTCTGGTGCGATGCGAGGACGGAACGGTGTCCGTCAGACCCATCGCCGGCACGCGCCGGCGCGGCACATCGGCGGAAGAAGACGACCAGCTGGAACGCCGGCTTCTGGCCGACACAAAAGAGCGGGCCGAGCACATCATGCTGGTCGATCTAGGCCGGAACGATGTCGGACGGGTGGCGGAGCTGGGATCGGTCACTGTCGAGTCGCTCATGAACGTTGAGCGATACTCCCACGTCATGCACATCGTCTCGAACGTCGTCGGCAAACTCGATCCGTCGAAAACAGCCTATGACGTTTTGCGCGCCTGCTTTCCGGCCGGCACCGTTTCCGGGGCGCCGAAAATCCGCGCGATGGAGATCATTGAGGAATTGGAACCGACGAAGCGAGGCCCCTACGCCGGCGCCGTCGGCTATGTCAGTTTCTCCGGCAACATGGATATGTGCATCAACATCCGAACCGTCGTCGTCGCCAACCGGCGGGCGTTCATTCAGGCGGGAGCCGGCATTGTGGCCGACTCTAATCCGGAACATGAGTACGAAGAAACCTGCAACAAAGCCCGCGCCATGATGAAGGCCATCGAACTGGCGGAGCGCGGATTGGAATAACCGCCTGGCACGACTATGCTGCTTGTCATCGACAACTACGACTCCTTCACGTACAACCTAGTCCAGTACTTCGGCGAGCTGGGGGAGGACGTCCGGGTCTATCGAAACGACAAAATTTCGCTCAAGGACATTGAGGAACTCCGTCCGAGCCGTATTGTGATCTCGCCCGGCCCCTGCACTCCGAAAGAAGCCGGTATTTCGGTCGAAACGATCCGGAAGTTCGGAGGACAGATCCCGTTGCTGGGCGTGTGTCTGGGCCATCAATCGCTGGCCGTCGCCTTCGGAGGCGAAGTCATCCGGGCACCGCGCTTGATGCACGGAAAAACCTCGCACATCAAGCACGACGGCAAAACCATCTATCGCGGCCTGCCGAATCCATTCGAGGCCACCCGCTACCATTCGTTGATCGTCAATCCGGTCAATCTTCCGGCTTGCCTGTCCGTTTCGGCCCAGACGGCGGAAGGGGAGATCATGGGCCTGCGTCATCAGACGCTCCGGATCGAAGGCGTGCAGTTTCATCCCGAATCGATCCTCACCACGGCCGGGAAGGATCTGCTCCGGAATTTCCTCAAACTCTAGAAGTCGGACGAGCGCCTTCCCATGACCGACAGCCCATCGTCCAGTGCCTGAATCGGTATGATTAAAGATGCGCTGGTCAAACTTGCCGACCGGACAGACCTTTCGGAAAAGGAAGCCGAAGAGGTCATGACCGAAATCATGGACGGCGCCGCCACGGCGAGCCAGATCGCGGCATATCTGATGGGACTCCGGCAAAAAGGCGAAACCGTCGACGAGATCACAGGGTCGGTGCGGGCCATGCGCGCCAAAGCCATTAAGCTGCGCGTCGGCGCCAAAATCGTGATCGATACCTGCGGGACGGGCGGCGACGGCGCGCACACCTTCAACATTTCCTCCACGGCGGCGTTTGTCGTGGCCGGATCCGGCCTGACCGTCGCCAAGCATGGCAACCGCTCCGTCTCCTCGAAATCAGGCAGCGCCGACGTCCTCAGCGCATTGGGCGTGAAAATCGATCTGTCCCCGGACTATGTCGCGGACTGCGTCAACGAGATCGGGATCGGATTTCTATTTGCGCCGCTCTATCACGGCGCGATGAAGCATTGCGCCGCGCCGCGGCAGGAGATGGGCATCCGGACGATTCTGAATCTCCTGGGTCCGCTCAGCAATCCGGCCGGCGCCACCCATCAAGTCCTGGGCGTCTACGACGCCGCGCTGACCGACGTGCTGGGAAAAGTGCTGCTGCAATTGGGTTCCCAGCATTGTTTCGTCCTGCACGGCATGGACGGGCTGGATGAGTTGACCCTGTCCGATCGCACGAAAGTATCGGAGGGCAAAGGCGGCGTCGTTTCCAGTTACTTTCTCGAACCGGAAGAATTCGGGCTCAAACGGGTCCCGCGCAAGGAACTGGCGGGCGGCGACCCGAAAGCCAATGCCGCCATCGCCAGGGACATCTTGAATGGTCGAACGGGGCCGAAACGGGACATCGTCTGCTTGAATGCCGCACCGGCCCTGGTGGCGGGCCGCAAGGCCAAGACGCTGCAGGACGGGTTTCGTCTGGCCCAACGCACCATCGACTCCGGAGCCGCCGCGGAAAAGCTGGAGCGGTTGATCGCCTACACCAACAAAGCCCGATCATGATTCTGGACCGCATCCTCGAACATAAAAAAGCCGAGATTCGGCATAAACAGAACCGTGGCTACCTGGCCGAATTGAAAGCCAAAATCCGCGATCAGGCGGCACCGCTGCCGTTCACGATCGCCCTGGATGCCACGCGAACCCCCAACAGTCCCGCGCTGATTGCCGAAGTGAAAAAGGCCTCGCCCAGCCTTGGGTTGCTGCGCGAGGAATTTAAGGATGCCTTTCAACCGGTGACGATCGCCGGCCAGTACAAACAGCATGGCGCCTCAGCCGTCTCGGTCCTGACCGACGAAGAGTTTTTTCAGGGCAGTCTCGACGATCTGAAAGCCGTCAAAGAACACACCGGATTGCCGGCGCTCCGCAAAGACTTCATGGTGGACGACATCCAATTCTACGAAGCCCGCGCCTACGGAGCCGATTGCATCCTGCTCATCGTCGCGGCACTGGAGAAACGGCAACTGGAAGACTTCTTCGCGCTGGCAAAAGAGTTGAAAATGGACGCGCTGCTCGAAACGCATCATGAGAGAGAGTTGGACACCGTGCTTGAACGGCTGCCGGAGGCCCGGCTCATCGGCATCAACAATCGGGATCTCAAAACGTTCTCGACAGATCTTGGTATCACGCTTCGGCTGGCAAAGCGCATCCCGTCCGATAAAATCATCGTCAGTGAAAGCGGTATTCACAAACGCGACGATGTGACCCGGTTGCTCGAAGCCGGCATCCACGCCATGCTGGTCGGGGAGTCGCTGATCAAAGCCGAGAAGATTGAAGACAAACTCCGCGAACTGCTCGGCACGGCATCGGTATAGTTCAGGCGATTCCACATGAAGATCAAAATTTGCGGCATCACCAATCAGGAAGACGCGCAGATGGCCGTCGACGCCGGCGCCGACGCGCTCGGGTTTCTGATGTACGCGAAGAGCCCGCGGTGTATTGAGCCGGCCGCCGCCAAACGAATCATCGCCAGCCTGCCGCCTTTTGTCCTGCCGGTCGGCGTCTTCGTCAACGAAGACGCCGCCACCGTTCGGAACTTGATGGACGACTGCGGGTTCGCCCTGGCGCAACTGCACGGCGACGAAACCGCCGTCTATTGCCAGAACCTGGGCCGCCCGTCGTTGAAAGCGCTCCGGCTGAAGGATCGCTCAACGTTCCTTGCCCTGGCTGAATTTCAGGGGCGGGCCAATGTGCGCGGCTTCGTGGTCGATGCTTTTTCCGAGCAGGCGTACGGAGGGACCGGTCGAACCGTCGATTGGAATCTGGCCGCTGAAGCGGCGCGCGCCGCACCCGTCCTGCTGGCCGGCGGGTTGACTCCGGACAACGTCGGCGCGGCCGTCAACGCCGTTCGTCCGTACGGAGTCGATGTGAGCAGCGGTGTGGAAGCCTGTCCCGGAAAAAAAGATCCGGCGAAGGTCCGGGCGTTTATCCGGGCCGCCAGGCTTGAGTCTGCGTAACCCGCCCGTCTATACTCGCCGCATACCACACCATGGCACCATCCACCCACACCGTTCCTGACCACCGGGGCCGTTTCGGCCCCTATGGCGGCCGGTACGTGCCGGAAACCTTGATGCCGGCCCTCCTGGAGCTTGAACGGGAATATGCCGCCGCCAAAAAAGACAGAACATTTCAAGCGGAGCTCGCGTACTACCTCAAACAGTATGTCGGACGTCCCACGGCGCTCTATCGGGCCGACCGGCTGACGAAACGGTTGGGCGGAGCCAGAATCTATCTCAAGCGCGAGGACCTCTGCCACACCGGCGCCCATAAAATTAACAACGCCATCGGCCAGGTGCTGTTGGCGATGCGCATGAACAAACCGCGCATCATCGCCGAAACCGGCGCCGGCCAGCATGGCGTCGCCACGGCGACGGCGGCCGCCATGTTCGGCCTGCAATGCGAAATCTACATGGGCACCGAAGATATGCAGCGGCAGGCGCTGAACGTGTTCCGCATGCGTTTGCTGGGCGCGACCGTCACCGGCGTGGATGCGGGCAGCCGCACCTTGAAAGACGCCATCAGCGAAGCCATGCGCGACTGGACGACGAACGTGCGGACCACCCACTACATTCTCGGTTCCGTGCTGGGCGCGCATCCCTATCCGATGATGATCCGCGACTTTCAGGCCATCATCGGACAGGAAGCCCGGCGGCAGATTCTGGCCGCAGAAAAAAAACTGCCGGACTATCTGGTCGCCTGCGTCGGCGGTGGCAGCAATTCCATCGGCCTGTTTCACGCCTTTCTCAATGACACACGCGTGAAGATGATCGGCGTCGAAGCGGGCGGACTCGGTATTGCCAGCGGAAAACACGCCGCGCGGTTCGCCGGCGGCAAGCCCGGCGTGCTTCAGGGAACGATGACCTACCTCCTGCAGGACGACGACGGCCAGATCAACCTGACCCATTCTGTCTCCGCCGGCCTGGATTATGCCGCCGTCGGTCCCGAACACAGTCTGTATCACGACCGGAAGCGGGTCTCATATACCTATGCTACGGACGATGAAGCGCTGGCGGCCTTCGACCTCCTGGCGCGTGAAGAGGGCATCGTTCCGGCGCTGGAAAGCGCGCATGCGATCGCGCACGTCATCAAGCTTGCGCCAACACTCAAGAAATCGGCCGTCATCATCGCCAATCTGTCCGGTCGCGGCGACAAGGACGTGCAGCAGGTGGCCCGAATGCGCGGCGTAACGCTCTGAGCAATGAGTGAAGGGTGATCAGTGATGAGTAGCCAGTTGAAAAATCCGAGACGGGCGATTCGTGCAAAGAAGAATTCTTCACCCATCACCCGTCACCCGTCACGGGGGCAGAATCGTCTCGACGCCGCCTTCCAGCAGCTCAGATCGAACAGCGAGAAGGCTCTGATTGCCTACATCATGGCCGGCGATCCCGGTCTGACGGAAACCGAGCACCTGGTGTTGGAGCTCGAACGGTCCGGCGCCGACATCATCGAACTCGGCGTGCCGTTCTCCGATCCGATTGCCGACGGTCCAGTCATCCAGCGTGCGGCCGAGCGGGCGCTTCGCAGCGGCACGTCTCTCCGGAAGATTCTTGAGTCCGTCCGGATCCTCAGAACTAAAACCCAAATCCCGCTCGTACTGATGGTCTACTATAACTCGATCCATGCCATGGGACTCGAACGGTTCTGCCGGGAGGCAGCGTCGGCCGGTGTCGACGGACTCATCGTCCCCGATATGCCGCCGGACGAAGCGGGATTGCTCAAGGGGCCGGCCGAATCCGCAGGGCTGGACCTCATCTTTTTGTTGGCTCCCACCAGCACCGCCGAGCGCATGTCCTATGTCGCACGGGAATCGCAAGGATTCCTGTACTACGTGTCGCTCACCGGCATTACCGGAGCGAAAATCAAGGACATGACTGAAGTCGGAAAGAACGTCGGGAAGATCAGGAAGGTGGCTACGACGCCGGTCGCGGTGGGATTCGGAGTCTCGACGCCCGAGGATGCCGCCAAGGTGGCCGCCATGGCCGATGGCGTGATCGTCGGCAGCGCCATCGTCGGCAGGATGGCCGCCGCTCAACAGGACGCGTCCATGCCTGCGCAAGTCGGTCGGTTCGTGCACACCCTGAAATCCGCCATCCGCTCCGCTTCGCCGAATGCGCCCAACTAATTTCTGGCTCGCACCGGCCCGCTAGAAGGTCATTCCAAGAGTGAACGAGCCCAGCGCACCGCTCGAGCGGAAATCATATCCACCGCCGATATCGAAGACAAACGCCCCGAACCTCATGCCAAATCCCGCCGTCGGGGTGATATACGAATGCGTATCCACCGTGTTCTTGTAGGCTCCCAGCCGAACGAACAGCCGATCTGACAATAACGCCTGCTCCGCGCCAATAGCGACGACCTGGCTTTTTACACCCGGAACGAGCGTGTGGTTGGCGATCACGTCCGCATCGACCGTCACCGTCATTGATCGATACGGATTGACCGCTGCGCCGGCACGGACCTGACTGGTCAATTTGAATTCCGTGCCAATCGGAGTCCGGAACGTCGGCTGCGTGAGATCTTTGGCGACTAGACCGACCCGCAGCCATTCGGTCGGCCGGTACAGGGCTCCGGCATCGAGGCTGAATGCCGTCGACAGGGCCGGAGTGCCCAGATTGTGCGAGAAGGTGATGTTATTGCCGCCTTGGATGAATGCGGTTCCCGTATAGGCGGCGCCCTGAATGAATTTCCCGCTCACGCCGAACGCCAGCGTCCGATCCAGAAAGCTGTAGGCATAGGAGGCAACCGCCTGCCTGGCCTCGAGCCCGTTCACCGCCATCTGTCCGGCAATCGACACGATGCCGGCCGTGCCGACTGTGACGGGAACAGACGTATACATCCCGCCTGTGGCGACGTCGGAAATATTGAGACCGAACGCATGGTCGCCGTAGGAGCCCTTCACATAGAGCCCGCCGGCGGCAATGGCCGAAATCGACGCTCCCGGCTGGTTGAATCGGCTGGCGATGCTGTTCGCGTAGTTGATGTTAGCCTGAGAAAAATCGTTGCCGTTGAAGTTTTTAAGATCATTGAGCGTTTGCTTGAGCCCCAACCGGTCGACACCCTGCACGCTCGCACCCAACAGCACATCGACGCCTTTACTCATGGCCAGACCGGCCGGATTCCAATAGGTGGCGTAGGCATCCGACGTCACCGCGACTCCCGCGCCACCCATGCCGGCTGCACGCGCACCGACGATAGCAAACTCGACGGCAGACGCCGGCACCTCGTTTATCACAAGGGCTAAGATAGTACCGATGGCGCCGGCACATGTTTTCACCGCATTTCTCATGAAGAAAGTATATCAGGCGATAGGCGATGACGCGGCGCCGTGCACCGGCCGTTTCAGACACGTTTTAATTACATGAGCAAGAGGTACGAACTAGCAGATCCGGCCGTCTTCCATACGAACGATACGGTCGGCCTGGGCGGAGAGTTTGTCGTTATGGGTGACGATCACAAACGTGGTGCCGCGAGACTTGTTGAGTTCCCGCATAAGGGCAAAGAGCCCGTCGCCGGTGTGTGTATCGAGATTGCCGGTGGGTTCGTCGGCCAGCACGACATCGGGCTTCTGCATCAGGGCGCGCGCCATCGCCACCCGCTGTTGCTCGCCGCCGGACAGTTCTCCCGGTTTATGATGAAGCCGCTGACCAAGTCCGACTTCGACCAACAATGCCGTGGCGTCAGCCTCGACCGCGCGCGGGTCGCGCCGCTGCACCAGTGCCGGCATGGAGGCATTCTCCAGGGCGGTGAATTCCGGCAACAGATGGTGAAACTGGAAGACAAACCCGATGCGCCGGTTGCGGAACTCCGCCTGCTCCGCCTCGGATAGTTGGAAAATGTCCTGGCCGTTGAACGACACCGTGCCGGTCGTCGGCCGATCGAGGGTACCGATGATATGAAGCAGCGTGCTCTTGCCCGCTCCGGATGCGCCGACGATGGCGATAAATTCCCCGCGCTGAATCTCTAGATCAATGCCCTTCAGCACCGGAAGATTATAGGTGCCCATCGAAAACGATTTATGCAGGCCTGCGACGTGGATCATGGAAGACCGTCGGCCATCATTCGTACCGCAGCGCAGCAACCGGTTCGAGCTTGGCCGCCTGATTGGCCGGGTGGACGGTCGCGGCGAAACTGATGAGAATCGCCGATCCCGCCACCAGCAACACGTCTTCGGCCAGCACATGTACCGGAATTTTCGAAATGTAGTAGACCGTCGGATCGAAGGTCCAAAATGTTTGAATGAGCCAGAGAAACGCATACCCGAGCGGAATGCCGATAGCCGTGCCGGACAAACCGATAATCAATCCGTTCATCATGAAAATGCGTCGAATGCTTTTCTTCGTGGCGCCCATGGCCTTCAGAATGGCGATTTCCTTCTGCTTCTCCGTCACGATCATGGTCAGGGTGCTGACGATATTGAAGGACGCAACGATTGTGATCAGCACGAGCAGGAGAAACATCATCGTCTTTTCCAGCTTCAACGCCGAGAACAGATTGCGGTTCATCTGCATCCAGTCCCGTGCTCCGTGGCTGAATCCCAGCTCGTGCTCGATATCGCGCGCGATCTCGTTGGCGCGAAAGACGTCCGTCACTTTCACCTCGACGCCCGACACGCTCGATCCCATATTGAAAAACTTCTGCGCATCGCCCAATTCAATATAGGCCAGGGACGAGTCGTACTCGTACATGCCGGAATGAAACAGCGCCACTACGGCGAAGGTCCGAATCTTGGGCACCATCCCCATCGCGCTGATCGGCCCGACGGGCGATACCACATTGAGCGTGTCGCCGACGAACACGCCGAGCCGTGACGCCAATTCCTTTCCGAGAATGATGCCCGGCTTCTCGACCAGCTGCGGTTCGCCTTGAGGATCGTCGGCCGGCGCCTGTTGGACTTTGACCGGCGTCAGCAGGTCCGCCAATTGGCCGGCCGACAGATTTTTCTCCAGTTCCGTCACCTTCGCTTCGCGCACCGGATCGATCCCGCGCAGCACAATGCCCTGCACGCCGGACTGCGAGGTCAGCAACACCTGCCGCAAGACGAACGGCGTCGCAGCCACCACGTCGGGCACGGAACGGATCTTGTCGATCACCGGATCGTAGTCCGTCATGCTCTCTTTCATCCGTTCCTGCACAATGATATGCGCGGTCGTGCCGAGAATTTTCGCCTGAATGTCTTCCTTGAACCCGGTCATGATCCCGACCGTGCCGATGAGCGCCGCTACGCCGAGGGTGATGCCCGCAATCGACACGAAGGTATTCAGCGAAATAGTCTGGTTGCGCCGCTTGGCGCGCAGGTAGCGCAGTCCGACGAAAATTTCGTAGGGGAGGGTCACGGTTATTTTTCTGGTCTCAACTGGGGAAATAACACCACGTCGCGGATCGAAGCCTGGTTGGTAAACAGCATGATCAGGCGGTCGATACCGATGCCTTCGCCCGCCGTGGGCGGCATCCCGTACTCCAGCGCCCGCAGAAAGTCCTCGTCGACCAGATGCGCCTCTTCGTCGCCGGCCGCCCGCTGCGCGGCTTGCCCCTCGAACCGCTCGCGCTGATCCAGCGGATCGTTCAACTCGGAAAACGCATTGGCGATTTCCCGGCCGGCGATATACAGCTCGAACCGGTCGGTGAGGGACGGGTCGGAATCCTTGCGGCGGGCCAGCGGAGAAATCTCGATGGGGTAGTCGGTGATGAACGTCGGCTGCTGCAAGTTCGGTTCGACCGTTTCCTCGAAAATCTCGTTGATGATATTGAACAGCGGCCACTTGGGATCGACCGGCACATTCAACCGCTTCGCGGCCGCCAGCGCCTTCTCCCGGTCCTGCAGCACGGACGGATCCAGCTTGTTCACTTCCAGAATCGACTGATGATACGACCAGCGCCGCCAGGGAGGCGTCAGCGTGATGGATTGCCCCTGATACTCAACGACGGTTGTGCCCAGGATCTGCTGCGCAAGCGTCGAGAGCAGCTCTTCCGTCAACGCGATCAGGTCGTGATAGTCCGCATAGGCGACGTAGAACTCCAGCATCGTGAATTCGGGATTGTGAATGGTCGAGATGCCTTCGTTTCGGAAGTTGCGGTTGATCTCAAAGACGCGCGGAAATCCGCCGACGATGAGCCGCTTCAAGTAGAGTTCCGGCGCGATCCGCAAATACAGATCCACTCCCAGCGCATTATGATGCGTCACGAACGGTTTGGCCGCCGCGCCGCCGGGAATGGGGTGCATCATCGGCGTTTCGACTTCCAGAAACCCCCGCTCGATCAGGAACGCCCGGATGCCGGCGATGATGCGGCTGCGCAGCGCAAAAATACCGTGCACGTCCGGATTGGCGATCAGATCGACGTACCGCTGCCGGTATCGCGTCTCGACATCAGTCAGGCCGTGCCACTTTTCCGGCAGCGGTCGAAGCGCCTTGCTCAGAAAGGTCAACTCGCGGACTTCGGCCGTAAACTCGTTGGTCTTGGTCCTGAACAGCGTGCCGGTCACGCCGATCCAGTCTCCCAGGTCGAGTTGCTCGGCGACCTGATAGGCCTGCTCCGACAAATGATCCTTCTTGAAATAAATCTGCAATCGGTCCGACCCGTCCTGCAGCACGGCGAATCCCGCTTTCCCGAACCGGCGCAGCGCCACGACGCGTCCGGCAAACGTGCAGGCGATCTTCTCCTGCTCCAGCACCTCTTTAGTCTTCTCTCCATGCTGTTTAATCAGCAGGCCGGCCCGATCCTTCGCATTGAACCGCGCCCCATAGGGTGCCACGCCGATCTCGCGCAGGTGATCGAGCTTCTTGATCCGCTGCTGCCGCTGTTCGTTCAGTTCATCCATACGTCTCGTGCCGTGCGCTACAGATCGTCGCCTTGATTGTTGACCATCGAGGGTTGGCTGCTGCCCTTCGTGATCTTTTTCGTGAGATACGCCTCGATGAAGCCGTCCAAATCG
>OMJK01000036.1 GCA_900299325.1 Nitrospiraceae bacterium | reverse complement strand
CCCGTATCGCAGCCCGGATCATCCGAGCCGAAGGCGGCGGAGCCGGCGCCGATCATCACGCAACATAGTCTGAAGGAAACACGGTCCGCCTTGCGAGCCCATGTGCTCGTTGCCGAGGACAATCTCTCGAATCAGAAGGTTGTCGTGCGGATGCTGGAAAAACTGGGATACAAGGCGGACGTCGTGTGCAACGGACGGGAGGCGGTCGAAGCCGTCGGCCGGTTCTCGTATGCAGCCGTGCTGATGGATTGTCAGATGCCGGAGATGGACGGGCTGGAAGCGACTCGGGAGATCCGCCGGCGGGAAGCAGCCGGATCCGGTACTGCGCGTCGTATGCCCATTATTGCCCTGACGGCCAATGCGATGCAGAGCGACCGGGAGCGGTGTCTCCAGGCCGGGATGGACGATTTTGTGACGAAGCCGATCAGGCGGGAAGTGCTGGCCGCCGCGCTCGAGCAACGGATTGTGTCTCAACCGGAACCGGCTGGATCCGGAGCACATCAGGGGGTTCAGATGAACGGGACCAGTGTCGATCCGGACTGTGTCGATGCCACTGTCATCGCCGAGTTGCGCGATCTGGGCGACAAGGAGGAACTCCTGTTTCCGCTGATCAGCCATTACCTTGATGAAACGCCGAAGCTTCTGACATCGATGCGGGCTGCGCTCGACAATGGCGATGCGGCGACGCTCACGCGTGTGGCGCACAATCTCAAAGGGACGAGCGGGAATTTGGGCGCGCGCCGCATGTGCCAGGTATCCAACGAGTTGCAGGTGATCGGGAAGACCGGCGATCTCGCCAGCGCACCGCTGCTGCTGCGCCGGCTCGAAGTGGAATTCGAATCGGTCCGGCACCGGCTGGTCGTCGAACAGGCTGCGTAGAAGGTTGAAACCGTGATGAGTGATGCGTGATGAGTGACGCGAGCGAGAGGGATAATCTGCAGTGGCAGTGAATGATTATGCCATGTGTGCAATGAGCCAGTCGGCGATGAGGTTCGTCATGCGCGTAAAATCCGCGCCCTTGGTGAACTGGTGATCGGCGCCCGCCATCATCTCCAGCCGTTTAGTGCCCTGCAAGGCATCATACAGCCGTCGGCTTTGATGTAACGGCACATGCTCGTCCCGATCGCCCTGGACGATCAGCGTCGGGGCTGCGATCGAGCGCGCCGGGTCGTAGGCGATCTGCCTGAGGCTGTCTTCGTAGAACGCGTACCGGAGTGCGATGCGTTCGGTGCCTCCCATGATGTTCGGGATCGTGCCGGTCGCTTTCCAGGCTGCCATTTCGGCGTCGCCGAACTCCAGGCGCAGCTCTTCCGCAAAATCCACGACCGGACACTTTAATGCGAAACAGGCCAGATCCGTCCGCCGGGCGGCGGTCAGGATGGCGACCAGCCCGCCGAAGCTGGAGCCCACCAGGCCGATGCGTTGAAACCCCTTCTGCGAAACGAAGTCGAGCGCCGCCAGGGTTTGGTCGACAGCCAGGGTCGTCGTCAACGCGTCGAATGGTCCCTCGCTCTCGCCCTGCCCGAAAAAATCGAATCGAAACGTGGCGATGCCCCGATCGAGCAGCAGGCGCGTCAGAGTTTTGTTTGTGGTGCTGTTTTTTCCGGAGAGGAATCCGTGGCAGAGGACGGCCAGCCGCGTCGTCGGTTCCGACGGCACGGCCAGCACAGCGGCGACACGATGACCGTGGGGATCCATGAACGAGAGACGCTCTTCCACGGGCGGGGATTGTAGCAGAAATGCACCGGAGTAGTGCGGGGGCTATCCTTTGTTCGCCCGGATGCGGAAGTCCACGTTGTCGCGGAGCCACCGCCAGAATTTCGATTGGTCTTCCAGGCCGATCCCCGGCTGCAGCTGAGCCTTCCAGCCTTTCATGACCTCTGCATCCACGGTCCACAGGCGGACGCGGTGACGCGGGACGTGCGCGCGCCACAGTTCCCCGACTTTGGGGCTGACGTACGCCAGCCGCAGCGTCACATTGCGAGACAGGTACTCCAGGGGCGTCAAGTCGATTTTCTGGTAGAGCTCTTGGGCTCCCGCCGTGACACCGGTGACGGAAGAGTCGGGCACGCCGTCCGTGACGATGACAACGGTGACCGGCGCGAGGACCAGATTGCGCTCCTTGGTGATGCGCGAGACTTCGTGGAAGAACGGGTTGAAATCCGTCACGAGGTCGGTCGGAGGAAACCACTTGCGCAACTCCATTTCGATCTGCGCCACGGTTTTCCCTTCGAACTCGTGGATGGGATGAAAACTTTTTGGTTCGCGGAGATTCTGCCCTCCGACACCGGCCACAAACATCGCCTGCGGCCGCTCCAGTCCGCCGAGTTCGTTGAGGTGGCCGTAAATATAGTGGGCGAGGAACGACAACGCGGGTTCGTAGTATCCCGAGTTGCGGAAAGAGCCGCTGGCATCGACGCCGATGAAGAGGGTGACTTTCGGCTTGGGCGCTTCCGCTGGCTCTCCCGTGCAACTCGCGAGCGCTCCCAGCAGAATGGCGCCGGTCAGCGCTCCCGTAATGGTCAGAGCCGGTCCGCGGTTCATGTGGTCAC
Source organism: Nitrospiraceae bacterium (assembly GCA_900299325.1). GTDB lineage: Bacteria > Nitrospirota > Nitrospiria > Nitrospirales > Nitrospiraceae > Nitrospira_D. Next base: position 469 of record OMJK01000036.1, on the reverse strand, counting down.
CTTTTTGGCATCCCACCGAACGGCGGGCAGTAACTCCCGCGCGTCAATCACGCTTTTCAGATTCTTGAACGGGATGCCGAACACCGGTTTGCCCGTCACCAGTACCATGGCAAAGTTGAGCAGGGCCGCGGCGATGTGCAGGACCGGCAGCATCAGATATTCCATCAGTTCTTCGGCTTTGCCGTGCAGCCAGCCGATCTCGCGTTTGAAGTCGTCCAGCGGGGCCTGCCACCACACCGGCGGTTCGGCCCGCCGCGCGGGGCTGCTGGATTCCGCTTCCGGCTGATACATCGGCCGGCGCGAAATGAACGACAGCAGCGGCGGGGTACCGTACTGGCCGAAGAGGAACCAGGTCATGCCGCGTACGCCCACCCAGCCGAACGCCGCGAGCGACAGGGTGAAGCCGATGCCGAGCCGGAACTGCTCGCCTGTTTGTTGGGCGATCCAGGGCGTGATGGCGTCCACCAGT
>OMJK01000035.1 GCA_900299325.1 Nitrospiraceae bacterium | reverse complement strand
GGCGGAGGCGGAGGGGGACAAGGGCGCAACTTTTTATTTTACTCTCAACAAACCCAATCGCGAGCAGGAGACACAAACATGACCGATCTCAAACGCATTCTTTTCGCCGAGGACAGCGAGCGCGACATCGAGCTGGCCCTCGAAGCCTTCGCGGACCACCATCTGGCCAATTCGGTCGAAGTCGTGCGCGACGGCGCGGAGGCGCTCGATTATCTGTACCGGCGCGGCAAGTATGCCGGGCGGTCGCCGGAGCTGCCGGCTCTGGTGACTCTCGACGTCAAGATGCCCAAGGTGGACGGGATCGAGGTGCTGAAGCAGATCAAGTCGGACCCGGACCTCAAGAAAATCCCCGTCGTGATGATGACCTCCTCGCGCGAACAGCAGGACCTCATCCGCAGCTACGAGCTGGGCGTGAACGCCTACGTCGTCAAGCCGGTCAAGTTCAGCGAGTTTTTGGACTCCGTCGCCCAGCTCGGCATCTTCTGGGCGCTGGTCAACGAACCGCCGCCGGGCGCTCCGCCCAAGCCGGAGACTCCGCCCACCGCCTGAAACCAGAAAGGAAATCCCAATGAGCCAATTTCAATCCATCCTGCTGGTTGAGGACAGTCCGAAAGACGCCGAACTCTGCCACGAAGGGTTAGCCGAACACAATTTGGCCAACGCCGTCCAGCACGTGAGCGACGGGGTCGAAGCGCTGGACTACCTCCACCGCCGTGGCCCGTTCGCCAGCCGCGCCAACGGCCTGCCGGTGCTCATCCTGCTCGACTTGAAAATGCCCCGCATGGACGGTTTGGAATTGCTCCGCCAGCTCAAGTCCGATGCCACGCTGCGCCGCATTCCCGTGATCGTGATGACGACCTCGCACGAGGAACGCGACATTGTGGAAAGCCAGCGGCTCGGCGCGATCGCCTATGTCTTGAAGCCCGTGCGATTCGCCGAGTTCCTCGACTCGGTGGCCGCGTTGGGCGTCGGGTGCGCCTTGGTCGAGCCTCTCGGCCAGAAAGAATCGGCCGCAGACTGACGCACTACTCATCCCATGAAAACAAAGCGCCGATTTTTGCACCTGGATGATTCACCCCGTGACGCGGAACTCATCCGCGAGAACATTAGCGCGGCGATGGATTGCGAAATCGTGACCGCCCGCAACCGCGCGGAGTTTGAGGCGGCGTTATCGCAAAACAGCTTCGACCTGATCCTCTGCGACTACAACCTGCCGGACTACGACGGCATATCCGCGCTGACCCTGGCGAAGTCTTTGATGCCGGATGTCCCGGTGATCATGATCTCGGGCGCCCTGGCCGAGGACGAAGGCGTGGAATGTTTGAAAAACGGCGCGTCCGATTACCTGCTCAAGCAACGGCTTGGGCGGCTCGGGCAATCTATCGAGCGCGCCTTGGGTGAAGTTGAGGCGCATCATCGTCGCATCGCCGCGGACAAGGCGGTGCGCGAGAGCGAGCAGAAGTATCGCGCCTTGGCGGAGGCCGCGCACGACGTCATCTTCGTGATCGGCCGCGATGACCGGGTGCAATACGTGAACTCGCAGGCCGCCCGATTCCTCGGCCGGCCTGAAGCCGAACTGATCGGCCAGCCCCGGGCCGCGCTGTTCCCGCCGGACATCGCGGAGCGCCAGAAACGCTCGTTGGATTCCGTCCTCGCCACCGGCGAGTCTCGGTTGGACGAATTCGCCATCCCGCTGCCCGGCGGCGAACGGTGGTTGAGCACGAGCCTGTCGCCGCTGCGCGATGCGGCGGGCCACGTGACCGCGGTGCTGGGCGTGTCCCGCGACATCACCGAGCGCAAGCAGACGGAGATGGACATGGCCCACCTGGCGGCGATTGTCGAATCCACCGCCGACGCCGTTGTGGCCCGGAGCCTGGAGGGGCTGATCATCAGTTGGAATGCCGGCGCGGAACAGACCTACGGCTATCGCGCGGAAGAGGCGATTGGGCGTTCCGCCGCGTTTCTCTATCCGCCCGACCACAACGAAAAAGAGACGGAGGCGTTGCCGGGTTTCAGCGAGGGATGGAAAGTTCAGCGGTTTGAAAACATGCGGCGCCGGAAGGATGGCGAAGCGATTCATGTTTCCCTTACCCTTTCACCCATCAAGGATGCCAGCGGCCAGATCATCGGCATTTCGGAGATCGGCCGCGACATCACCGAGCGAAAAAAGACCGAGGAGGAAATTCTGCGCGTGAAGACGGAATTGGAAGAGACGAATCGGAATCTGGAGGGCCGCAACCGAGAGATCCAGGACTTCTACCACACCCTCTCCCACGAGCTGAAGACGCCGCTGACCTCCGCCCGCGAGTTTGTTTCCATCCTGATGGATGGATTGGCCGGCCCACTCAACCCCACGCAACAGGAATATCTGGGCATCGTCCGCGAAAGTTGCGACCAGCTCCGGGTCTGCATCAACGACCTGCTGGACGTCACCCGTCTGGACACGGGCAAGATGGCGCTGAACCTGAAACCGGTTTCGCTGGCGAGCCTGGTCAAGCGGGTGGTGACGATGATGCTTCCGGTCGCTGAACGGAAACAGATCGCGTTGACCCAGGAAGTGGACGTGGAGTTGCCCGCCATTCCGCTGGATGAATACCGCATCGTGCAAGTCATCTCCAATCTGATCAACAATGCCTTGAAGTTCACCCCCGCGGGCGGGGCCATCGCCGTGAAGCTCGCGGCGGACCCCGAGCGGCCCGAGTTTGTTCAGATATCGGTGAGTGACACCGGACCGGGCATCGCGCCGGAGCATTTGGATCACATCTTCGACCGGCTCTACCAGATCAAGCAGGGGGATGCG
>OMJK01000034.1 GCA_900299325.1 Nitrospiraceae bacterium | reverse complement strand
CGGCTCCGGCGCCAAGCCGAAACGTCCCCGGCCGTCCAAGCCCGGCGACGTCGCGCCGCCGATGCCCGGCCGGATCGTAAAAGTCCTCGTCGCCAAGGACGACCGGGTGAAAACGGGCGATCCGCTGCTCATCATCGAAGCCATGAAAATGGAAAGCCAGGTGCCCGCGCCGATCGACGGGAAAGTCACGGCGATCCTGGCCGCGGAAGGCGACAACGTCAAAACGGATGAAACCCTCATCCAGATCGAATAGCGTCCGCCTGCGGCGGCGGACCCCGGCCTGAGCCGTGCGATTGCTCCTGCGCCTTTTATCCGGCATCTGTCTCTGCACCCTCTCCAGTTCGTGCGCCACGCCCGACCCGTTGCCGGCTTGGTTCGATTCGTTCGAACGGCTGCCGCTCAAGTCGGTCACGGTGAACGGGAACCGGATCGCCTATCTGGATGCCGGCGCAGGCCAGCCGGTGGTGCTCATCCACGGATTCGGCGGATCCATGTGGCAATGGGAACATCAGCAGGCCGCCCTCGCGGCGAATGTACGCGTCATCACACCGGACCTGCTCGGTGCCGGACTGTCCGACAAACCCGATCTCGATTACCGGCCGGACGAGTTACTGGAGTTTCTCGTCAGTTTTATGGATGCGCTCCAAATCCGGCAGGCCGTCCTCGTCGGTAACTCAATGGGCGCGGGGCTCGCCATCGGCATGGCGCTCGACCATCCCGATCGCGTCACCGGCCTGGTGCTGATCAGCGGCCTTCCGCCGCATATCCTGGAAGAACTGACCAACGACACTATCCGCCGCGCCCTCACGACGTCGATGCCGGCCTGGCTGGTGTCGCTGGGCAACCGGCTGTTCGGAGGATATTTTGCCGACGGCATTTTGAAAGAAATCGTGCACGACCCGGCATTACTGACCCCGGCGGTGCTGGACCGGTCCACCCGGAACCGGCAACGGCCGGGGCTCTTCGGCCCGCTTCTGGCGACCGGTAAGCAACTCCCGGTGTGGGAAACCCGGTACGCGCCGCGCATCGGCTCGCTCACGAAACGGACCCTCGTGCTCTGGGGAGAAAATGATCGCGTGTTCCCGCTCGCAGTCGGACAACGCCTGCACGCATCGATTCCCGGCTCGACCTTTGCCGCCATCCCCCAGGCCAATCACATTCCGCAATGGGAACAAGCGGAGACGGTCAACCGGCACCTGCTGCGATTTCTTCAGCCTTGAGGCAACCGGCCGAAGCGGATATACTTCCATGACACCGTTTCACACGTCACCGACAACACCACATGGAGTCACTATGAGGCCGGTTCGTGCGTATAGAGCTATGTTGATCCTCTTGTCCATCCTCGCCGTCACCGGCTGTAATGGTAATGGCAACGGCAGCGGTATCACCGGTTCCGGGTATCTCTACAAGGATCTCCCGGTCGCCGACGGCAGCGCCATGGCGGGCGACGGCCACAACGTCCTCTTCAAAGGCCACCCGCTGGCCATGGGCGGAATCGGCATTCGGGTCGGCGACCCGTTGCGGGACGTGAAACTAACGCAGACGGATTTGTCGCTCGTGAGCATCCTCGAAACCAAGGGCACCGGCAAGGTGCGGATCATCAGTGTTGTGCCTTCGCTCGACACCAAGGTCTGCGAGCAGCAAACCCACTTCTTGAGCGAGAAAAACAAGGGCCTGGATAAGATGGTCGAACTGATCACGGTGAGCGTCGATACGCCGTTCGCGCAAAAGCGGTTTGCCGACGAAGCGAAAATCCGCAACGTCACGTTTCTATCCGACTATCGGGACGCCGCGTTCGGCAAAACCTACGGCCTGTACCTCAAAGATCCGCACATCCTGGCGCGCGCCGTGATGGTGATCGATGCCGACAACAAGGTTCGCCATCTCCAGATCACGCCGGAACTCGCGCAACTGCCCAATATGGACGAAGCCTTTCAAGTCGCCCGGTCGCTGATCCGAGCGAGTTAACGTTCGCTCGACAGCGAGCGGTGAAAACAGCGGCTTGTTCACCATCCTGCTATGGCGCACTACGACCTGCTCGTAATCGGCACCGGCCCCGCCGGCCAGAAGGCCGCCGTCCAGGCCGCCAAACTCGGCAAAAAGGTCGGCATCGTCGAGCGCAAGGAAGTCGTCGGCGGCGTCTGCATCAACACCGGCACGATTCCCAGCAAATCTCTCCGCGAATCCGTCCTCTACCTGTCGGGATTCCGCCAACGCAGCCTCTACGGCACCGGCTATCGCCTGAAGCAGACGATCACGTTCGAAGATCTCGCCATCCGGACCAATCACGTCATCACCCACGAAATTCAGATCGTCCAAAACCAGATGGCCCGGAACCGGATCGACACGATCACCGGCACGGCGAGCTTTGTCGATCCGCACCGGCTGCGCATTCAGCGGGCCGACGGCGCCGTCGAACACACGGCGGACTTCATCGTCATCGCGGTCGGCACGGAACCGGCCCGGCCGGCCGACATTCCGTTCGACGACCGCGTCATCATCGACACCGACGGCCTGCTGATGCTCAAGCAGATTCCGACCTCGATCGTCATCGTCGGCGGCGGCGTGATCGGCACGGAATACGCCTCCATCCTGGCCACCATGGGCATCCCGGTCACGCTGATCGACAAGCGGCCACGCCTGCTGGAATTCATCGACGGAGAAATTATCGAGACCCTGCAGCGGCAGATGAAGGAGATCGGCGTCGCGCTCTATCATGACGAAGAAGTCCTGGCGATCACCAAGGAACCGGACGGCCAGGTCTTCGTGCGCTTGAAACACTCGCCGCCGATCCG
>OMJK01000033.1 GCA_900299325.1 Nitrospiraceae bacterium | reverse complement strand
TCGGGCGCCGAGTCGCTTGAAGGCGAGCGCCGCTTCTTCCATGACGTTTTTCACCGGCCGGCCGGTTCGTTCCGCCACGCGCTTGCAGTCGATGTACTCGGGCGCCGCTTTCTGGCGGCCGGCGCCGAGATCGGCGATCTTGATCCGGACCTTGCCGCCGCGCACGGCCACGGTGGTGAACCGGCGTGGTAACACCTGTCGCGCCAGCTCTTGAACCCGCGCGCCGAGCGCGGTCGTTTCTGCGAACAGCACGTCGAGGGCCGCATCCGCCTGTTCGGGCGCCGTCAGGCAGCTGAGAATCACCCCGGGGCGGCTGCGTTTCATGATGACGGGAATCAGTGCCACGTCCAATGCGCCGGCGGCGAACAGCCGGTCCATCACGTGGTCGTAGGCTTGCGGCGTAAGATCGTCCAGATTGGTTTCGATTTGCACGACGCGGTCGGCCGACCGCCCGGCGCGCGACACTTCCTCCGACAGGAACACCCGAAGAACGTTCGGCCAGCCTTCGGGATTCGCCTCGCCTGCGCCGTAGCCCACCCGCGCCGATTCCAGCAGCGGCAGGGGGCCGAACCCGGACGACAAGGTCCGCAGCAACGCCACGCCCGTCGGTGTCGCCAGCTCGCGCCGGGGCCCGTCGGCGTAAATGGGAATTCCCTTTGTCAGCGCGGCGACCGCCGGACCGGGAACCGGCAGCAGGCCGTGTGCGGTGTGAATCGTCCCCGCGCCGACGTTGATCGCCGAGGCCGTGATCCGCGTCACGTCCAGCAGGTGACAGCCCAGCACGCTCCCGACGACGTCGACAAACGAATCGACGACACCCACTTCGTGGAAATGGACGGCATGGGCGGCGACTCCGTGGGCCGTGCCCTCGGCCTCGGCCAACCGGTCGAAGACGGCGCGGCTCTGTCGCTTCACCGGCTCCGGCAGCGTGCTGGCGGCGAGCGTCCGTTTGATCCGCGTCAGCGTCAGGGCCTTGTGAAACCCCCGCTGCACCACGACGTCGACCTTGGTCGCGTGTACGGCGCTCCGGTGCACGCGCCGCTTGCGAAGGCGGTATCCCCCCAGCTTGAGCCGCTTGAGGCCGTTCACCAGCTGCTGCCAGGGCAGTCCCGCGTCGACCAAGGCGCCCAGCACCATGTCGCCGCTGATGCCCGAATAACAATCGAAGTGGAGATGCCGTCCCACTGCGTCTCTCCCGAATTCTCTCGTGACAATAGCCGCCCATCTTACCCAAGGCATCGACCGACAGCAATCGCTGTCGGCGGCGGATTGACTCCCTCCGGCGGCTGTGTTATCCCCTCGCCGATGCTGTACCCGTTCCTTCCGGTGTCCTCCGGTCACGCACCGCACCGCTCTTCATGAACATTCCGCACGTCTTGCACACCGGCGGTCCGGGATTCTCTGCGTGCGCGACGCGCGGTGCGTTGATAATCGGTCTCTGCATCGGCTTTCTGATTGCCGTTCCGGGCCCCGGATTGGCTAAGACCAAGCCGCCCCGCCCACCGGCGTCCGAGCCGGATCTGAAAATTGTCGAGCTGACGCTGTCCCCGCTTCCCTACACGCCCGGGAACGGTCCGTTGGAATTGGCGATGACCGTGCAGCTGCCGAAGGAGCTCAACGGCGGCACTATTCTGGAAGTGTCCACGTTGATCAGCTCGCCGTCGAAAACCTCCATCAAGTTTCTGTCCCAACGTCAGCCGGTTCAGCTGCCTGCCTCTCCCGGCGCGGGGCTGCCACGGCTCTCCGTCAAGCTGTCGTGGAACGGGCAGGATCACCGGAAGCAGGTGGTCGGTCCGGGCATTTACGCGTATGAAGTGCGGAGCAAGTTGTTCACGAACGGTGAGAAAGGCCCGCGGACGCTGATGCTGTCGTGGCCGAAGCGGGGGACGTTGGAAGTGAAATAATTATCGGCGAGCGGTTTTCCGCCCGCCGCCCGCCTTGTTCGAACCGGTTGAGTGCCCTCCCGCTACATTGATCCGGTGCGCCAGGCACCCGGCGCCGAAACCGTTGTCGATATTCATCACTCCCACGCCGGCGGCGCAGGAATTCAGCATGGTCAGGAGCGCGGCCAGACCGCCGAAGCTGGCGCCGTATCCGCGGCTGGTCGGAACGGCGACCACCGGGCAATCCACCAATCCACCCACCACGCTCGGCAACACACCGTCCATGCCGGCGACGACGATGACGACGCGGGCCTCGAACAGCCGATCTTTCCGGCCCAGCAGGCGGTGGAGGCCCGCGACGCCGACGTCATAGAGCCGCTCCACGCGGCTGCCCATCACTTCTGCGGTGACTCTGGCCTCTTCGGCCACGGGCACGTCGGCCGTTCCTGCGGTGACGACGAGGACCTGGCCGACGGGCGTCCGTTCGGGATCGTGCACGGCCACCAGTCGCGCGTCTTCATAATAGCGGGCGCGCCGGTTCAGCCGGCGAATGGCGCGCGCGACCGCCGGTGTGGCGCGGGTGGCCAGGAACGGACCGCGCTTTTTGAGGAGCGCGGTGGCGATGGAGGTCACTTGCGGAACGGTCTTGCCTTCGCACAACACCACTTCCGGAAAGCCCTGCCGCAACGACCGGTGATGATCGAGCGACGCGAAGCCCAAATCCTCGAACGGCATCGACCGAAGTCGCTGCATGGCGTCGTCGATCGTCACGCGCCCTTGACGGACCTGCGTCAGCAGCCGCTCGAGATCCTTGGGGCTCACACGGTTCCCTTTTCCGGCTTGGCTTCCCGCTCCATCAGTCCGCTCACGGCTTTCCGGCAGGATTTGCCTTCGAACAGGACGGCGTTGATCTGTTGCGTGATGGGCATCTCGACGCCGTAGCGATGGGCCAGCCCTAACG
>OMJK01000032.1 GCA_900299325.1 Nitrospiraceae bacterium | reverse complement strand
TGAAGGGTGAAGCGTGATGGGTAGGACGAGAGCGGCGGTCTACAGGCGACGGCAACGCATCACCGGTCACTCATCACGCATCACTGAGTGCTGCATATGAAGCCGTTGCGAGCCGGTGTGATCGGAGTCGGGCATCTCGGCCAGCACCATGCGCGGCTCTATGCCTCGCTGCCGGGCGCGATGCTGGTCGGTGTCACCGATCAGGATTCCGCCCGTGCCGCCCTCGTAGCGGAACGCCATGGCGCGCGCGTTTATCCAGGTCCGGCCGAATTGCTGAAAGACGTCGATCTTGTCAGCGTGGCGGTGCCGACGTCCGCCCACTACGCGGTGGCGAAGGCCTGTCTGGAAGCCGGCAAGCACGTGCTCGTCGAAAAGCCGATTGCCGTGACGCCCGGCCAGGCCCGCGAACTGGTAACGCTGGCCGAGCACCGGGGCTGCCGGCTGCAGGTCGGCCATAGCGAGCGGTTCAATCCGGTCATGCAGACGATGCGTCCGCATATCCACCGGCCGGTCTTCATCGAATGCCACCGGCTGAGTTCGTTCAGCGAACGGGGCACCGATGTCGACGTGGTGCTGGATTTGATGATTCACGACCTGGATCTCGTGCTGTCGTTCGATCCAGGTCCGGTCGAAGATGTGCAGGCCGCCGGCGTGCCGGTGTTGTCCTCCACCATCGACATCGCCAATGCGCGGATTCAGTTTGCGGGCGGTTGCGTGGCCAACCTGACGGCCAGCCGCGTGTCCTTGAACAAGATGCGGCGGCTGCGCCTGTTTCAGCGGGACGGCTATGTGGCGATCGATTTTCAGACCCGGAAGGGAACGATCGTCCGGCGGTCGGCCAAGCCCGTCGAAAAGCCGGCGCTCGAGTTGGAACACCTGCAGGGCAACGACGACGAACCATTGAAGTTACAACTCGACTCCTTTCTGCATGCGGTGCGCACGGGAACCCGTCCGCTGGTGTCCGGAGCAGACGGCCTTGCAGCGCTCGAGGTGGCGCATCGTGTGCTCGACGCCATCGGTCGGTTTGCCGCGCGCCAGGAACCAGAAGGAGCGCGACCGATTGCCGCGCCGGGGTCTCCTGTCCGCCGGTGACCGGCCGGGTGCCTCCGGTTCAATGCGCGGTGTCCGTTTATGCCCAGGATTCTGATCATCACGGGTGAGGCGTCGGGCGATCTCCACGGAGCGAATCTGGCCCGGGCCTTGTCCGCGCTCGATCCCGGCGTCGAGCTGGTCGGCATCGGCGGAACCGCGATGCGACAGGCCGGCGTGGCGGTGGTGCCGGGGATTGCGCAGGTCGATGTGATCGGGCTGGGTGGGCCGGCCGCGTATGGTTCGATCTGGCGGCGCGTGCGCGCGATCCGGCGTCTGTTGCGCGCCGAACGCTGGGACTTGGTCGTGCTGATCGACAACCCGGGGTTGAATTTCCATTTCGCCCGCGTCGCCAAAGCGGCCGGCCACCGGGTGCTGTACTACATCGCGCCGCAACTCTGGGCCTGGCGGCCGGGCCGGATGAAGTGGATTCAGCGGCGGGTCGATCACGTCGTGGTCATTCTGCCGTTCGAAGCGGAGTTGTACCGGCGTGCCGGTGTGCCGTGCACGTTCGTCGGGCATCCACTCTTGGACGCGGTCGCGCCGCACTACGATCGCGACGGACTGCGTGCCCGGTTCGGATTGCAAACCGGCGGGCGTGTCGTCGGGCTACTCCCCGGCAGTCGGCACGGCGAAGTGGCGTCGCTGCTTCCTATCATGGTGGAAGCCGCCGAGCGGTTGCGCCGCCGGGAGCTGTCGACCCAGTTTATTCTCGCGCAGGCGCCCACGATCGACGACGGGCTGCTCACGGCGATCCTGCGCACGAGTCCCGTGCCGGTGACGGTGGTGAAAGAACAGGCGAGCGAGGTCATGGCGGTGTCCGATTTCGTGCTGGTGGCGTCCGGCACGGCCACGTTGCAGACGGCGGTGGTGGGCACGCCGATGGTGCTGCTCTATCGCACGACCTGGTTGACGTACCATCTGGCCCGTCTGCTCATTCGGGTGCCGTGGATCGGCTTGGTCAATCTTGTTGCGGGCCGGTCGGTGGTGCCGGAACTCATTCAAGAGGCTGCGACGGCCCGGCGGGCCTATGAGGAAGCCGTCCGCATCTTGGAAGATCCGGCGATCTATGATGAAATGAAGCGCAGTCTCGGAACCGTGAAGGCTCAGCTAGGTGCGCCGGGTGCGTCAACCCGCGCAGCGGAGGTCGTCTTAGCCGTATGTCGAACCTGAGTCGGTATCTTCGGTTGCTCGGGTACATCAAGCCCTACCGGGTGCGGCTGCTCACGGCGTTTGTCTGCTCGGGGTGTGTCGCGGGATTGACCGCCGCCTATGCGTGGCTGGTGCGGCCGGTCCTGGACGGCATCTTCATCAGTAAAGATGAAGGACTGTTGCTGGTGCTGCCGCTGGCGATTCTGACTGTGGCAGTGCTGAAGAGCGCGTTCAGCTACGGGCAGACCTATTTGATCATGTATGTCGGGAACCACGTCATCGCCGATCTGCGCAAACAATTATTCGATCACTTCATCCGGCTGCCAGTCAGCTATCACGATGCCAATACGACCGGCCGGCTGGTTTCGAAGGTCACCAACGACGTGATGTTGATGGCCAACGCGGTGTCGGGCGTGTTGAAAGATGTGCTGCTGCACGGGCTGACGTTCCTGGCCATGATGGGAGTGATCTTCTACCAGAACTGGCGGTTGGCGCTGGTGTCCCTGATCGTTATGCCGCTTGCGGCGACGACGCTGGTGCGTGTCGGCCAGCGTATGCGCCGTCTGGCGACGAGCGGGCAGGAGCGGATGGGTGACATGGCGTCCACGCTGCAGGAGACCCTCGCCGGCATCCGGATCGTGAAGGCGTATGGCCGGGAGGATGCGGAAGGCGAAAAGTTTCAGGCCAGCAACTATGCCTATTTGAAAGCCATGCTCAAGTCGAACCAGGTGTTTTCGATGGGATCCTCCCACATGGAGGTCATCAGTGTGGTGGGCGTGGCGGGGATTATCTGGTACGGCGGCGCGCTGGTCATTCAAGGCGCCATGACGCCGGGCGCGTTCTTTTCATTCTTGACCGCGATGTTCATGGCCTACAATCCCATCCGCCGGCTGTCCGGCGCCAATAACACGGTGCAGCAGGCGTTGGCGGCGGCGGAACGGGTGTTCGACACGCTGGACCTGAACACGGAATGGACGCACGATCACGGCACCGTGACGCTGGCGGGCGTCCGGGACACCATCGAGTTTCAGAACGTGTCGCTGCGCTACGACAGTCACACGGTGCCGGCGTTGTCGGGCGTCAACCTGTCCATCCGGTCCGGTGAAATTGTCGCGCTGGTCGGCAGCAGCGGCAGCGGGAAAACGACGCTGGTCAGTCTCCTGCCGCGGTTCTACGAGCCGACCGAGGGGCGGATTCTGATCGACGGGACGCCGCTGGCATCCTATACGCTCCGGTCGTTGCGCGCGCAGATCGGCATCGTGTCGCAGGACATCGTGCTCTTCGACGACACGATCCGGAACAACATCGCGTTCGGGCGGGCCGGAGCGAGCGACGAGGAAGTGGAGTGCGCCGCGACGCTGGCGTATGCGCACGAGTTCATTCTGCGTCTGCCGAACAAGTACGAGACGATGATCGGCGAGCGGGGCGTCAAGCTGTCGGGCGGCGAGCGGCAGCGCATCGCGATCGCGCGGGCGATTCTGCGCGATCCGCCGCTGTTGATTTTGGACGAAGCGACGTCGGCGCTGGATACGGAGTCCGAGCGGATCGTGCAGTTGGCGCTCAGCAATTTGATGAAGAACCGGACCACGCTCGTGATCGCGCACCGGCTGTCCACGATTCAGAATGCCGATCGGATCGTCGTCCTCGATCGTGGGATGATTGCCGAAGTCGGCGCGCATGACGACTTGCTCCGGCGGGGTGGCCTGTACCGGCGGCTGCACGCGATGCAGTTTCAGGACGTGACGAACGCGCAATGATGTGATGGGTGATGCGTAATGCGTGAAGCGAGCGGCGCGACAATAAGTGTGAGAGAGCGCATCGGAAAGTGGCTGAAGTTTTCAGCGCTGCCGCCGGTGGGGGCGGCACTCCTGCGCGGCATCAGAGGGACGATGCGGCTGGAGACCCGCGGGCAGGAACCGCTGGACACCCTGTACCGGCAGGGCGGCCACATTATTCTCGCATTCTGGCACGCGCAGCAGCTGATGATTCCCTTCGGCTATCGGGGGACGGGGTCGCATGTGCTGATCAGCCAGCACGGCGATGGAGAGATTATCGCGCGCATCATCGGCCGGTTCGGGCACGATGCGGTCCGCGGGTCGAGCACGCGGGGCGGATCCGACGCACTACGCGCGCTGATCCGGCTGGGCCGGTCCGGGCGGGATGTGGTCGTGACGCCCGACGGGCCGAAAGGCCCCCGCCAGGTGGTGAAACCCGGTGTCGTGCAGCTGGCGAAGGCCACCGGCCTTCCGATCGTGCCGCTTGCGTTTGCCTGCTCAAAAAAAAACTCTTCGCGAGCTGGGATCGCTTCATGGTCCCGTATCCGTTCTCGCGAGGGCTGTTTCTCTACGGCGAGCCGATCCGGGTGCCGCGCGAGGCGGATGAGCCGGCCATGGAAGCGGCGCGCCAGGCACTCGAATCCGCGCTGAATCGGCTGACCGATCAGGCTGAACACGCCGTGACGCGGTAAGCGCAGCGTCTGGATCGTATCCGTCGCGCGGTTCGTATCTTACAAGTTCATTCATGTGGCGAGCACTCTATAACGGGCTGCTGATTCTCGCTGCGCCGGCGGTTCTCGCCGTGCTGTTGATGAAACGCCGCTGCCGTCGGGGATTGCCACAGCGGCTCGGACTTGAAAACGGTCTATTCGGTCTGTCTCGTCAACCAGACAGACCAAACCGACCAGATGGACCTCTGATCTGGGTCCATGCGGTGTCGTTGGGCGAAGTCGTGGCGGTGACGCCGCTGGTTACTGCGTTGCACCGCCGGCATCCCGATCACCGGATCATCGTATCCACCGTGACTGAAACCGGCCGCGAAGCCGTCGAACAGCGGCTGGCGGGCATAGCCGAGCACCGCTATGCACCGCTCGATTTTCCCTGGGTCGTGTCCCGTGTCGTCGCGCGCTGGCGGCCGGTCCTCTATCTGTTCGTGGAAACGGAGTTGTGGCCCAACCTGCTCTGGCGGCTCCATGCGAACGGCGTTCCCGCAGTGCTGGTGAACGGGCGGTTGTCGTCCCGTTCCTTCCGCCGGCAACGCATCGGGCCGGTGCGGTCGTTCTACCGGTCGGTGCTCCGGTCGCTGACGCTCTGTCTCATGCAGTCCGATCGCGACGCCCAGCGCATCATTGCATTGGGCGCCGACCGCCGGTCGGTGCACGTGACCGGCAATGTGAAATTCGACCAGCCGGTTCCCGCGGCTCAGACGGAGGTCTCGTTCCGCGCGCGCCTGGGAATCAGCGAGCAGGAGCAGTTGCTGCTCGCGGGCAGCACCCATGCCGGGGAAGAGGAGATTCTCGTCTCGGCCTATCGGCGCCTCGTCACCGACTATCCGGCCACCGTATTGATGCTCGCTCCCCGCCATATCGAACGGGTCGACCAGGTTGCGCGGATGGTGCAGGAGGCCGGATTGCCGGTGCAGTACCGGAGCCGGCTCGATCACATTGGTGCGGGACCCCGTGTGGTATTGCTGGACACGCGCGGGGAATTGGCGCGGGCCTATCGCGAAGCGGTGGTGGCGTTTGTAGGCGGCACGCTCGTGCCGGTCGGCGGTCATAATCTGCTGGAGCCGGCCGTGTGGGGCACGCCGGTGGCGTTCGGACCGCATACCGATCACTGTGCCGATATCGCGGAACTGCTGCTGCACGCCGGCGGCGGGCAGCGGATCGATGGCGTGGAGGCGTTGGTGCAGCTGCTGCGGACGTGGCTGGCCGATCGGCAGGCGCGCGCCGCAGCCGGCCAGGCAGCGCAGCGCGTGGTGCTCGAGAATCAAGGTGCGCTGGCACGCAGTCTGGAACGGATCGATACGTGTCTGGTGCCGGCGTCTTCCGGTGGATCGACGGACCAGTCTACGAAACCGGCGTTGGTCAGGCCGACATAATGGAATTTCTCCAGCCGGGCAGGCCGGTTCGATGGTGGTTGAGATGGGCGGCGTGGTTGTATGGGATCGGCGTCCAGGTCCGGTGGTTCGGCATTCATGCGGGATGGGTGTCGCCCGACCGTCTGCCATGTCGTGTGATCAGCGTTGGCAATCTCACCGTCGGCGGCACAGGCAAGACACCGGTCGTCATTCTGTTGGTGGAGTGGTTGTTGGCGCAGGGACGGCGCGTGGCGGTCTTGAGCCGGGGCTACAAACGATCCGGCCGGTCGCCCTATGTATTGGTGTCGGACGGGACACGGATTCTGGCCGGACCTGCCGAGGCCGGCGATGAACCGGTGCTGATCGCCAGAAGGTGTCCGAAGGCGCTGGTGGCCGTCGGCGCGGACCGGGCGGCGTTAGGCCGCTGGGTCTTGCAACAATTCTCGGTCGATTGCGTCGTGCTCGACGACGGGTTTCAGCGCCGGTCCCTTCATCGCGATCTCGACATCGTGCTGCTCGATGCAACAGATGCTGCAGGGTTGGATGCACTGCTGCCGGCCGGCCGCCTCCGAGAACCGGTGGACGGTGTGGCGCGGGCCCATGTGGTGGCGGTCACGCGTGCCGATGCGCGCGACGGAGTGCAGGCGATCCAACAGCGCATCGGCCATCGGCTGACGGATCGGCAGCATCAGGTGGAAATTGTATTCCGGCCGGAAGCGCTGGTGTCAGTGTCGGCGGAAGGCCGGCAGGCGTTGGAGTGGTGCCGGGGCCGGCGTGTCTGGCTGGTCAGCGGAATCGGCAACCATCAGGCGTTCCGGCGATCGGTGGAAGCGCTGGGCGCCATCGTGCTTGGCGAAACGGCATTCGGCGATCATCATGAGTATGGCCATGACGATGTGCAGTCGGTGCGGTCGCATGCAGCGGGCGCGCAGGCCGAGGTTGTGCTGACGACTGAAAAAGATGCCGTCAAGCTGACTCCGCTGCTCACGCCGGCCGATGCGTGGTGGGCAGTGCGTCTGCAGGCCGGTGTCGTGCGTGGAGAGGAACGGCTGCGCCGGTTGATTCTGGGCGAGGGGACGAGAAGTAATGGGTGATGTGTGATGAGTGATCAGCCTCGGATTGAGAATTATCACGAGCCGGCTCATCACGCGTCACGCGTCACGCGTCACGGACTGATCCACCGTGTACTCGTGCGGGCGCCCAACTGGATGGGCGACGCCGTCATGTGCGAGCCGGCGTTGCGCGGCCTGCGCGCGTGCTTTCCGTCGGCCGAGATCGTGTTGCTGGCCAAGCCGATGGTGGCGGAACTGTTGTCGTCGCAGCCGAGTCTCAACCGGGTCGTGGTCTACGAGGATAAAAAGGCGTATGCAGGACTGTCCGGCAAGTGGGCGCTGGCCGGTGTGCTCAGGCGGGAGCGGTTCGATCTGGCGGTGTTGTTTCAAAACGCGTTCGAAGCCGCACTGCTCGCCTGGCTGGCCGGCATTCCGCGCCGCTACGGGTATGTGACCGATGGCCGTGCGATGCTGCTGACCGATCCGGTGGCGGTGCCCGACCGATCCGCAGTCGTCCATCAGGTGCGCTACTACTGGGATCTGCTGAAACCGCTGGGAGTGACCGGCGAGCCGCCCGCTCCACAGTTGTCGGTGACCGCCGATGAAGAAGCGGCGATCGCAGGACGGCTGAAGGATGCCGGTATGGCACCGGCCGATATGCTGGTCGGGATCAATCCCGGCTCGACCTACGGTGGGGCCAAGCGATGGCTTCCCGACCGGTTTGCGGAAACCGCGGAGCGAGTCTGCGGGACGATCGAGCGTGACACCGGCCGGTCCGTCTCCGTCGCCATTTTCGGCGGGAAAGGCGAGGAGGAATTGGGCTATGCGGTCGCTGAGCGATTGACGCGGCGAACGATCCTCCTGTCCGGCCGCACGACGATCCGCGAATTGATGGCGGCGACTAAACGCTGTGCGGTTCTCCTGACCAACGACACCGGTCCCATGCACGTGGCGGCGGCGTTCGGTGTGCCGGTCGTCGCGGTCTTCGGTCCCACCGACTGGCGCACGACCGCGCCGTATGGGCAGGAGCAGGGGGTTGTCCGCCAGCCGGTTGAGTGCGCGCCCTGCCTGTTGCGGGAATGTCCGATCGATCACCGGTGCATGACACGGGTGTCGGTGGAGCAGGTCTATGACGCGGCGGTGAAGCAGTTGAGTGGTCTATCTGGTCTCTCTCGTCTGTCTGGTGACGTGGGTTTTTCACACAAGACAGACCAGATAGACCGGACAGACCCTCTTTCCAGTTTTACTGTCTTTTTGGATCGCGACGGGACGTTGAACCCCGACCCCGGCTATATCGGTTCGCCCGATCAGTTTGAGTTGTTCCCCGGCGTCGCGGAAGCGCTGGCCGTATTGAAGCGAGCCGGAGCGCGGCTGGTGGTGGTGACGAACCAGTCGGGCATCGCGCGCGGCAAATTCACGGTAGACCAGTTGACGGCCGTGCACGACAAGTTGCGCCGGCTGCTTGCCGCCGCCGGCGCCCCGCTCGATGCCGTCTATTTCTGCCCCCATCATCCCGACGAAGGGTGCCGCTGCCGCAAACCGGGAACGGCGATGGTCGAGCAGGCGGTTCAGGACCTCTCCCTCGATCTGTCGCGGTCCTATCTGGTCGGCGATCAGTCGCGCGACATGCAGTTGGCCCGGCGGGTCGGCGCCAAAAGCATTCTGGTGACGACCGGTGCGGACAGCGCGCACACGCTCCGGGAACTTGCGGACGACGAGGCCGCTCCTGACGCCACGGCCCGCTCATTGCGTGAAGCCGCCGACTGGATTCTCTCCGATGTGCAGGCCCGTCACGCATCACGCATCACCCATCACGGTGCGTCATCATGACCGATGTCCGGCGCATCCTGCTGATCAAGCCGAGTTCGCTGGGCGACATTGTCCATACGTTGCCGGCCTTATCGGCGGTGCGACAGAAATTTCCTCGTGCGCATATTGCCTGGCTGGTCAAGCGGGAGTGGGCGGACATTCTGCGAGGCCATCCCGATTTGACGGAGGTGATCGCCGCCGATTTCAGCTGGCCGAACTGGCCCACGCTCGCGGCGCAGTTGCGCCGGGGCCGTTACGACGTGGCGCTGGATTTTCAGGGGCTCTTTCGAAGCGGGGCGCTGGCCCGGTTGAGCGGAGCGCCGGTGCGTGTGGGATTCGCGGCCGGCCGCGAGGGCAGTCGCTGGTGCTATACCGATCCGGTACGGCTGCCGGTGCCGGAGACGGTGCCGTGGCGGTTGATGCCGATGCACGCGGTCGACCGCAATCTGGCGCTGGCGGCGCGTGTCGGCGCAGAGACGACCAAGCCGGTTTTTCGATTCCCCGATTTTTCGGAAGAGGCCAGGCGGGTGGAGCGGATGCTGGCGGATCTTGGCGTGGGGTCTGATGAGCCGCTGATTGCGCTGGCGCCGGTCGATCGTCTCCGGCTCCGGAGCTGGCCTCTCGAGCGATTTGCCGAGGCGGCGCGTCGATTGACGCAGGCAGGGGCGGGGAAAGTGCTGTTGCTGGGGACGGCTGCCCAGCGGGATATTTTGAAGCCGTTCGCAGAGTTGCTTTCGGCAAATCTTGTCGATCTGGTCGGTCGCACGACCATCAGGGAATTGGCCGTGGTGCTTCGCCGTGCACGGCTCCTGTTGGCCAACGATTCGGCGCCGCTCCATCTGGCCGCGGCACTGGGCACGCCGGTCGTCGGGGTTTTCGGTCCGACCAGCATCGTGCGGGCGCGGCCGTATGGGGATGGCCATCGAGCGATCCGTGTCGAATTACCGTGCAGCCCCTGTGAAGAAAAATCGTGTTCGAATCCGGCACAATACGAGTGCTTGACGGCCGTCAGTGTGGACCAGGTCGTCACGGCGGCGCAGGAAGTCCTCCGGGTGTCATCGGATCCGCATAGCGGGTGCCGTTCATGAACGTTACGATTGTCAGACTGGGCGGCATCGGCGACGGCGTGCTGGCGCTATCGACGGCCGCAGCGGTTCGAAAAGCGTGGCCGGGGTCCCGCATCACGATGCTCTGCGGCGAACGGGCGGCGCCGTTGTTCGAGCATCATCCGGACGTGGAACGGACACAGGTTGCCAGCGGAGACGAACCGACGCGCGAATTGGTCGCATTGTTTCGCGATGCGGTCGATGCGGCGGTCTTTCTCATGCCCTACCGCCGGCTGATGTGGGCGGCGTTTCGTGCCCGGGTGCCGCTCCGGGTCGCCACAGGCTACCGGTGGCACAGTGTGCTGGCGAACCGGCGTGTGTATCAGCATCGCAAACACTTCACCAAGCATGAGGCTGAATATAATCTCGATCTGCTGCGGGGATTGGGGATTGAGCCGGGCCCGCTGATTCCTCCCACCCTGATCGTCACGGATGCGGAACGGCAGGACGGTGCGGCGCGTATGTCGGCGATGCCCGCGGCGTGCATTGCCATCCATCCGGGAGGCGTCACCAGCCGCCGATGGAGCAGCCGGCGTTATTGGGATCTGGCGCTCCGCATGGCGAGCCGGGGCATCGGAGTGGTGTTGACCGGCAGTGCGGAGGAGCAGGCCGTTCTCCGGCAGGAAGTGCCGGAGGCACACGAGCACGGTCACGGCGTGCTGAATCTCATGGGGCAATTGACGGTGCGTCAGTTGATGGGCGTGCTGGCCGGTGTTCGTGCGGTGGTGTCGGGATCGACGGGGCCGGCGCATATCGCCGCCGCGTTAGGGATTCCAACGGTGAGTCTGTACGATCCGAGGCGGCTCAGTGCGCCGATCCGCTGGCGGCCGCTCGGCACCGGCGTGGTGCTGCAACCGGCGGTGCCTGAATGTCCGAAATGTATCTTCGACGCCTGTCCGTACTGGGATTGCCTTGATCGGCTCACCGTCGACCATGTCGGCGAGCAGCTCATAGACGTGATGCGTGCTCCCAAACCGCTCACCGTCGTTTCCATCTAGGGTATTCCCAATCCATCCCGGGATGACGGGGCCAGATACCAAGGACGAAACTGGTCGAAGTGTTCCCTCACATACCGGGGGAAATGGTCGTCGATCTCGACGAGACGAAACCGCTCGCCCTTGCCCAGAATATCTCTGCCTTCCCGAAGAGCGGACCGGATCGCATCCAGCGATTTAATGTCGGGCCGGTTGTGTTCGGTGTGCGCATAGTTCTCGATTTTTTGGATCATCTGCTCCGGTGTTACCATCCAGGAAAAATGCCATCCTCCGTCATGCAGATGTTGGTGCCTGAGTTTGCGGTGCAGGTATCGGAGCGAACCCGAAAGACCGGGGTCCCGTTCGGGAATGCGGAGATTCTGCAGGGAACCCCAGAAGTTCTTGAGATGCCCCATGGTGGTGATCTTCGGTCTGATCCACCATCGAGGTGGTTGCGGGTCCTTCGCCTGTACGGCCAGGTTATTCAGAAAATAGCAATAAAATCGCTGCACCAACGTGGCGGACAGATTCCAGGGGCGATACCGCAAGACGGCCTCCGGTCTGGGAATCTCGTCGACGTCGGACAGCAGAATCCAGTCGTCGTCGGCCGCATTCGCCAGCCCGCGCGTGAGTGCATTGCGCTGATGGTTTTCGTTTGCCCAGGCGGTTCCAGTCTCCCCCGGCATGTCGTTGACAACGAGATATACAATCCTGTCAGAAAATTTCCTGAAATGTGAAGGGTTGAAATGCAGAGGCTTGGGTTTCCCGGTGTGGGTAAGAGGAGACTCTGCGATAACGAACGTATCGACAGTGTCGGACAAGGTTTCGAGCCGAAGAGTCAGGAGCAACTCTTCTCCGCAATAGGTGAAGCAATCAAAAATCTTCATTGTCCGTCCGGGCCGGATTTCAACGTCTCAGGGGAAACAGGACATATGGCAACCGGTTGACCCTGGTAGCACACAAACTCCTTGACACGCAACCACTTGTATGTTCATATCCTGAACGCTTCTGCGAGCGGGGGTGGATTGCGCGTTCAGGGCCAACGAGATCTGTTGCTGCTCTCTGAACTGGAGCGGAATGCGTCGGTGAGCCAACGCTCGCTGGCCACGAAGCTCGGAGTCGCGCTCGGCCTGACCAATCTCTATATCAAGCGACTGGCCCGCAAGGGCTACATCAAGATCACCACGATTCCACCCCACCGGATCAAATATCTGCTGACTCCCCAAGGGTTTGCGGAGAAATCGCGCCTGACGTACCTCTACATGCAGTATTCCCTGTCCCATTACCGGGACATGCGGTCCAGGCTCCGGACTGTGCTGACGCAGGCGACGGATCGTGGCGTGAAGCGGGTCGTGATCTATGGGACAGGCGAATTCGCCGAGCTGGCGTATCTCTCGTTGCGGGAAATGAACATGACGCTCGTCGGGTTTGTCAGTGACGGGCCGGAGGAATCGTTTCTCTCGTATCCGGTCTGGCGGCCGGAGACCCTGTCGGGCTGGGATTTCGACGCCGTGCTGCTGGCGGATATCGAGCGGGTGT
>OMJK01000031.1 GCA_900299325.1 Nitrospiraceae bacterium | reverse complement strand
TTACGTGAGGTTACGAACCCTGTCAAGACCTAAGATTCGGCCGGTATGGACGGAGGGATTACTCCTTCGCCAGCAGTTTGTACTCGATGCTGTCGGCCAAGGCCTGCCACGTGGCCTCTATAATGTTCTCCGAGACGCCGACAGTGCCCCATTTATCCTTATGATCCCCCGATTCAATGAGGACCCGCACCCTGGACTCCGTGCCCCGGTTGGCCGCCAGAACGCGGACTTTATAGTCGAGCAGCTTGACCTCCCGCAGCTGGGGAAAGAACTTTTCCAACGACTTACGCAGGGCATGGTCCAGCGCATTGACGGGCCCCGCCCCCACGGCGGCGGTGTGCTCGACGGCTTTCCCGACCTGTATCATCACTGTGGCTTCGGACAGCGCAGCCCCGCTCTCCTGCTTCTTCTCGACAATGACCCGGAAACCCAGGAGCTTGAACGAGGGGGTATGAGTCCCCATCGCTTTCCGCATGAGCAGTTCGAACGACCCCTCCGCCCCTTCGAACTGATAGCCCTGGCTCTCCCGTTCTTTCAACGTATCAACGAGTTCCTGGAGCTTCGCATGGTCTTTCGAGAGCTGAATCCCGTAGGCCTCGACCTTTTCCAGCAGACCGCTGCGGCCGGCGTAGTCGGAGACCAGCACCCGCTGACGATTCCCGACCAGCGCCGGATCGACGTGTTCATACGTCGCCGGGTTCTTGAGCACCGCGTGAATGTGCACGCCGCCCTTGTGGGCAAAGGCCGAGTCGCCCACATAGGGCTGATGCTTGTTCGGCATCAGATTCGCGATCTCCGTCACGAATCCGGAGACGTCTTTCAAATGCGTCAGGCGGTCCGTCAATGCGGGCCGTTTCATCTTCAATTCGAGGTTGGGAATGATGGAGCACAAATTCGCATTCCCGCACCGTTCCCCGATCCCGTTGATCGTCCCCTGCACCTGCACAATTCCGCTCTCGATGGCCACAAGCGAGTTCGCCACGGCCATGTCGCAGTCGTTGTGGGCATGGATGCCGAGCGGCACCGCGCACTCGCGCTGCACAACTTCGCAGATTTTCCGGACTTCCCACGGCATGGTCCCGCCGTTGGTGTCGCAGAGAATCACCCGCTCGGCCCCCGCTTCGACCGCCGTCCGGATCGTCTGGAGGGCATAGTCGGGATTGGTCTTGTAGCCGTCGAAAAAATGCTCCGCATCGTAAAACACGCGGCGGCCCTTGCTTTTGAGATGGGCGATGGAGTCCTGGATCAATTCCAGGTTCTTCGCCAGCGAGATCCCGAGCGCATCCGACACGTGGAGCGACCACGTCTTGCCGAAGAGCGTGATGGTTTTGGTCTCCGCCTCCAGCAGCGCCCGGATGTTCGGATCTTTCTGAACGGCATTGCTGGCTTTCCTGGTCGAGCCGAACGCAATGACCGTCGCATGTTTCAGCGGAATCGTCTTGATCATCCGGAAGAACTCGATGTCCTTCGGATTCGCGCCCGGCCAGCCCCCCTCGATGTAGTGGACGCCCAGTTCGTCCAGCTTCTGGGCAATACGGACCTTGTCCTCGGCGGAGAAACTGACGTCTTCCGCCTGAGCGCCGTCGCGGAGCGTCGTATCGTAGACTTCCAGCGCGGCCGTGCGCACCGCCGGCAGGCGCAATTCAGGCCGGTCCGCCCGCTCCCCGAGCGAGCGCGCAGGACGGGACGATGAGGGTTTCCGAGCCATGGGGAGAAAGGGTATCAGGTACGGGGCCGATCTGTCGAGACTCCACGCCGGTATCCGGCCCACAGAAAAAGGCCGGGTGAGGGCGGTCGCACCCCTCACTCACACGCTAATCAGCGGTTCAACGGAGCGAACGGGGTGTTGGAGTTATACCGGTTGGCCGGATTCAGAGGATTGTTCGGGCTGTACTGATTGGCCGGATTGAACGGGTTATTGGGGTTGTACTTATTCACCGGGTTGGCCGGATTACCAGGATCGTAGCGGTTCACCGGATTGAACGGATTATCAGGCGCATACGCCTGGGAGGGATTCAGCGGATTGTCCGGCGCATATTTATTGGCCGGATTGAAGATGTTGTAATCGCGCTGATACTTCTCGTCGAACCCCATCTGAGTGCGTGTGGTCGGAGGGATCGGCGCGACAACCGAACCGGACGGAGCCGTGAAGCTGTAGCTCTGCATCCCGGCGCCGAAATCCAGAATCGTCCCTGACACGCCGCGATTGTCGCTGTAGCTCTTGATGCCGCCGCCTAGATCGATAATCGTACCTGACCGTCCCGAGCTGTCGCTGAACGTCGAAATCCCACCGCCTAAATCCATGATCGTACCGGTTTGGGCTAGGACAGTAGAGTGGAAGAGGACCAGCGAACCGAAGAAAGAGAGAAGGAGGATCATCGAGAGCCTCCGGAGCAATAGGAAGGTACGCGCAAAGTCTACTCCCCATTCAAGCAGTCGCGCAAGCAGGTCAGGCACATCAGAAACAGTTGAATCTTTTCATATTCAGAACGTTTTGGAGGCCCCAAACATTAAAAATTTGACACCGGCCACATGGGAAAGTACATCAACCAATACAAAAACCCAGATTGAGAACTGTCACCGTTAAGCGGACTTTCGAGGAGAACGGACATGAAGTCAAAAACGGGACGAAGACGGGCAGGATGGCTCGACAAAAAACTCGCTGACTCCGAGTTCCGCCGCAGGTTCGAGGAAGAAGCGCAAAAGTTGGCGATCGGAGAACAATTGAGTCAACTGCGACGGGAGGCAGGACTCACACAGGCCCAAGTAGCCCAGCGCGCAAAAACGACCGCATCCGCAATCAGCCGGCATCGTGTGTGTGCGCGAATTGGAGGTCTGCCAGGACTGCCCCTCCATTTTAAGTAGCCTGTCCCCTTTTTCCGCTTCCCTTCTTCTCTCGACTCCAGTCCTATTTTCTGCCTGCTACCTCCCGACGGTCTGGGAGCGGAATTTATCGAACTCCCTCGGGAGCAGGGAAATAAATTGATCCGAGTTGCATTCCATAAGATCGTAGGTCAGATCAAGCTGCTTCGTTATCGCCATGAGCCTTTGACCCGCCCCCTGTAGTTGTACCAGCGTGAATGTGAGTCACGCACAACGCGATGCGATCGCTTCTGGTGCTGGGGGACGATAGCCCAGCGCACTGTG
>OMJK01000030.1 GCA_900299325.1 Nitrospiraceae bacterium | reverse complement strand
TGAACTTCGATTGCCGCATGGGAACCTCCTGGCTAAGGGTGGCTATTGTGCCAGAAAGTTCTCCACTCTGAGTGTCTCAAGTCACGGGGAGCTTACACATCGTTGTTGCTTCAATGAACCATTCTGCTGAAGGCATCGAAATACTGTAATCACTGCTTGAAGGCTTACATGCTGGACTTGCCCCACGAGGCACAGCAGGCTCAAATGCAATTGGACTAACACGCGGGGAAAGGAGGGCCGGAACCTCTAGTTCAGCCAGGCACATCAGGTAGTCCTTCTCGCTACGGCATTTCACAAGACCCTTTAACTTCTCAACAAAGACAGGAATAGATTTTTCGGTAAGACTGTTGCTTATTGCCCAAAACGCTTCCGCCGAAAATACGAGATCATCAGACAATTCCGCTGGCGACTCGCTCCATCGGGATTGAAAAGGCTTTCCGGCATCCGAAAGTTCGATATCATATCTATCGAATGCCTGTTTCCAGACCTGTAGTGAATGAATCCTCTTGGCTTGAGTTATTAGAGCCATTACGATCCTTTCAACTCGGCAAATTGACAAGCGGAGAAAGAAACGATGAAACTCTGAATTTCCCGATCGAGGAATAATATCCGCCTCATATCCCTGCCCACCACAGGAATGTTATCCTGCCACCTCAATAGACCCGCCAGCCTTAAAAACGTAGAATGCTCCCGTGCATCTATATCCGGGAGGGACTGTGTCGCGCCACGCACAGAGGGGGGAGCATCGATGAGCGTGCACGGTGGCAGCCGGCAGGTGCTGATGCACGGCATGGTGCTCGTGCTGGTCGGATTGGTGTGGGGCCTGGCCGTCCCCGGCACTCCACACCCACGACTCGCGCTCGGGGCTCACATCCAGCTCGTCACCAACGGCCTGCTGCTCATGGTCCTGGCAACAGCGATGCTGACGCTCCCGCACCGTGTCGGGCTCACGTCCGTCCGGATGATGGTGGGAGCGGCGTGGTTGACGTGGGCCATGGCGCTGTCCGAAGTCGCGAATGCGTGGTGGGGCACGACGCAGATGTTGCCTCTTGCGGCACATCAGGCCGGCGCCACGGGCGGCGCACCATGGCAGGAACTCGTCGTCACCCTCACCCACATCGCCGCGGGGTTGGGGCTGATCCTCGCGTGGGTGTTGCTCGTCGTCGGGTTTCTGAAGCCCGCCTCCGGCACAGGGATCAAATGAGAAAAAAGAAACGCCAGACCTCTCTGTCATCTCTCGCAATTACTCCCCCCCCACCACTCATCCCCCTTCTCTTGACCTTCCCTAGCACCGTGCCGTACAATTTGTACAATTTGTTCAATTGGTACGTTTGAGCGTTTCAGAAGGAGAACACCATGGCCCATCTGCCTGCGAGTAAGGCGCGACAGGGTTTTGCCGACACCATTAATAGGGCCGCGTACGGGAAAGAGCGTGTCGTAGTGCGTCGGCGTGGAAAGGAAGTGGCCGCGGTGGTGCCGATTGATGACTTACGCCTCCTGGAGGAACTCGAAGATCGAATCGATCTGGCCGATGCCCGCGCAGCGCTGGCGGAAACCAAGAAGAAAGGAGCGAAGTCCCTCACTGCGATTCTGAAGGATCTCGGCCTGTAGTCTTCGATGGCCTACTCTATCCTTCTCGCCCCTCCGGCTGAACGCCAGCTCCGCTCCTTCGCCCCGCCCATCCAAAAGCGTCTCGTCAGACGCATGAGAGCGTTGCGGGACGACCCCCGACCGCCTGGCGTGAAGAAACTGGCTGGGGCGGATGACCTCTATCGCATCCGCGACGGCGACTACCGGATCATTTATACGATTCAGGACAAAGAACTGATCGTGCTGGTCGTCAAGATCGGCGACCGGAAAGAAGTCTATCGGTAACCCGATTGCGGCCCGCCCTGCCCGCCCCGAGCCTGTCGAGGGAAGCCTGTCGAATAAGCCCTGCGCGACGGTTATTCGCGCTTGAGCAACCAGACATTCTCTTTGGCGGGACACTTCCCCTTCAGCCCGCCGGGCAGATCGGCACTTGAAAGGAGCCTGACGTCGTACGCGCCGGCGTAGTGCCGCTGTACTTCCTCGTTGCGGATTGAAAACGGAGGGCCGTCCATCACGCGCTGATCGTAGTCATAGCAAATCATCAACTGCGGGGCCTTGTTGGTGATCTCCATCAGATGCGTCGTGTAGCGCCCGCGCATCGCCTCGGGGAGCGCCACCAGCGCCGCCCGGTCGTAGACGGCATCGACCGGCCCCAGCACCTTCTTCGACAACGCGAAAAAATCGCCCACGAAGATATCGAGATTTTTAGCGCTCCATTGTTCCAGATCGCCGACTGTTGATATGTCCGGCTGCTCGCCAAGCTCCATGAACAGTTGCTCGATCGCGATCTGGCTTAATCCCGCCCCCGCCACCCGATAGCCATGAGACAGCAGCCATCCGATATCCAATGTTTTGCCGCACAGCGGGACAAAGATGCGTTTGCCTTTAGCGGCAGACACCTCGTGAACATGCCTGACCAGCAGCGGGTTCGCCTTGCTTTCGTGAAAGGCGATTTCGTTCTTCTCCCACCGTTGATGCCAAAAACTCGGATCCATGATGATTTCGTTTTAGCACAGACACGACGTCGGGAACCATTCCCGTCCGCCGGCACATCAAGGAGTGATATTGGTGTACTCCTCATACGGGTCCGGGTTTCTTGCTCCACGTCCCACAATCTATACACTCGCACGCTGGTCTGTTCGCGGGCTTGCAGGATTGCGGTTCAGACGCACTTGATAGTTGTACTTTCCTTTCTGCGTGAAACAGAGACTCGCGGACGCATGTGGCTCGATGACTGCAGACAGGTCGGCTTGCTCCTCTATTTTGAATCCTGCGCGGCATGCGATGCGATCCGACCCGGATGTGGAGAAGCGAACGACAATGGACTGAGTCCCCGTGTTGCGCCACTGCACTTCATCGCCCGGACCGGCGAGCACCTGACGGGGTTCTACGTCATGCGCTACCGTCACAACGTGTACCGGACTTTCTGTGTTTGAATACGGAACAGGCTGGCATCCCATGGTGACCAGGAAGAGTCCGACCGCAGTACAACGCGTGGCAGATCGGGCGCCCTGCTTACAGAGCCGTATCATGCTTCCTCGCAGAATCTTGAGAGATAAGAGGACGGAGTCCATCGGTGAAAACCAGGCACACCCGGCAGATCCAGACGACTGGCACTGTGCGCGCCGAAGGGCCGTGATCACCACCTCCTGAATGAGGCGGCAACGCAACGATGTCTTCACCCTACGCCCTGCTCACGGAGGAGATCAAGAGGACGCCCGCCGGTTGGGACGCACAATGGATTTTGTCGGACGCCGCTGGACGAGGGTGACGTGCGCCCGTAGAATACGCCCGCATGAACGGCCCTCATCCCAGTAGAAAACGCCTCGCGACCATATTGCCCAGACTGCACCGATGCGCGACGTGCGTCATGTCGGCGAGCCTCATCGTAGGGGCGCTTGGCGGATGCGGTGCCGTGCCGTGGCGCTATACCTGGATCGCGGAGCCCGGCGTCACGCTCCCCATGCTGAGCGCCGATCCGCAGCCGTACGTTGGAATGGCCGTGATCATGGGCGGCACGATCATCTCCGAAGAAACGGACGACGACTATCTGTGGCTGTGCCTCAAGAACCGTCCGGTGGATCAGGATTATCAGCCACGCCGTCCCGTCGATACGGATGGTCCGGAGGCCGGCTTCTACTGGGTCACCGTGCCGAAAGGGCAGGTGCCGCCTAATTATCGGGATTGGGGACGCGTGACGGTCGTCGGACGAGTGACGGGCAACCAGCGAAACCAGACCGAACCGGTGCTGATGTTGCTCTATATGCGGGGCTGGTCCGGAAGCGGACATTACGGGGTGTGGGAGCGCATCAACCCGAATTATTTTCCGTCGATTCCCGGCAGCGTCGGTCCGAGAAACTAACGGCCATTCCTCCGGAAAGACGCTTGCCGCTGAATCGATTCCTGAGCGGTATCGGCTGAACACGCTGTGACGAGACGACCCGGCAGCACGCCGGATCGGAGCTACGGGGCGAGGTGCTGAATGTCCGTCGCTTCGACACAGATGCGAAGCGGACGATGCAGCGTGACGACCTCGAGATTCATCGATTCGACCGAGGCGCGCACGCTGCCGATCGACATTTGCCCGTGCGCCGGTGTCGTGGCAAGCAGCAGCGCGAGGACGGCCCAGAGACGGATTCGCATGACCCATGCTCCTTCGTCTCCTACTCTAGCAAACAGAC
>OMJK01000029.1 GCA_900299325.1 Nitrospiraceae bacterium | reverse complement strand
TTGATCAGCCCGATCGCGATGGATCAGGGGCTGCGCTTCGCGGTACGCGAGGGCGGCAAGACCGTCGGCTCCGGTGTCGTCACCGAGATTCTGGCGTAATGCAGGGAGCTGTCAGCTGACGGCTCAGGAGAATCGAGATGCGCGAGATTATCGACATGTCGTGTACGGTCTGCAAACAGCGGAACTACACGACCAACAAGAACAAGAAAAACGATCCGGACCGGTTGGAGCGGAACAAGTTCTGTAAGTTCTGCCGGAAGCACACGCCTCATAAGGAAGTGAAGTAGAGGAAGTGAGTAGTGATCAGTGATGAGTGATTAGCGGTAAAGGGCAAACAGAGGTTGCCCTGCTCGTCACGCGTCACACATCACGCATCACTGTTTGAAGAGGGGCATAGTGTTAATGGCAGCACGTCGGTCTCCAAAACCGAAAGTCTGGGTTCAAATCCTAGTGCCCCTGCCAAACAGAGCTCGCTCGACCGCGAAGCTTTCGATGGCTCTTGCTGAGCGGTTAAAACACCGCTCGTCAGATTTGGAGCTCGCTCGTACCGGAGCCATGTGATGATTCTTGGCGATTGGATGAACGCCTTGGGAAGATTGGTTTTGAGTTTGAAATTGAGTCCGACGGGATAAAGTCCGCAAGCGTTTTGAGTTTGGGATAGTTCAGAGTTTTTGAGGAGTAGTTGGCGCGATGTTCAAGCGCATGACGGAATCGATCAGGCTTTTCATCGCCGACGTGCGGGCGGAGATGAAGAAGGTGTCGTTTCCCACCCGGGCGGAAACGATCGGGTCGACGACGGTCGTCATCGTCTTCTGCATCATTATGTCGCTGTACCTGTCTGTGATCGATTCGTTCCTGGTCTGGCTGGTGAGCAAGATTATTTAGGCGGTGGGTATGAGATCGAAGGGTGGCGCATGACGAAGAACTGGTATGTCATTCATACCTACGCGGGGTTCGAGGGGCGGGTGAAGACCAGCCTGCTGGAGCGCGCGAATCAAATGAATTTGACGGAGAAACTGGGCCAGGTGCTGGTGCCGACGGAAGACGTGATTGAAATCAAGGACGGCAAGCGGCGGACATCGCGGCGGAAATTTTTCCCCGGCTATGTGCTGATCGAGCTGGAGACGCCGGTCGGCGACGATACGCTGCAGATGATCAAGGAGACACCGAAGGTGACGGGCTTCGTCGGCGGGGGCGTCCAACCGCTGCCGTTGACGAGCGAGGAAGTCGAGTCGCTGCTCAAGCAGGTGGATGCCGGCCAGGCCGGGCCGCGCGAGCAGGTCAAGTTCATCAAGGGCGATAACGTCCGCATCGTCGACGGGCCGTTCCTCGGGTTCAACGGATTGGTCGACGAAGTGGATCAGGATCACAGCCGGCTCAAGCTGATGGTGAGCATTTTCGGCCGGTCGACGCCGGTCGAGTTGGGATTTTTGCAGGTGGAGCGGATTTAATAGCAGCGGTCAGCGGGTAGCTGTCAGCTCTCAGCTTGGCTGAAGGCTGATCGCTGAAAGCTGAGAGCTCGGGAGAGAAACATGGCGAAGGAAGTATCGGCGCAAATCAAGTTGCAGATTCCGGCGGGGAAGGCCAACCCGGCTCCTCCCGTGGGCCCGTCACTCGGTCAGCACGGCGTCAATATTATGGAGTTCTGCAAGCAGTTCAACGCCAAGACCCAGAAGGAAGGCGACAGTATCATTCCCGTGATCATCACGGTCTACAAGGACCGTACCTTTACCTTCATCATGAAGACGCCGCCGGCGTCGGACTTGTTGAAGAAAGCGGCCGGGATCATCAAAGGGTCCGGTGTGCCGCAAAAGGACAAGGTCGGGAAGATCACGAAGAAGCAGTTGACCGAAATCGCCCAGAAGAAGATGGCGGACCTGAATGCGGCGGATCTGCAGGGTGCGATGAACATCATCGAAGGCACTGCCCGTAGCATGGGGATCGTCGTTCAGGGCTAGCGAGACAGCGTTCGGGAAGAAGGAGTACGGGCAATGGGAAAGAAGATGAAGGCGTCTCTGGAGAAGGTCGAGCCGCGTGTCTACGGTCTCCGGGAGGCGGTCGAGGTGGTCAAGAAGGCGGCGTATGCGAAGTTCGATGAGTCGGTGGACCTCGCGCTCCGGCTGGGCATCGATCCCAAGCGGTCCGATCAGATGGTGCGCGGCACGACGGCGCTGCCGCACGGTACGGGCAAGAAAGTGCGCGTGCTGGTGTTCGCGAAAGGCGAGAAGGAGCAGGAGGCCCGCCAGGCCGGTGCCGATTATGTTGGGTCCGACGATTTGATGGAAAAGATCAAGGGCGGGTGGATGGATTTCGATTACGCGATCGCGACGCCGGATCTCATGGCGTCGGTCGGTAAGCTCGGCAAGCAGCTGGGCCCGCGCGGCCTGATGCCGAATCCGAAAACCGGCACCGTCACGTTTGAGGTCGGCAAGGCCGTGAACGAAATCCGGAAGGGGCGCGTCGAGTTCAAGGTTGAAAAGGCCGGGATCGTGCAGGTGCCGGTCGGCAAAGTCTCGTTCGACCCGGCGCAGCTGGACGACAATGCCGCGGCGATTATCGAGTCGGTGATCAAGGCGAAGCCGGTTTCCTGCAAGGGGCGCTATCTCAAGAGCGTCACGATTTCCAGCACGATGGGGCCCGGCGTGAAGCTGGATGCGATTGCGCTGATGAAGCAGTGGGGCTGAGCGGTCCGCATCGTTCGATCAGGCTGAGGGGCGTGGAGAGGAAGGGGCACGTATGAAGAAGGAAGAGAAAGCCACAGCAGTTGCCGAGCTGACGGAAAAGTTCGCTCGCGCACGACTGGCGATCTTGACGGAATGCACGGGGCTGCCGGTCAACCAGGTGACCGAGCTGCGCAAACAGCTGCGCGGCGCGAAGGCGGAGTACCGGATCGTCAAGAATACGCTGGCGGCGCGGGCAGCTGAAGGAACGACGTTGGCCGGGTTGAAAGCGCATCTTAAAGGTCCGACCGGCGTCGTGATCGGGTACGACGATCCGGTGCTGCCGACCAAGGTGCTGCGGGATTTCATCGGGGCGGAGAAGCGGGAGGAAAAGATCCGCATCACCGTCGGGGTGCTGGAAGGCAAGGTCGTCCAGCCGGCGGAACTGGCCGCGGTGGCCAAGCTCCCGAAGAAGGAAGTACTGATCGCTATGCTGCTGTCGGCTATGCAAGGGCCGGCGCGTGGCCTGGTGTATACGTTGAGCGCGGTCTTGTCGAAATTCGTCAGAGTCATTGCAGCTATTCAGGACAAAAAGAAAGGGGAGGGGGACATGTCAGCTACAGGTACAAAGTTGTCGCAAGAGGAATTGATCAAGGCGATCGAGAGCATGAGCGTGCTCGAGCTTGCCGAGCTCGTGAAGGGCTTGGAGAACAAGTTCGGTGTGACCGCGGCGGCCCCGGTGGCCGTGGCGGCGGCCCCGGCGGCCGGCGGTGCGGCGGCGGCTCCGGCGGAAGAGAAGACGGCGTTCGACGTGATTCTGGCCTCCGCGCCTGCGGACAAGAAGATCCAGATCATCAAGGTCGTGCGCGAGCTCACCAGCCTCGGCTTGAAAGAAGCCAAGGATCTCGTGGAAGGCGCGCCGAAGCCGGTGAAGACCGGCGTGGCGAAGGAAGAAGCCGACACGATGAAGAAGAAGCTCGAAGAGAGCGGCGCCAAGGTCGAAGTCAAGTAAGCATCGCGTAAGGCCGGTCATCGGCGCCGTTCGCTGAACGGCGCGTGCCCCAACCATCGCGCGTGGAGGAGAGGGAATGTCCGAAACGACTCTGCAAGAGTTCGTGGAGCGGAAAGATTTTGCCCGCATTCGCA
>OMJK01000028.1 GCA_900299325.1 Nitrospiraceae bacterium | reverse complement strand
GCCGCCCCTCAGGCCGGTAAAGAGCCTCGATGCCCTGTGCATGCGTCCACGTCCCCCCAGCGGCAATCGACACCCTCGCCTTGGCGTGGCGGGTGGCGATCCGTTGAGGGCACACCCCGTCCGAGCCGGCCGAGGTCGCGGTCGTGAATGTCGGTGTCCCCTGGGGCGTGTCCCGATAGCCCACGGCCGAGGTGATGGTGCCCCCGTCCACCAGCGGCCGGACGCCTTGAACCAAAATCCTTTGATTGGCGCTGTCGAATTCGCCCGTTTCAATCGTCGCCGCCAGGGGAGACCCGGTGAAGAACGAGAGCTTGTGGGTGGTATCAAATACGCCGAACGATCCCCGCCCGCCTGCCCATGCCTGATGGTCGAGAGAAGGTGAAAGGGCGTCCAAGCTACCGGAAATCGCGTCCAGATTTTCGAGGGTGTAGCTCGCGCTCAAGGCCGGGTAGATGTACTCGGTGCTCAACTCCGCGTGCGACCAACGGTCCAGCACATGGTTATAGATAATCACCTTGTCGCACACCCCAACGCCCGTTGCGGTGCTCGGGTAAATCCAAAACACGAGCTTAGACACCGGATCGAGGCAGCCCACCACGCGGTTGATATAGTCATTGTCCACGTCGGCCAAGAAGGTCTCGTCCACCCGCTGGTGCCCAATGGAAACCGCCACCGCCCCATCGGTTTTCATGAACCCGTCCACACCCAAATAGAGGGCATACGGTCCGACGTTCACGATGGATTGCGGGGCGTCCACCCCTCGGCCGCGTTCGATTTCGTGGAAGTTAAATACCGCCGGAGAGCCGACATAATCCGCCCGATAGACAGCGGTCTCCATGAAAACCATGCCATCGGACCCACCCACAGCTCCAATAATCCGTTGGACTGCCCCACCGGACTGAAGGTCGCGGCTGTCTGATTGAGCCGCTGCCGCTGCCGCAGTCCCCAAAGTAGGCCATGAGGTCGGGTCTTCGATGGCGCCCCAATGCACCCGGTTAGAAGCCGCCAAAGTATTGCCGAGCATGACGAAGCCCGGGTCTACCTTCGCGATGTGCTTAGCTTGTGGAGCGCCAGTGGACAGGTCGGCGAACGTCGCCGAGGTCCCCAGGAGATAAGATTGGACCGGGTTGTTGACGTTCGTTGCGATGATGTACAGCCCGAACTGAATGAACTCCCAGAACTCTTCCGGCGAGATGTTATAGGCCGCGCCGGAAACATCGCTCCAGCTCGAGCTAGAGATTTTGTAGAGTTTTGTGGCATCGCCCGCGAACTGGTGAACCGCCCCCGTCGTATCCTTACCCGCAATCGCTCCCTGGCACCGGGCGGTCAAAGCCGACGAAAACACCGCAAGATCGTTCAGGGGGCCATAGGACCGGGCCGTCACGGGAACGACGTTTTTCGCAATCGACGCGAACTCGCTCCCCAGGATCGGCTGATCCGGAGCGTATTGACCGAAGGGAATCATGTTAGAACGCGGTCGGTCTGATGTGGCCGGTCGAAATACGGCTGACCGTTTCGGCCGTCAGATTGTCGAGGGCGATCAATTCATATTGTCGGCAGGCCATTGCCTCGTCGGGAGAGCGGATGACGTTGGCGAACAGATCGCACTTCGCCCGCTGGCGAATCAGTTCCTCCGCATCGGTGGTCCAGGCGTTGCTATCCCCACTCGCGGACAGAGTGGCTAGGCGCTTGATGTACGCCATTGTCACCGTCCTTGCCGTGGAGGGGATCGGGTACAAGCGGATCTGCTCCTGGTAGTAACAATAATCGGTCGGGTTGCCGGTTGCCGAGGCATTGGTGCAAATCGCATCGAGATAGGCAAAGTCCCGGGGGATCAGCGTGTAGCGCGTGCTGCTGATTGTCACCCGAATACTGTCGATCTCAACCAGGGTCGCAATGTCCGCTAGGTTCGATGACGAATAGTATTCCTGATTGGCGACTGTCGAGAACGTGCTGGTCGTTTCATTGAAGTAGAACCGGCGCCGTTCGTAGTGAGCGATGGCAGACAGGATTGCCAGTTGAATCTGGCTGGTCAGGTCGGTGCGCGCGAGTTCGTCCGCGATTCGCGTCTGCATATCGCCATAGGTGCCGCTCATGGGATCGCCTCACGCGCCTGCTTCGCCTGACAGGCTTTGATGTGCATTGCCCGGCCCTTGCCCACGACACGGCCGCACACCGGGCAGGAAGTGCCCGCCGGGGCGACTACAATCGGGGCAAGTTCGTCCGGTTCAGCGCCCGCTTGTCGCGCTGCGTAAATCTGCCGGCGTCTCATTGCTTTCCATCTGGCGGCACTCGGCCCGCCATTCCTTGCCATACGGCACCGTCTGCCAGTCGGGGAACCACGGCCCCCCGAGGGTGTAGTGCACCGCCTTCGGATCGGGGATCGGCAGGTTCAAGCCTGACAGCCAGTTCCACGTCTGCGGCAAATCGCCGATTTCCTCGTCACGCAGCCAGCCGAAGCCGTGCAGCCAGCGACCCGTCCGGGTGTTGACCTCGATTGGTCCCAGGTCCCTGTTAGTCGGGTGCGCGCAGTTCCACAGGATGAACGATGACCAGTTCTTGCGCGGATAGGGCTCCTGGCGCTGCCCGTCCATTTTGGTATCGACCGTGTGTGGCTGCTGGTGCTTGACCACCCGCATGGCGTACCGCTCGTCCATGTAGGGCTCAAGCTCGCCAACGTCCGCCCGGAACAAGAAGTCGCAGTCCACAAACAGCGCCCAGCCCTTGTACTTCTGGAGGTACGGGACCAAAAACCGGGTGAACGCGAAGTCCGTGGAGAACGGCTTGCCGTCGATCTTGTCGATCCGCACCTGTCCGTCCCGGATGAACTCGCGGGTATAGATGCCCCTGTCCTTCAAGTGGTCGAGGCGCAGGCTGTGGATCGTCGTGGGCACCGTCGCCCGGCGTGAGAGCGAGTAGGAGCACACGTCGTAAGCAATCTGCTCGCGCGGGTCGTAGCCGATGTAAATCGGGAGGGAGGTCATGCGGCGTTCTTTTTTTCAACATCACGGAGTGCTGCGGCCACGTCAGCCATGACCGGCGCCCAATCGGTGCCGGACTGCCGGAAAAACCGCGCTGTCTGCCGATACCAAAGCTCGTTCTGCGGCGTGTATCGCCATGACGGCTTGGACGATGCCAGGACCCAAACCGGCACTCCGAGCGAGCCGCAGAGGTGATAAATCGAGGTCGCGACCGTGATCACCAGATCAAGCGAATCGACGAAGGTCGCGGTCCGGTCGTAGTTGCGGGCCTCAACCCAGCCCGGCCAATGGTGGATCGTGACGCCGTGCTTTTCTTCCAGTTCGCACGCCTGTCGCGCCGCGTCCGAGGTGTATTGCAGACTGAACCACTCGGCATCGACCGCCTTCAGGATCGGCAGCCACTTTTCCAGCGAAATCGAACGGAACTCGCCGTTCGTCAGCTTTGTGCCGCCCACCCAAGAAATTCCGATGCGGGGCTTGCTTTGGCCCGCCCGCAAGGCTGGAGCGCTTTCCGCCTTGAGATACGGCGCGCCGGGGAACGATTGATCTGTTGTCCGGTAAAACCGGCACAGTTGAGAAATTGAAATTGCCGCTTCGGCTTCGGCTTCGTCCACCCACGACACCGCCTGCATCTGCTTTCGCGTGCCGTAGATGTCGCACATCGGAAACGACCGCTTCATCAGGTCGATCAGGCGCGGGTGGCAATCGAGGATCACCTTTGCACTGTCCCGGATCGCATCGGGCAGTACCGAGGCGAACATGATCTCGTCGCCTATGCCCTGCTCGCCCCAGACGATCAGGCGCTTGCCCTTGCTGCCGTCCCACTCCGGTATGCCTGGATAGGTCCGCTTGCTTCTCACATGGGTGTTGAAGCCGGCCTCGTGGTCCTCCCAGCCTTCAACCCAATGCCCGAGAGCCAGATGGGCAAAGGATCGGTTAAACAAAATGTCGGGAATGACCTTCGGCGCCGCACATTCAACGGCGCGGTTCGATTCTTCCAGCGATTGCTCGAAACGCCCCTCAGCCAGATGGCACCCTGCGGAGTTTGATAGGGCGTGCGCTTCCTCGACCTTGGTCTCCATCCCGGCATCGATGGCGAGGCGGAACAGATCGGCGGCTTCGGTAAACCGTTTTTCGTTCCGATAGGCCGCGCCTAGGTTCAGAAGCGTGCGTGACCAGGGCTTGCCGGTGGCCTGCTTCTGAATTTCAAGCGAATGGCTCAACAGGGCCGCCGCATGGCCATTCATCCCCCGGTCGATGAAGCATGTCCCCAGAAGGTGGATTGCCTCCCAATCAAAAAAGTTCGTGTTGAGGTGTTGCTGAAGCTGGTCGATTGCCTGATCAATCTGGTTACGGTCAATGTGGATCAGGGCTTGTTCGCGGAAGCTCGTCACGGCATCTCCTGAAAATCAAAAGGGGGGCCGAAGCCCCCCTCCAGGGTCAGTACTTTTTACCGCCCTTACCCTTCTTTTTAGCCATTGGTCACCCTCCTTAGGCGCCGTTGCGATAGTTGTGATAGAGGACCTGCCAGTTGATCGTCACCGTGTTGGTATACGACCCTGACTCGAATTTCGCCGACAGGATGCCATAGCGGTTCGGATCGTTGTCCGAGACCGACACGGTATAGCCCTGCGACGTGTTCAGCACGCTCATGCGACTGATCGTGCTCTTAGCGAGGCTGGCGACGAAGCCGGAGAACGTGGCCGATCCTGCGGGGCCGCCACTGGCAAGCCCATAGGAAATTGCCACCGTGTCCAGGGCGCTGTGCTCGACACGAAGATCGAGAATCACGGCGCCGTGGGGGATTTTGCACAAGAACACAACGTCGCCGGTGCTCGGCTTGGTCTGCGTGCTGTCCGACGAGTTGGCGGTGCCGACGACCGGCGTAACCCCTTCGTGCTGGAAGCGCGGCTGGAAGTTCGCAAAGGTCGTGGAAGTGAAGGTAGCCATTTCTAGGTTCCTCCTCACACGGCCGGTGCATAGCCGGACATGACGATGGTCCCGAAATCCTGCGAGTTGAAGACCATCTTCTTCAACCCAACGATCAGACGGGAGCCGACGCCAAGCTGGTTGCCGTAGTCGAACAGCTCTTCCACCCACGCGGGCTCGCCGTCCGCGAAGTCCTGGCCAAAGGCAATGCCTGCCGCCTGGGCTCCGCAAAAGATTGCGCGACGATAGGAAGTCGAGCTTGTGACCGACGACGCCACGGGAGGCACCCGCGCGTCTTCCACCAGCATCACGTTGTTATAGGTGCCGAGCAGGCCGGTGATAATCGGGTTATCGCCGATCTTGCCGCCCTGCAACTGCGCCTTCTGGATGTCCTGCCACTGGCCGGTCGAAGTGTTCGCCCGAAGTTGGTAGGTCTGGTACGGGTGCATGAAGCAGACGTACATGTTCTCGCCATTCACTTTCATCGGCCGAATCGCGGGGTTCAAGGTCTTGGCCTTGGCAACCGCACGGTCGATGTCCGCGAGCTTGAGCGAGAAGGTCGTGGTGGCCGACAGCGAGGCCTCGGTCGTGTCGAGCGCCGCCGAGCAGATCATCAGGTTGTTGGAGGATGGCGCGAGCGCCACCTGATTGCCGCTGTAGCGGGTGTCGGTCGAGGTCGATGTCGAGGCGTTGGCCTGGGTCTGCTGGGTCGTTGCGCCAGCGATCTGGTTGAAGAAAAACGTGTCCAGACGATCAGCCCACCAATCGCGCAAGCCCGACATGGCCTCTTCGCGAACCGAGAAGGGCACGCGCTGCTCCGACATCTTGCCGCCCGACCGCACCGCATGGCGGAGCTGGTCGATATAGATGTTGTCGGAGTAGGTCGTAAGCGCTTCTTCGTTGCCTTCCAGGGTGCCATCACCCTGAATGCCGGCGCCGGTCAGTTGCATGCGAAGGCCGATGGTGATGCGATCACCCGGACCCTTCTGCGTTTCGTCTTTCAGCGTGATGAGGCTGTCGGTGCCCGTCCGCCCCTTGAACTGCTCATAGCGGGTCTGCTTGAGCGCTTCGACAAAGAGCTTCTTGGACCACGCCTTCACCGCGAGGGGATGATTTACCCCATAGTCGGTAGTGGCCATGGATTTCTCCTGTTAGGTGGAATCGGATTGGGTGGCGCCGTGACGCTGGCAGCCGCGCGATCCGCTCCATTCACGCAGGAGCGAGGCGATAGACCGGATGTCGCCCCGGTCGGGCGAGGGGCAGGCGTAGGCTAATCAACCGCCCATGATGCGGCGGAATTCGTCGTCCGAGAGCTTCGCGAACTCGCGATCACTCATGTTGGCGATGGTTTCGAGAGTCAGCCTGCGCGGGGCCGTGCCGCTGGCGCCGCCCAATGAGCGCGCCGCGTCTTGGCCGCGTGCGATCGCCTCGATTTTGTCGACATTGCTCGGAGCCGCAGCAGCGGCAGCCTTGTAGCCGCGCCGCTTCGACAGGTTATAGATGCGCTCGGCCGGGTTCTTGCCGTCGCGCAATGCGTTTTGCACCAGACCGCGCTCATACATGTTGGCCTGCTCGATGGCCTGCGGGAGCGGGAGCCCGCCCTCCTGCAATTCCAGAACGAGGTCCTTGCGCCAATGGGTGAAGGCTTGGTCGTAGTCGGGATTGTCCGCCCGGTACTCGGCCACATGGGCCGCATAGACGTTCAGGAACTGGTGGTTCTGCTGCTCCTGCAACCGGCGCTGCTCTTCCTGCCGGCGCCATTCCTGTTGCGATTTAAGGACCGCCACGGGGTCTTCATCGACCGTGGGCTCCTTCGGCAGCGGGGACGTATACTGCTCAAACCGGCGATTGATTTCGTCCATGCGCCGTTCGGCGCGCTCGAGCCTTTCGGCTTCAGCTTTGGCCCGTGCCTCGGCTTCCTTCCGCATGGCCCGCTCTTCACGGAGGGCCGCAAGCGGCACCGTCCGATTGTCGGGCTGCTGCTCCTGCTCCGAGGCGGGGGCTTCGGGCTCTATTTCCTGAACAGGCGCCGGGGTTGTCTCAATGGGCTTCTGGCCCGCAGAGTCAAAATATTCCTGTTCCGCCGCATTAAAGGCGGTGTTTTTGTCAGCCATGAGTGCTCGCTAGTTGGTTGAACGGGGGCTCAGCAGTTCGACGAACTCACCGGGAGTTTCGGCGAAGCTCATGAGCGTGAAGTAGCGGTCAAACCGGGTCCGCCACCATGACCGTGGTTTAACGATCAGATGGGCATTTCGGCCGTCTGCCAGGGTCTTCTTGGCCGGTCGGGTTGCAACGGACACGAACAGCAACTTCTGTGTGACTCGGTGGAGGTCTTTCAACACGTCCTCCAGGCAATCGAGCTCGATGTGCTCCATGACATCGGTGCAGACCACCAGGGGAGCGGGTTCGGGAGGCGTCGAGTGTTCTTCGATGGCCGGGTCGTAGCGTCGGATGGTCCGCCCGGGGATTTCCAGCAGGGCTTTGCCGCACCCATAGTCCAAAACCGGATCGCCTTCGATGCCTTCGAGGATCGATGACCAGCGCTTGCTCGATGTGCCGTAGTCCGGCCGGTCCCGATGAAGTTGGTTGTTCAACGCACGATACTGGTCAGAGATCAACATCAGTGCATCAGAAGGATCGAAATCGCGTCCTCCTCTTCTTCCTCTAGCTCTTCGATGATCCTGACCATCCGCCTGATGGTCCGTTCCAGTTCCTGCGCCCTGCCCTGGTCAGCCTGCCGCTCGGCTTGGGCCTTGAGCCTTACCAGTCGGATGCGCTGCGGATCGTCTTCGGTGTCCAGCCATGCCGGAATTTCCGGCACGGTGAAGCTTGGGACATACGGGCCAATGATCCGGCGTGTTCGCCGCGCTCGGCCGATAAGTGTGGTGGCTTTGGCCGTCGTGGCCCGCTGCCACCAGATGATAAGCATGGTCTACTCAATTTCGCGATAGGCCGTGCCGGTTGTGCCCCCGGTGTTTCCGTTCGTGGAAACCCCAGCCCGGAAGTGCGTGATCGCTGACATCAAGTTGTCAGTTCAGTCAGGCGAGCGTTGCCCGTGGCCGAAGCCCAAATACCGTCGATAATACCTGTATAGCCGAAGGGCACCTCGTAATAGCCATCCGGCTGCGCTTTGAACGTGAAGCTCGTAGTCGAAGCCGTGGCCCCCAACTTGATGTAGAGCACGGCCGTTGAATCGTTGAACACCGTCGCCCCCAGCCTATTAGCATTCGAGGCCAGCAGCGTCACATTGCTTGCCGATCCTGCTACGCTCGACTGTGACGGCGTGGCCGGGCGGACTTCCTTGACCGTGAGCGTGCCCTGATCGCTCGGCAGGGTGACCGGGATCGAATTCGCCGCGCTCTGCTGCCCCCGTACAAGGGGGGATGCCGCCCCGTCTCCACCGAGGTCCAGCTTGACCCGCTGATATTGAGCCCCGCCAACGTCATCAGTCGCGACAACCGCACTCGCATCGCCCGACCCGGTGAGCGGAAGCGTGACGTTATCAGCCATTACTGCAACTCATAGGTCCGCCCGCTCGGGGCCTTGACCTTCTTGGGCCGTCCGACCTGTGCCGCTAGTTCCTTGATGCTCTTCTGCGTCTCCTGGGCGGCCTCGGC
>OMJK01000027.1 GCA_900299325.1 Nitrospiraceae bacterium | reverse complement strand
GGGCGTGTACGATTTGCGGGGCATGATGCTGACCTCCTGGGTTGTTGCGGTCCAGACTAACATTCCATCTGGACCAATTCAGCCCGGCTAGGTCACGACGGCATCATTCGTGTTCCCCGCGTGAGCGGGAATGAACCGACACGGAGGTCACGCTTCGCCAGTAGTCGGGATACGCGCAACTATATAGACCTATCCAGTTGATCACTTTGTTTACGCCGGAAATATTCGCGCTCGTCGGTACGGATCTGGCTCCACCAAAACATAGGTAAACAACGCCAGCAGGCCGGCGTGGAATGCCGTTTCTTGCTTGGACTGACCATACCGTTTCCGAGCGTGCCACGGCCGACTGCTTTTCGCAAACGCCAGGGCCCGTCCCATCGCTCGTGTGGGGACGCCGGTCTGTTGACTGATGCGTTCGAGCGTGGGGCCATCTTCCGGCAACCGACTCTCTGGATGTCGAAGTTTCTTGATAATATTCTGCCACCATCGACCCGATTGCGACACGCAGTGCCGAATGGCGCTCAGCACCAGCCGCGGATTGCCCTCGGCCCATTCGACGGTGTCTGTCCCAAAGTGCGGCGGAAACTTGAGCCGATCTTGAAAATGCCCGTAGGTCTTCACGAACGCCTCCTCAAACGCGGTCGCAGTCACCGTCGGGCCATACGCTGATAACAGATAAAAGCCTCCGCGATCCTTGAGATCCGCCTCCGGCTCGCGGTCATCGAAGTCCACATAAAAGTAGCCATACTCGCCGCTGACAAAATGCGACACCCTCCACACCACTGAAAACGGATACATCCAGTCGCGAGCAATCGTGGTTTGCGCACAGCGGAGCACCTGCTCAGGATTCGTCATGAAATGATTTTTCAACACAGATTCCACATAGGGAGAGACGCTGTCCGCATAGGATATAGGAAGATCAACGAGTTCCCCGCAGTAGGTAATCAAGTCGCTTAATCGAACGTCCTCGTGTTCAAAGAGCCAGAGGCGCCCCCCATGGATTGGGGTCGACGGGTGGGCGCGTCGATACTGGGCCAGGATCTCCGTCCAATGGGCAAACGTGATTTCGCCCCACAAGCGTGCGTCTGGGGTGTCAACCGGACAGGGTCTCATGATGATCCTTTCTGTGTACCTTGATGAGCGGTGAATGGACGCTCCATCGAAATCCTTGATTGCCGCGACGTCATTCAACCCTCTCGGCTGACAGGGTGGTGTCTACTCCTGTTCAAGATTTCCTCCCGCATGGATCTTTATCCATTCGAGAACAGCTGTCAGATGCACTGACCCGTGTAGCCGATCCTCCGTCGGAGCTTTAGGTTTCCCACGGCAATCCGGCTTTGCCAAAGTGTCCATAATTCGTCGTTTGCCGATACAGCGGTCGCTTGAGACCTAACTGCTCAATAATGGCACCGGGACGAAAATCGTATTGGGCAACAAGGTTCGTCACAGCTCGCTCATCCCCGGTTCCAAACGTGTCGATCTTCACCGAAACGGGGTGCGCCATGCCGATGGCGTACGCCACCTGCACCTCTGCTTTTTTGGCTAGGCCCGCTTGAACAACCTGACGAGCGAGATAGCGGCAAAAATAGGCTCCGCTTCGGTCGACTTTGGAGGGATCCTTGCCACTAAAGGCTCCGCCTCCGTGTCGACTGGCCCCTCCATAGGTATCCACAATGATTTTTCGCCCCGTCACCCCGCAATCGGCTGAGGGGCCACCCTGCACAAAGCTGCCGGTCGGGTTCACGATCACCCGAATTCCATGGTGAAACCAGGTGCCCAGCACTCTGGGGAGTACCTGTTCTGTGACATAGGCGCGCACTTGGTCTTGGCTAATCTCCGCCTGGTGCTGCGTCGAAACCAGCACGTCCGTCACCTCGACGGGGGTGTGCCCTTCGTACCGAACGGAGACTTGGGTTTTGGCATCAGGGCGAAGCCACGACACGGTCCCCGTGTGCCGATCCGTAGCTAACTCTTGAGCCACTCGGTGGGCCAGGAGAATGGGAAGCGGCATCAACTCCGGGGTCTCGTCTGTTGCGTACCCGAACATAATCCCTTGATCGCCCGCGCCTTGATCCAGGCTCACTGCAGATCGCCGGGTAATCCCCTGCGCGATTTCGGGGGCCTGCTGGGAGAGGATCTCCTGAATAGAAAGAGACGTGGCACAGAAGGGCTCATGAGGGTCCACGTATCCAATGTCACGGACCGTGTGTCGAACCACCGTGTCATGATCGACGTTCGCGTGCGAGGTGATCTCGCCGGCGAGGATGACCTGGTCCTGCTTACACAGCACTTCGCAGGCGATTCGGCTGTCGGGGTCCTGGGCCAGATAGGCATCGAGGATGGCATCCGCGATCCCATCGCAGACCTTGTCCGGATGTCCTTCGGAGACGGACTCTGAGGTAAAGATAAAACTTCCTGGGTTCATGGCAGCCTCCCGTGAACGTGTGATCGGCCATCGGCCACCAGCGGCCCTCGCTCGCAGCGGTGGCTCAATCCGGTGAATCCCGGTGTGTGCCGGATGGTGCCGTCCGCCTCCTGGTAAGAATTGGCATTGAGTTTACGCTCGCCCAGCAATCGGTAGCAGCGGGCACAGTGGTTGTCGTTGGCGCAGC
This sequence comes from Nitrospiraceae bacterium, assembly GCA_900299325.1. Classification (GTDB taxonomy): domain Bacteria; phylum Nitrospirota; class Nitrospiria; order Nitrospirales; family Nitrospiraceae; genus Nitrospira_D. The sequence goes on along the minus strand of OMJK01000027.1, from coordinate 1,658 downwards.
GGCAGACCACGGTCATCAGCTGGCCCTGAAACTGTGGGCTCGGATCGAGGCACTGGCCTTTCCACTCGAAACAGACAGAGCACCGGACCAGTCCGACCGGGACGCCGTCAGCCGTGAACCCGGCAAGGCGGGTGAGTTCGTCGGGGGTGGCTAGTCGTCCGCCCTTCGTCAGATCCCCAAGGACATATCCCGATCGCGTGTGTTCCGTCGCGGCCCGCAGGCGATGGCTTCTGGCTTCCCACCAATCAGACTGCTCCAGCGCTGCACAGGGCGCGAGCGTCCCCGCCACGAAGACGCCTCCACGCGGAACCTGGTCAGCAGTCACCTCGTAGCCATCGCCTGTCACAGAGATGCACGCACGCGGCCCCAGGACCAGGCACGTCGGCAGTTGGTTGCAGGCTGCCTGAAAACGGGCCAGGGATCTGAGGCTTCTCTCATCGACCCCAGCCGGCACGGGAATGATGTGAAAGAGCCCCGGCACGATCCGCGTCAAGAGATAGGGAAAGTCGTCGTAGACGAAGCCTGCTCCGCTAGATGGGGCAATAGACGGCTCGGAACTGACTACAGGCATGATCCAACCTCCTTGTTGTAAGGACGCGCAGGAGAGGCTGGCCGAGTGCCCGGATTGTGAAGGAAAGGGAAATAAAAAACCCCTCGGATCGAGGGGCTGCAGGCCGTTGGTTGCTCGGCATGAGCCCTATCGTTCCCGTCACCGGGCTGGCGTTGGCACCTCGGTGGCTTCACCAGGTTGCCGGGCGCTTCATCGGGCCAGTACCCTCTGCGCCTCTCTTGATATATGGTTCTTTATAATCCCAAAGCGAAGCGTGGGTCAAGCCCCCTGAAGAGCCAGGTCAACCCAGGGCGAGCCCCATTTCCGTCCTTGAATGCGAAACAAGATCGCAGGCCCCCACACGTCCCTTGAGCCTGTGTGACGAGGTCTGTGCCATCTCGACCACCATGGCGGGTGGGGGAGGAGACTGGTCAAGCGGCGGATGATGGAGAGGATGTTGTGAGTGTCGCGTGTGCACCTGGATACGCATCACATTGCCCGCCGCATCGATACGGGTGATACAACGAAGTTCGTAGTCGTCCCGGATGACGCGCTGCCGGTGGAAGTACGGAACGAGGCGGCGCAACTGGGCTAGCAACCGGAGGAAGTACGTGTGTCGTGGCATGGCACCTCCCTGAGACCCACTGCCTGGCGTTCAGCCCGAGACGGCTGCGGAGCGTCGTCCGGTGTGAAATCTATCATAGCTCAATCACCGAGCCACTCGGGACGAGATTGACCAGCGGCCAACTCCATTTCAATTCGATCGGATATTGCGGAGGCAAAAAAGGGTTGGAGGCATTGAAGGCCCGAGATCAAAAGAAAGTGGAGCTTTTGAAAACAATAATGTGCGCCTCATACATTTTCACTAAACTTAGTCTTTATCGGATGATCATATTCGAGAAGTTGTAGTGGATGCTCTTGCCGGTGCAGGGTAGTGTGAAATTCTGGAACATTATGCTAGCAGTTTCCCACTGCTAGCAGTAGGGCGGCTCTGCGTTGCGAGATCGTCTTGACCAGCCGGGAGTTTGTGTACCACCTCATTAGTTAGTCTTCAGCTTGCCAGCTGGAGCGTCTCGGGGACCGGTGGCTGCCCCCCGAGACTACTGTG
>OMJK01000026.1 GCA_900299325.1 Nitrospiraceae bacterium | reverse complement strand
TCGCGGCGCACGCGGCCCAGCACGCTCAAGTACCAAATCGTGCCGCTGCTCATCTTGCAGAGCAGGGCGCGCGCCTCCTCAATCGTGCGGAATCGCTCGTTCACGCGCGCGCCGAAACCGTATGAGCCAGTGACCTCGAAAAACATGGTTCGCATTAGCGGCCTCCGATCAATGTGTCGCGATACCGCTTTCGCAGGTCCAAGATTGCACAGATCCACACAGCAACCGATCCCGCGAAGGTCGCAGTAGAAAGGCTGGTCGTGGGCCAATGAATCGAATCGCCACCAGTCACATACCAGCAGCCGGATCGCTTCTCGATGTTGTAGTCGTGAAGGTTATGAATCTTCATCGCAAAACGCACGCGAGCCGGGGTAGCAGATCGTTCTAAATGCCGTTCCATCGTCGTGTCTCCTCGGCCTACCGGGCCGTTCGGTGTGGTCGCCCCGACCACGCATTTAAGATACCCCGTTTTCGGCCCATGTCAAGCCTCCACTATAGGAATTCTCCAACATTCTTACAGTATGCCCGGAATCCCGGTTTCTGGGTCTAGAATGGGCATCTAGGAAATCTGTAGGAAATCTTGGGGAAGGGCTTGCACTCTCGCCGATATGTGGTACGGTTCACTCGTCAGCCGGGGCGGCTGACAAAGACCGAGACACCTAACCGAAAGGAACCTGACAATGAAGAAGATCAAGTCGAAAACCTACGAATGCGGTCTGCGCGACTACAAAACGGGCAAGGAGTTTGAGGTTTTTATTATCAAGACTTTGGAAGAAGGCGACGAACCTCATGTGGCGTGGGTTGAGAATCACACGATCTACGGAAACTTGACGGAGATGAATCGTGAGGATCTTTTGAGTGCGCTGTGCCGACAAGAGCGCAGTTCTCAATACGGTGGGCAACGATATGTCGGAGAACCGCGCATCCTGTTCTGCAATGAAATTGTCACGATCATCACGCAGAGCGGCGGACTGGATATCTGAACGGCTCCGGCCCCACCGCCCCTCCGGGGGCGGGACGGCCTGCACCGTTTGCAGGAGAAACGAGACACCATGACACAACGGACACCAAACCTCGCCAGCGCGCTGCTAGCCGCACAACGCGCACTCCCCAGCGTGGGCAGATTCCTGCCGATGCCGGGAGGTCGAGAGTGACAGCGCTTCCGGTCCTCAAGGCGACACGCGACTGCAACGGGTGCGCCGAGTGCTGCTACACGATGCAGGTCAGTCGGAGCGATAGCACGACGAAGCGGTGCGGAGAGTGGTGCGAGAATGTCGTCGGCGATGGAAAGCACCGCGGATGCGGCATCTATGCGTCGCGATGGCAACCGTGTCGCGACTTCGTTTGTGCATGGGCTGCAGGTCTGATACCGGAAGACTTGTGGCCCGCGAAGACGCGTTGCATCGTGTCTTTCAGCAATGATGGCACACGACTAACGATCTACGAGCACAAGGACAGACCACGCGCAAGCATGAGTGGCGCGATGGGTCGATGGGTGTCACTTGTGCTCGACGCTGGCATTCCCGTAGTGCGGGTGTGCGGCGAGCATCGGAGTCTGATTCGCGAGGTCTGACGGTTCCCGGCTCGCCGCCCTACGGGGCGGCCTGCCCTGCACCTTCGCAGGAGAAAAGAGACACCATGACACAACGCACACCGAACCTTGCCAGCGCGCTGCTGGCCGCACAACGAGCCTTGCCGAGCGTCGGCAAGGACGCGAAGAACTCGTTCCACCACTACGCCTACACGAGCGCCGAGGGAATGATTGGCGCGTGCCGGGAAGCCCTGCACGGGGCCGGGCTGGCGCTTCGCCGGGCTGGATGGAAGTTCGACGGCACGCCGGAGGGCGGGTTGGTTCACAGCCAGTTCATCTTGACCCACGGCGAGACAGGCGAGGCCGCCACCGACGAGGTGACGTGGATCGTGGTTCCCGAGAAGGGTCGCCCGCTCGACAAGGCTTTGGCTGGCGCGCTCACTTCCTCGCTCGGGTACTACCTGCGCGACCTGCTGCTGGTGCCCCGCGAGGACGAGAGCGAGATGGACCGCCGGGATGACCGGACCTACGAGCCACGCAAGGTTTCAGCGCGGAGCGAAAGCACCACACTTCCCAACAAGTCTACCCCAAACGCTCCGGCACCCCGCCAGACGCGGCAGGATGCCCCACGGGCCGTTCCGGCCACGCAGGCGGCCACGACCCCGGCCAAGGCGGAGAAGCCCGCCCCGGCGGCTCCTAGCGCGTTTAGCGAGGTGCTGGCGTCGCGGCCCGCCAAGGACTGCGCTTGGAAGGGCGGTCTAGTGGTTCGCAAGGTTGGGCAGGGCAAAAGCACGTCGAACGGCTCGATGCGCTATCCGATCCTGTTCGATACGGGCGCGGGCGAGGAATGGGCGTCCTGTTTCGACGAGCGGCTGATGCAGACCGCGCAGGACTGTCTGGGCGGCGAGCCAGTCGAGGCGTTCATTCAGGTCGGGAAGTTCGGCTGGACCTTGTACGGGTTGAGACTGGTACAATCCGGCGAGCAGGCTGCTGCGCCCGTCGCGGTTGCCGAGGACGAGATCCCGTTCTGAACCCCCGGAAGGCCTCCGGCGTTGACGAAAGTCCGCCGGGGGCTATTTCACTACCCCCAACGAAAGGAAAACATGAGCGGATCTCTTACACGGCTGTACGAGGCGAGCGCGGCTGCGCGCGAACTGGAAGCGATGATCGCGGCTAGCGAGGACGCAGGCGGCGACATTACCGAATTGGAAGGGCACTTCGACATCCTCGCGCGGCAGGCTGAAGGCCTTCCGGCGGTCATTGACGATGTGCTCTCGCTCGTCGCGGAAATCGAGCACCGGGCGGCGGCGCGCAAGGCCGAGGCCGAGCGGCTGCGCCAGCGCATGAAGCGCGACGAGGCCATCGCGGCGTGGATGAAGGCGCAGGTGCTGCGCGTCATGCAGGCAGAAGGGTTCAAGAAACTTGAATCTTCGCGCTGGCGCGCGACGGTCGCCATGCCCGGCGGCAAGCCCGCGCTGGAGATCGTGGACGAGGTGCCCGAGCGATTCACTCGCGAAGTGGTGACGCGGGAAATCGACAAGGACGCGATCCGCGCGGAGTTGGATGCGGGTACCGTGCTGCCCTTCGCGCGTCTGGTCGCCAAGCAGCCCTACCTAAAGGTTTCCTGATGTACGCAGCATCCATCGTGATTCCCGCCGTCGAGGCCGCGCTAAAGGCCCGGGGCTTCGAGTTCCCCAAGCCCGGCAGCGGCATCGGGAAGGACGCGGTAGCGGCAAGGCGCTTGGCGTTCGACGCGCTGCACTCGTTCACCAGCGCGACACCCACAGGCATCGCGGCGTTGATCGGCTGCACGGCCACCACCGCGCTGGCGCTCAAGCAGGCCGCGCACGGGTTCTACAAGACGCCGAAGGACAGGCAGGCGTGGCTAGATGACGTGAAGGCGCTGATCGACCGAGGGATCGAACGCTTGCAATCGCTGGAAAGCGCGGGACAATAAGCGAAACGGCCCGCCATTGTGGGGCAGGCCGCTTCTAACCGTAACCGCCGTGTATAGAACGGCAGGAGGCTTTGAGTGAGTGTATCGAAGGAAGGCAACGCAACGGCAAAAGGCCGCGCGCCGTGGATGCCATTCTGGGGAACCGACTTCATGGCCGCAACGCTCGGATGGAGCGCGAGCGAGCGCGGCGCGTACATGATCCTGCTGTGGGCTTCATGGGAAGGCGATGGCCTACCCGCCGAACCCGAGCGGCTGTTCAGGCTCGACCCGGACATCCGGCCAGCGTGGCATCTGCTGGAGGACAAATTCCCAGTCGCCCCAGACGGCAAGCGGCGCAACGCTCGGCAGGAGCGTGAGCGCGGCGAGATGCGTGAACTGGGCAAGCGCAACGCCGACAAGGCCCGCAAGGCAGCGTCAGCCCG
>OMJK01000025.1 GCA_900299325.1 Nitrospiraceae bacterium | reverse complement strand
AGTTCAGCATGCCCGGCTGGTCGTTACCATGGAGGAGTTAGGCCGGAAGCAAAACCTGAATACCGAGCACGCAAAGGAAAAATTTCAGCTCACGAATCGGGAACAGGCGGTGGTGGAAAACCTGGCGAAAGGCTGGACGAACAAAGAAATCGCCAATGCCCTTGAAATTACAGAGCAGACCGTCAAAGAGCACATCAAGCACATTATGCGGAAAACCCACGCCACAACGAGAACCGGAATCCTGGTTCAGATCTTCAATTCATAAGCTTTTCCAGACTGCATTATTAATGACACAGTGAGTAATCCCCCACACAGCTCACCGTTAAGTAGATCAAGTATTGTTCTAATAATTCAACTACTTACAAGGCAATCTCACTGGCTTGCTTATTGCTGGTAACCATTATAGTAGTGAGCAGAGGGATGTGATGTCTGGAGCTCAACAGAAAATGTGGCCGGTCCTGGTAAGCCTGCTGCTGATTTTTTCCGGCTGCCAGTCCACGACAGCGTTGAAATCGACCGGCGCCGATAACACCGGTTTTATGTCCCTGTGGGGAACCTATACCCACTGCAAAGTCAGTTCCGATATCAACGATGTGGGAAGCGATGTGCAGACGCTTGGCGAGGCGGCTCAAGTCAGATCGGGGCCTGATGGATTTGTCCTCCCCCTGCCCAAGCAGGTGACTCGGCTGATCAGCAACCCCACAAATCGATATGCCGTTGATGTGCGGGCTATGGCGTCCGCCTGCTCGCTGCACGCGGGACAACTTGCGCTTGATCGCGGGCAACTGGATGTGGCTCGAGACATGTTCACGTCGGTGGTGTCCCTGTATCCGACCGGCGAATCCTCCTACTATCTGACCCAGGCCAAGACCCATCTTTCCGAAATCGAGAACGGCATTCCTCTCTCGCTCAATACTCCCTAGCTGTCGACTAGCCTCCTACACCAGCCGCTCGTACAGTTGCGCATACTGGATCGCCGCATGCGACCAGGAGACATCGGTCGCCATTCCCGCTTGAATCAACTGCCCCCACGTCTTCCGGTCACGATACAGGGTCGTCGCCAGTAAGATTTCCGACAGCAACGCATCGGCCGATGGATCGATGAATTGAAACCCTGACGCATGTCCGGATTGCACCGTCGACGGTTTATACGGCACCACAGTATCGGCCAACCCACCCGTGCGGCGGACGATGGGAACTGTTCCATAGCGCAAACTGTAGAGTTGGCTCAACCCGCACGGTTCGTAGCGCGACGGCATAACCAGCATATCCGCGCCGGACTCAATCCGGTGCGCCAGACGTTCATCAAATCCGATGTATAACCCGATCTGTTTCGGATACTGTTTCTGCGCCGCCCGAAATGCGTCTTCAAGACCCCGGTCGCCTTCGCCCAACAACACCAGTTGGAGATCCATCATCATCAATTCCGGAATAACATCGGCCAGCAGATCGAACCCTTTCTGGAACGCCAATCGTCCGATAACGCCCAAGAGCGGGACATCCGAAACAGGAAATCCGAATTCCCGTTGCAGCGCCCGCTTGCACACCAATTTCCCCGACAAATCGGAACGCGAATAGTGCGCCGCTCCGTGCGGATCGGTTTCCGGATTCCATTCCGCCACATCGATCCCGTTGAGAATTCCGTGCACGCCGTCCTTTCTCCCCGCCAGCACCCCTTCGAGACCGAATCCGAACTCCGGCGTCATAATCTCACGGGCGTAGGTCGGACTGACCGTCGACACCGCATCGGAAAAAATAATTCCGCCTTTTAAGACGTTCACGGAGCCGTAGAACTCGAGCCCGCCGACGGCGAACAGCGCCGGCGGCAACATCGTTTTCTTGTACTGATCCCCCGGGAAGATGCCTTGATAGCCGACGTTGTGCAGCGTCAACAGCGTCTTGAGACCTTTGAACGCCTTCCGATCCCGATCGACTGTCTTCACGTACACCGCGCAGAGCGCCGTCTGCCAATCATGCAGATGGAGGACATCGACAGCCCGCCCGTCAGCTTTGGCGACATAGGCCAGCGCCTCCAGCACGCCGCGGCTGAACAGCACGAACCGATCCAGATTGTCCGGGTAATCCGCCCCGCGGGTCTGATAGAGGCCCTGGCGATCAAAATACGGATCGTAGCGCACGGCCAGCACCCGGAGCGGATGCGCGGCGCCGGCAACCGGAACCAGTTCCTCCTCCAACACGACATCCGCCGTGATACCCAGACCGGGCACACGAAACTGCCCGACGCTTTTTGCCGACCGGCGGACCGACGCGAGTTGCGGATAGCAGGGCAGCACGAGCGTCACACGGTGCCCCAGTTTGATTAACTCGATCGGCAACACACCCACCACGTCGGCCAGTCCGCCCGTTTTGGCGTAAGGTACCGCTTCGGATGCGGCCATCACGACGTTCAAGGAAGCTGTGGGTTTGATGGAAGACATGCGTCCGCACCCGATAAGGACTACGGGTCGGTCTTTTTCTCTAGACGGGTTTTGAATCGATCCTCGTGCCGCCACGTTTTCCCGAGCGCATGCAACTGGTCGGCCTTGAGTTCCTCCCGATACACCAGTTCGTCCTCAAAAAACACCAGCAGCCACCCGCGCTCCGGATAGGCATAGAACAACCCTTCTCCTGCATCCGTCCCGGACTCCCATTTGGGAGGCGCTTCTCCCAGCGGCACGCGCGAGCGGGGCACCAGCGTCCGGTCGGGCATCACAAAAAACGGTGTGAACTCTGAATGCTGATACGCCGGCTTGCCCCAGACCTGCACAAACGCCGGCGCCGTCAGTTGACGCACAAGAATGTTGTTATCCTGGATCATCTGCTCCTGCTGCGCCGCCGGCGGCATGCTTTTGCACCCCCAGACGCACAGGACGATCGCGAGGCCCCAGAGACAATCAATCGCCTTCACCGTCCACCCGTTGAACGAATCTCCCCGCACCCGATCCGTGCGCATCACATCAACCGCCTACTCTTTTGCTCCACCGGTTTCACCGGCTGGCAGATGTCGCACTGGCACAAGCGGCGCAGCAGCGCAAAGGAATAAATGCCCGTGTCGTGCCCGTCGCTCCATGT
>OMJK01000024.1 GCA_900299325.1 Nitrospiraceae bacterium | reverse complement strand
GTGAACATCGGTATGACGGCCGGCATGTTTCCGATCGTGGGGATTCCGCTCCCGCTGATGAGCTACGGCGGCAGCGCCACGATCATGACGATGGCGTCGCTGGGGCTGTTGTTAAATGTGAAACGAAGACGGCTCAGTTTGTTTTATTGAGGAAACGGTGGGAGCCGGCGCGGGTACGCCTGTGTCTGGCTTCAGACATTATTTTATCGAGAGTAGCCGGTGTGTCGGCGCATGATCGGATGATGGACCTGGGATCAGCCCGCGTCCCCCGCTCAGTGCGTGTCCCGGCGCTCGACAACGAAGGAGCATCTCATGGGAATTGAAATTGCGATTACGGTGGCGCGGGAGGAAACCCGCGTCGCGGTGTTGGATGGCGGGGTGGTGACCGATTTGTTCGGCGACCGCGCCAAGCACAAGGATTTCGTCGGCAACATCTATAAAGGAAAGGTCGCCAAGGTGCTGCCGGGCATGCAGGCGGCGTTCATCGATATCGGCATGGACAAGGCGGCGTTCATGCACGTGTCCGATCTGTCGATGGATGTCGAGCCGGGCGATCTGCTGGTGGACGCCGAGGAGGACGAAAAGGATTCGGACATGCTCCGTCCCAAGCGGCAGAGCGCCAAGCCGATCGAACAGCTCTTGGACGAAGGCCAGGAGTTGATGGTCCAGATTTCGAAGGGGCCGATCGGGACGAAGGGGCCGCGCGTGACGAGCTATGTCTCGCTGCCCGGCCGGTATCTGGTCTTCATGCCGAACGTCGAGCATATCGGCGTGTCGAGGCGGATTCCGCGGGACGAAGAGCGGGCCCGGCTCAAAGACATCATGCGGCGCGTCCGCCGGCCGGGTTGCGGCTACATCGTGCGGACGGTCAGCGAAGGTGTCAAGGAAGACGAGTTGAAGTCCGATGTCGATTTCCTGCACGTGTTGTGGCAGGACATTCTGTCGAATCGGGAGCGGTTGAGCGCGCCGGCGCTGCTCCATACGGACCTGAGCCTGAGTTTTCGCGTCGTCCGCGACCTGTTCGGGAAAAAGGTCGACCGGTTGTGGATCGATTCGCGCGAGGAGTACCAGGCGATTCGGGACTTCGTGCAGCGGTTCTCCCCCGAGCAGACCGCCCGCATCCATTTCTACGATAAGGAAGAGAGTTTGTTCGACCATCTTGGCGTCGAACAGGAGATTTCGCGGGCGATGAGCCGCAAGGTCTGGCTGAAGTCGGGCGGCTATCTCGTGATCGATCACACGGAAGCGATGACGGTGATCGACGTCAACACGGGCCGCTTCGTCGGGAAGCGCGATCAGGAAGAGACGATTCTCCGGAACAATCTGGAAGCCGCCAAGGAAGTGGCGTATCAAATCAAACTGCGCGGCATCGGCGGCATCATCATCGTCGATTTCATCGACATGGAGCGCGAGAAGAACCGGGATAAGGTCTATCACGCGCTGGTCGACGCGATGGCGTCGGACAAGGCGCGGACGAGGATCTCCAGGATTTCGGATCTCGGTCTGGTCGAGATTTCCCGCGAGCGGGTCCGTGAGGATCTCCTGCGGTCGTTATCCGAGCCCTGCCGGTATTGCGAGGGGCGCGGGTATACGAAGTCGCCGACCACGGTGGTCTACGAAATCTTCCGGGAGATCCGGAAGATCGGTCCGTCGGCCGAGCATCAGCGCATCGTCATCGGAGCCCATCCGGCGGTGGCGGACCTGCTGCAGGATGAAGAGCGGCAGGGGATCGACTCGCTGGAACGCAGCGGCTCGCCGAAGATCGTCGTGACGTCCGACGATCAGTTGCATCTCGAGCAGTACGATCTGGTGGTGATGTAGCGAGGCCCGCCTTACACGCCTCCATCTTTCAGACAACCGATCGGGAGATCTGGTGTGCAGTTAGCACTGGAGAGAACAGTGCGGTCTGAACAAAACGCAATAGACCGCGACGGCTTGCTGGCGTGGCTGACGCTGCAGTCGATCGACGGGGTGGGCGATCGCACCCTGCTGAGGCTGGTCAACCTGTGTGGATCGGCAACGGCGGTGTTGGTCGCGTCGTCGGACGAGTTAATCCAGGGCGGATGCAGCCGCGACCTGGCCGATACAATCCGGCGAGGGCCGGACTCCAGCGTGCGCCGTCAGATCGATCGACAGATCACCACCATCGATCGGCTGAAGATCCGGGTCGTCACCATCTACGACCGGGCATATCCCCGGCGGTTGAAGACAATTGCCGATCCTCCGCCCCTCCTTTATATAACGGGCCAACTGGTGCCGGAAGACGAGGCGGCTGTGGCCATAGTGGGAGGACGGCGGGCCACGCCTTCCGGGCGAGCCGTGACTGAAGATCTGGCCAGAGATTTAGCCGGCAACGGGTTCACGATCGTCAGCGGCTTGGCGCGAGGCATCGATGCGGCGGCCCATCGCGGTGCGCTGGCAGGAAAAGGCCGCACCATCGCCGTGCTCGGATGCGGGATTGACCGGACCTATCCATCCGAACACGAGACGCTTCGCCGGCAGATTGAAGCCCACGGCGCCGTCATTGCGGAACTGCCGGTCGGTT
>OMJK01000023.1 GCA_900299325.1 Nitrospiraceae bacterium | reverse complement strand
CACCCAATGGCGCGTGGCGGCGTTCGTCGGCCTTCCGCTGGCTGTCGAGTTTCTGGTGCTGGTCATGGGTGCGCGCGCGATGGCCCGGCCGGCTCCGGCTGAGATTTCCTCCGGTGATGCCGCGTCGGCGATTCCTTCGGTCAGCGACAACACGCTGGCCATCGGCGAGAAGCTATTTTCGACCTATCTCTATCCCTTCGAGGTCGCCTCGCTCATCCTGCTGGTTGCGATGATTGGCGCCATCATTCTGGCAAAAAAAGACGCGGTGAACAGTGAAGGGTGATCGGTGATGAGCTTGCAAAGGACATCGCTTGACAACGTGCTTATCACCCATCACCCATCACTCATCACAGGGTAACTATGGTTCATGTTTCTTATTACCTCATCCTGAGCGCAGTGGTCTTTCTCACCGGTGTGGTCGGCGTGCTGATCCGGCGCAACATCATTGCCATCCTCCTGTCGGTCGAATTGATGCTGAACGCGACGAACATTAACTTCGTCGCCTTCTCGCAGCACTTGCAGGATTTGGGGGGGCAGGTCTTCGTCTTTTTCGCCCTGACCGTGGCGGCGGCGGAAGTGGCGGTCGGCCTGGCCATCATCATCGCGTTGCACCGTGCGAAGAACACGATCAATGTGGAAGAGTTCAATCTCTTGAAATGGTAAGGAGCCGGCCGTTGGCTCATCACTGCTAACATCTATGTTGTACGCGCTCATCCCTCTGCTTCCGTTGGCCGCCTTCCTCGTGCTCGGGTTGGCCAGTTGGCGCATCAAAGACCGCGCCCATCTCGTCGCGGTGCCGGCCGTGCTGCTGTCGTTCGTGCTGTCGGTGGCGGCCTTCATCGACGTCGCCTCAGGGTCCGTCATCAGCGTGCCGCTCTATACCTGGCTCGTGTCGGGTTCGCTCGACATCCACATCGGCCTCTACATCGACCGGCTGACGGCCGTGATGCTGCTCCTCGTCACCATCGTCAGCTCGCTGGTGCACATCTATACGATCGGCTACATGCACGGCGAGCCGGGCTATGCGCGCTTCTTCGGCTACATTGCGCTCTTCACGTTCTCGATGCTGATGCTGGTGCTGGCCGACAACCTGCTCCAGTTGTTCGTCTTCTGGGAAGCCGTCGGCCTCTGTTCGTACCTCTTGATCGGTCACTGGTACGAACGCGCGTCGGCCTGCGCCGCGGCCACGAAAGCCTTCGTCGTCAACCGGGTGGGCGACTTCGGGTTCATGCTGGGCCTGTTGCTGGTCTGGGCCAGCCTCGGCTCCTTGAATTATCACGACATCTTCCCCGCCGCGCACGAAGCGGCGCGGGCGACCATCAATCTGCTGAAACCCTTCGGCGGGACATGGGACGTGTCGCTCTTTACGCTCATTTGCCTGCTGCTGTTCACCGGCGCGATCGGCAAATCCGCGCAGGTCCCGCTGCACGTGTGGCTGCCGGACGCCATGGAAGGCCCGACGCCGATCTCGGCGTTGATCCATGCTGCGACGATGGTGACTGCCGGCGTGTTTATGGTGGCGCGGCTCGCCCCGCTTTACAATCTCTCTCCGACCGCCATGAGCGTCGTAGCCGTGGTGGGAGCCGCCACGATGGTATTGGGCGCCACGATCGCGGTGACCCAGACCGACATCAAACGCATCGTCGCCTACTCGACCGTCAGCCAACTGGGCTACATGGTGATGGCCTGCGGCCTGGGCGCCTACGCCGCCGGCATGTACCACTTATTAACGCACGGCGCCTTCAAGGCCCTGCTCTTTTTAGGGTGCGGCTCCGTCATCATCGCGCTGCACCACGAGCAGGACATGCGCCGCATGGGTGGCCTGAAAGACAAACTGCCGGTCACGTACTGGACGTTCGTCGTCGGCTCGCTGGCGCTGGCCGGCTTTCCCCTCACAGCGGGATTTTTCAGCAAGGACGACCTGCTCGTGTCCGCCTGGTCATCGGGATCGCTCGGCCAGGTGCTCACGATCCTCGGCCTGCTGACGGCGCTGATGACGGCCTTCTACAGTTTCCGCCTGGTGTTCGTCACGTTCTGGGGCGCGTCTCGCGTCGACCCGCACCATGCCGGCCACATTCATGAGCCGGCGCAGACCGTTACCGTGCCGCTGATCGTGCTGGCCGTCTTAAGCGTCGTGACCGGCTATCTCGGCATTCCGTCGTTCCTCGAGCCAGTCTTTTCGACGGGCGGCGAGCACGCCGGCGGACATGGCGCAGCCGGCGTCGGCGTCATGCTGGCGGCCACACTGATGGGCCTCACCGGTATCGCCGGCGCCTATTATATGTATGTGTTGAATCCGCACCTCCCAGACCGGCTCGCCCAGCAATGGAAGAGCCTGTACGAAGGCTCCTTGCACAAATGGTACGTGGACGAAGCCTACGACCGTCTCTTCGTACGGCCGACCTTCACGGCCGCCGCGGAATTGTGGAAACGGGTCGACGTGGCCGTCATCGACGGCGCCGTCAACGGCGTCGCCCGGGCGATCGCGCTGGGCGGCTGGCTGCTGCGGCTGGTGCAAAGCGGACAAACGCAGCACTATGCGCTGGCTATGGCATTGGGCCTGGCCGTGATCATGACGATGTTCGTAATCTTCTAACGAGTCCCGATGACACACGCGCTCCCCTGGCTGACCCTGTTGATCGTCATCCCGCTGGCGGGCACGCTCGCGGTCTTCCTGGCCAAGGAAACCCAGGCCCGGCTGATCGCCCTGGCCGCCACGATTGTCAATTTGCTGGTCTCGCTCCCGCTCTGGTGGCTGTTCGACGCCTCATCCACCGGAATGCAATTCGTCGAACAGGCGGTCTGGGTCAGTGCGCCGCCGATCCGCTACCACCTGGGACTGGACGGCATCAGCCTGCCGCTGGTTCTGATGACGACCGCGCTGCTGCCGCTGTGCGTGCTGATTTCCTGGAAGGCGATTACAACCAGGGTCCGCAGTTTCATGGCCATGCTGCTGATCATGGAAAGCGCCATGATCGGCGTCTTCGCCGCCCTCGACTTCGTCCTGTTCTATGTCTTCTGGGAAGCGATGCTGATTCCGATGTATCTCCTCATCGGCGTCTGGGGCGGCCCGAACCGGCTGTATGCGGCGATCAAGTTCTTCCTCTATACCCTGGCCGGCAGCGTACTGCTGCTCGTCGCGATCATTGTCCTCTATTTCCAGGGCGGCCACACCTTCGACATCCTGGAACTCAGCCGCGGCACCTATTCGCACTCGCTCCAGATGTGGCTCTTCCTGGCCTTCTTTGCCGCCTTTGCCGTGAAAGTGCCGATGTTTCCGTTCCACACCTGGCTGCCCGACGCACACGTGGAAGCGCCGACCGCCGGCAGCGTCATCCTCGCCAGCGTCCTGCTCAAGATGGGCGGCTACGGGTTCGTGCGCTTGAGCCTGCCCATGCTGCCGGACGCCTCGAAAACGTTCACGCCGCTGATGGTCGCGCTCTCGATCGTCGCCATCATCTACGGCGCGTACATGGCGCTGGCCCAGGCGGACTTGAAGAAGCTGATCGCATACTCGAGCGTGAGCCACATGGGTTTCGTGACGCTGGGACTCTTCATGTTCAACCAGCAGGGCATCGAGGGCGCCGTCATGCAGATGGTCAACCATGGCATCACCACCGGCGCGCTATTCCTTTGCGTAGGCGCAATTTACGAGCGCACGCACAGCCGTATGATCGCGGACAATGTCGGACTCACGAAACCGATGCCGCGCTATGCGACGCTGCTGGTCATCTTCGCCCTGTCATCACTGGGCCTGCCGGGTACGAACAGTTTCGTCGGTGAGTTTCTGGTGCTGGCCGGTACGTTTCTCTGGAGCAAGCTCGCGACCGCCGCAGCCTCGCTGGGAGTTATTCTGGCCGCCGCCTACATTCTCTGGATGGTTCAGCGCGTTGCCTTCGGTGTGCCCTCGCCGCAGCATCTGCCCAAACTGAAAGACTTGGATCAGCGCGAGATGGCCACACTGGTTCCGCTCGTCGTGCTGATCTTCTGGATCGGGCTGTTCCCCAATCCCCTGCTCTCGCGCATGCACGCGAGCGTCACCACCGTGATCGCGCGGGTGACGCCGGCTTCCACGACCGTTTCTGCAACGATGAGCGCACAGCCGCATCCAGTTCCAGCATCGGCCGATCCAGCCTCGCTCGCACCGGCCGGGGAGCCATCGCAGCCATGATGTTCGCCCCAGGCGATCTACTCGTCATTCTGCCGGAACTGCTGGTGATCACCGCAGCCTGCCTGGTGCTCGGCCTCGATCCGGTCACGCCTCCGTCCAGGAAGGACGGACTCGCCTGGCTGAGCCTCGGCACCCTCGCCATCTGCATGGGCCTCACCGCCTCGCAGATGAGCACACCGGCCTCGGCCTTCGGCGGTATCGTGATCGTCGATGCCTACGCCTGCTTCTGGAAGCTGTTGCTCTATTTTGTGACGGGCCTGACCGTGCTGCTGTCGTGTTCCTACTTGAAAGAGGAGCGGCTGTATTTCGGTGAATACTACGGTTTCGTGCTGCTCGCCCTGTCCGGCATGATGGTGATGGTGTCGGCGGCCGATCTGCTGACTATCTACCTCGGCACCGAGTTGATGTCGCTTTCGCTCTACGTCATGGCCGGGCTCAAGCGTGCTGAGCCCCGTTCGCTCGAAGCGTCGGCGAAATATTTCGTCCTCGGCGCGTTTTCCTCCGGGATCCTGCTCTACGGTATTTCGCTCCTGTACGGCGCCACAGGCAGCACGCGGCTGCCGGCCATCGCCGCCGCCATCGGCGGACGGGGTCTCGACGATCCGCTGCTCCTGTTCGCGACCATCCTCTTGGCCGTCGGCTTCGGCTTCAAGCTCGCCGTCGTGCCATTCCACATGTGGACGCCGGATGTCTATCAGGGCGCGCCGACATCCGTCACGGCGTTCATGGCCGTCGCGTCGAAAGCCGCCAGCTTCGGCGCGTTCCTGCGCGTCTTCGTGGAAGGCCTGGGCGGGCTCAAAGCCAACTGGACAGAAATTTTTCTTGTCCTCTGCGTCGTCACGCTGATCCTGGGCAACATCGTCGCGCTGGTGCAGACCAACATCAAACGGATGCTGGCCTACTCCAGCATCGCCCATGCGGGCTACGCGCTGATCGGCGTGGTCGCCGCCGGCGTCGCCGGCGGATCGACCGGCGCGAGAAACGGCATCGCCGGCGTCATGCTGTACCTGGCGCTCTACGCCTTCATGACCTTCGGCGCTTTCTCGATCGTGGCGATGCTGCGCAAAGGCGGCCTCGAAGGCGAGGAGATCGAAGACTTCACCGGCCTGGCCACACGCCACCCGCTCGCCGCGCTGCTGATGCTGGTCTTCATGGTCTCGCTGGCCGGCATTCCCCCGACGGCCGGGTTCATCGGCAAATTCTACGTCTTCATGGCCGCCGTGGAAGCCGGATTGACCTGGTTGGCGGTCCTGGCGCTCGTCTTTGCCGCCATTTCCGCATACTACTATCTGCGCATCGTCATGGTGATGTACATGCGCGAGCCGGGCGAGCTGACCGCAACCTCGCCCCGGTTGGTCCCGTCGCCGGCTCTGTCGATCGTGCTGGCCTGCGCGGTCGCCGGCGTCGTGCTGTTCGGCATTTATCCCAATCCGATCGTGAATCTGGCCACCCACGCGGTGCTGACGCTGAAGTAACGCACCTGCTTTCCGGAAAGTGATGCAGATCGGTCCCGCCCGTGTTACGCTGAGGCGGTAGGGACTCCGCACCGGGACACGGCACCGAGGTCGCACGCATGCAGCTGTTCCGCCTCGTCACGGACACGGTGAAAGCCTTTGTGCGGCACGGCTGCGCGAGCCTGGCCGCCTCGCTGGCCTTCTTCTCCCTCCTGTCGCTCTTTCCCCTCACCTTTCTGTTGCTGTACAGCATCAGTTTCCTGGTGAATCAGGACGGATTGGGCGAACAGTTTCTGCTGAGCTTCCTGAAAGCGTTTCTTCCGTCCCTCGGCGACGATCTGGCGCGGGAGATCCACCGGATCAGCGTCCTGGAGAGCGTGCGCTGGATCGTGTCGCTCACCTGCGCCTGGTTCGGCGCGCTGGTGTTCTACGAGCTGGATTACGCGCTCAACGTCGTGTTCGAAAGCACTTGGCGGCGGCACCCGTTGATTTCGACAGCCATCTCGGTCGCCCTCCTCGGCGCGACGTCGCTCATCCTCGTCGTCTCCTACGTCGCCACACAAATCGTGCTCGTCCTCACGGCCTATGTGCCGACCCTCGGCGGATTGGACCTGTCGGCGCTGGCCGCGCACGACTTCGTACTCACGTATACGATGCCGTTTCTCCTTGCCTGCCTCATCGTCAGCCTCCTGT
>OMJK01000022.1 GCA_900299325.1 Nitrospiraceae bacterium | reverse complement strand
CTCGTGATCATCGTCAGCGAATTGGCATAGATCATCACCCCGACCACCACCAAGAGCACGCCGCTGACGGTCGACACACCCCAGAGATAGGCCCGCACTTCTTTGAAGTACGCCAAAAACCGGTCGACCCCCAGCGCCGTCAGAAAGAGCGGGAGACCGAGCCCCAGCGAATAGCAGGTCAGCAAGACCACCCCGTTCAGTAACGAATCCGTCGTGCTGGCATACAACAGAATCGACCCCAGCACCGGCCCGACACAGGGCGTCCATCCGGCGGCAAACGCCACCCCGACCAGAAACGAGCCGAGATAGCCGGCCGGGCGGTTCCGGAACTGGTAGCGATGCTCTACCTTGAGAAAGTTCAGATTCAAAATGCCGAGCAGATAGAGCCCGAAGATGACGATCAGCACGCCGCCGATCCGGCGAATGACGTCCTGATACATGATCATCACCTGGCCGAGCAAACTCGCCGAGGCGCCGAACGCGATAAAGACGGCCGAAAAGCCTCCGATGAACAGCAGCGCGTTCGCGACGATCGCTTTCTTGAACTTCGCCCGCTCGTTCGCGTCCGTCAATTGCTCGACCGACAACCCGGTGATGTAGGAAATGTACGAGGGCACCAGCGGCAGCACGCAGGGCGACACAAACGACAGCAGGCCGGCCGAAAACGCGGCAATCAGGGAAATCTGCGGAATCGATTGGGTCATGGCTATGATTTTAGCAGAGTCTTGATCAACTCTTTGGCCTCGGGCGCGATCCAGTCGCGGGCGCCGGGAATCTTCTGGCGCACCAACCCGTTGCGGTCCACCACGAACGACATCGGTAAGGACCGGGCACCATAGGCCAGCCCCACCCGGAAGTCGGCGTCGTGAAGAATGGGAAAGGTCAACCCCATCTCCTGCTGAAACGGCCTGGTCACCGCCGCGCCCTGGGCGTCAGTCGACACGGCAAGAATTTCGAAGTCGTTCCGCGAAAATGTCCGGTAGAGTTGCTCCATCGCCGGCATCTCGACACGGCAGGGGCCGCACCACGTCGCCCAGAAATTCACCAGTACCACCTTGCCCCGCAACTGCGCCAACGTCACGACCGCACCGTCGAGGTCGCGCAACTGAAAGTTCGGGGCTTCCTCCCCGACCATGACCACGCCCCGATCCGCAACCGGATCAGCCGACACGAACGGCCGGTCCTCACCCGAGGCGGATAAATCGAAGACTCCGGCCGCGAACAGCACCGCGACACAGAGACTGTGCCACACCACTCGTGTGCGCATAGGCACGCAGATCCTCTCGCACCGCGCCAGAACAGAGTGGCTATCGGTTTTCATGATACACACGGTCCGTGGTATGGGAATCAATCGAGAGTCGATGAAACTTCCGTCATCTTACAAATGCCCCAAAACACTGTCAATCAAACCGGCCCATAGAATGCCCACCTCGCAGTATGCCTGAGTCCGCCCCCGGTATGAATCAATAGACAAAATCCCGCATCTCCGCTAAAATCCTGAGCAATGCGTGGGACTCCGGTTCGTTCTCGGTGAGCATCCACGTCTGTCTGCGCAATCGCGCAACGCGCTCAACCACCAGCCACTTGAGGGGGCAATGAGAAAGAATTACTTGTTTACGTCAGAGTCTGTGACCGAGGGGCACCCGGACAAGATCGCCGACCAGATTTCCGACGGCATTCTGGATGCCATCATCGCCCAGGACAAATACAGCCGGGTGGCCTGCGAAACCATTCTGACCACAGGAATCGCATTCGTGGCCGGCGAAATCTCCACCAAAGCCTATGTGGAAATCCCGGACATCATCCGCCAGGTCATTAAAGACGTCGGCTACAACGATGCCTCCTGGGGATTCGACTCCCACACCTGCTCCGTGCTGACCGCCATCCACCAGCAGTCCGGCGACATTGCCATGGGCGTCGACTCCGGCGGCGCCGGGGACCAGGGATTGATGTTCGGTTATGCGACGAACGAAACGGCGGAACTCATGCCGATGCCGATCGTGCTGGCCCATCGCCTGACACGCCGGCTGGCCGAGGTCCGCAAGAAGGGCATCCTGCCCTGGGTCCGCCCGGACGGCAAATCCCAGGTGACGGTCGAGTACCGCAACGGCAAACCGGTCCGCATCGACACCATCGTCGTCTCCACGCAGCACAGCCCGGACGTGACCAACAAGGTCATCGAACGCGGCATTATGCAGCATGTGATCAAGCCGGTCATGCCGAAGAACCTCTATGACGCGACCAGTGTGAAACATCACATCAATCCAACCGGACGGTTCGTCGTCGGCGGCCCGATGGGCGATACCGGCCTGACCGGACGAAAGATCATCGTCGACACCTACGGCGGCCACGGCAGCCACGGCGGCGGCGCCTTCTCGGGCAAGGATCCCACGAAGGTCGACCGCTCCGCATCTTACATGGCCCGCTATATCGCAAAAAATGTTGTCGCCGCCGGGCTGGCCGACAAATGCGAAGTGCAGTTGGCATACGCCATCGGCGTAGCCGACCCGGTCTCGGTGCTCGTCGACACAAAGAACACCGAGAAGTGCGATGTCGAGCATCTGGAAAAACTCGTGCGCAAACATTTCCCAATGACCCCGCGCGGCATCATCGACCACCTCAAACTCCGCCGGCCGATCTTCAAGAAGACCGCCGCGTACGGGCACTTCGGCCGCAACGAACCGGAATTCACCTGGGAAAAGACCGACAAAGCCAAGGCCCTGCGGAAAGACGCGGGCCTGTAGCCCTATTTCGTTGAGGGAGAAGGGGGGACGGATTTAAAGAGCCCGTCCCCTTTTTTCTGACAACTCATCACCCGTCACTCATCACTTCACCGGAGGTTTTCGTGGATTACGATGTGAGAGATATTAAGCTGGCCGACCAGGGCAAGTTGAAGATCGAATGGGCCGAAGCCACCATGCCGGTGCTGCGGCTGATTCGCAAACGATT
>OMJK01000021.1 GCA_900299325.1 Nitrospiraceae bacterium | reverse complement strand
GGCGCGGAATGGTCCATTCGGTCCAGCGCTTTGCCGAGTTCGACATCGAGAAATCGCACGTAATCGTCCATCGTTGGATTATGGAGCGCCAGGGCAATCGCCAGGCCAAGCGAGAAAACTGCTGCAATCAAGGCCCAGAGTTTCATGCTGTTTCCGTCCGTCGTGTGTCAGCAGGCCTACGCCCCGGTATCTGTTTGACAAGCACCGGCAAGCCGATTAGCCTACCGTCCGTCCGTGCGCGATCACGCATGATCATTCATTCAGCCAGGAGGATGTTATGTTCGTCTGGAGTAAATCGCTGGTTGCCGGCCTGCTGCTTGCGTTTCTCCTGTTTTTGGGAGTGTTCTTGATCCATGGATCGCCGGACAGCGCCAGCGGGATCAAGATTCATACGACACGTTGGATGGCGCTCAATTATGCCGGCCTCGTGATCTGGATCTTCGTCTGGATGATCGATCAGGCCCGCGTTCGGGCCAAAAATGTCGGGCCGTGGCTGCTCCCGTTTATTTTTGCACCCCTGCCCACGCTGATGCTGTTTATCTTGTTTCTGCAGCGCCGCCTGTCCTGAATCGACTAGGCGGCGTCCGCTGCGGCAGAGGGAAGCGCTGCGGCCGCGGACGTCATCTGCCTGCGCACCAGCCACACCGCCCCGAGCCCCGGCAGCGCGATCAGGAACGTCAGGAGAAAGAAGTTTCCCCACCCGACCAGCGCGACCAACTCCGCCGAGGGCTTTCCGGAAAATACGCGTCCCAGCGCCTCCACCGATGATAGCAATGCAAACTGGGTTGCGGTGTAGCGATGGTTGCACAGCGACATTACAAAAGCGACGAAGGCTGCCGTTCCCATTCCGCCCGTCACGTTCTCGATCACCACGGTTGCAAACAAGAACAGCGAGTTGTTCCCCGCCCATGCCAGAACGGCAAATCCGAGGTTGGACACGGCCTGCAGCCCGCCGAATAGCAGCAGTGCCCGGAGCAGCGTGGTGTGTGTCATGATCACACCGCCGGCCAGCGCACCGATCAAGGTTGCCGCAATGCCGACGCCCTTGACCGAACCGACCGCGGTGGCCGTAAAGCCCAACCCGCTGATGAAAAATGTGGTCTGCAGCGCCGAAGCAAAGGCATCACCCAGTTTATACAGCACAACGACGGCCAGAAGGCCGAGGGCATGCGGTCGGGAAAAGAATTCCTTGAGCGGGGCGCCAACGGCTTCTGCCAGGCGCGTGGGCGGCGGCGCATACAGCTGCGGTTCTGGGCTGACGAAAATCACGGCGATTCCGGCGAAAAGGATGCCCGCCATCAGTATGTAGGTGGCGGGCCATCCGATCCGGTCGGCCAGCAGCAAGGCGCCGGCACCGGCAATCAGCAGCGCCAGTCGGTAGCCGTTGACCCAGACGGCTGCGCCGAATCCCCGTTCGGCCGGCAACAGCGTATCCGTTCGATAGGCATCGAGCACGATGTCCAGCGATGCCGAGCAGAATGCAACGAGAAGCGCAACCGCTGCCAGCACCTCCGGCTGTATGCGGGGATTGACGCACGCCATGGCGACAAGACCGCCAGCCACGCAGAGTTGCGTGATGACCATCCAGCCGCGCCGCCGGCCCAGCCAGGGCGGGACCAGACGGTCAATCACCGGAGCCCACAGAAACTTGACGGTATAAGGAAGCCCGATCAGTGTGAACAGCCCGATGGTGGCCAGATCCACTCCTTCCATCGTCAGCCACGCCTGAAGCGTGCCGGCGGTCAACGCCAGGGGAAGGCCCGATGCGAATCCCAGCGGCAGCATGACCGCCAGCCGCCGGCTCCACAAAAGTTCTGCCGTCTGCGAGAGAGGATTCATCGCGCGTTCATGCGTTGATGGGCACACCGGAAATCAGTCATAGCATATCATCGGCATGGAGCATTTGATCAGTGGAATCATGAATCGGACCGTGTGTGACAGCCGAAGCCGCGACGTGCTGGCGCGCAGCCAACTCGGTGGTCAGCAGGGTTGGCCATTGAAGAGGCAGGGTTTGTAGCGGGACACATCGAACTCAACGTTCTCCTGGTACACCTTTTCGTTGCCGTTGACGCCGTCCTGTTCCGGATCGTTCCACATCGTGTGGTTCCACCAATAAAACAGAGGTTGAGCTTCGGTCTGATAGACCGGATTCCCGTAATGGCTTCTCGCATACTCATGCACCAGCCGTCCGGTGACATAATCCACCGTGCCGTTTCCCTTGAGCGAGTACAGCATGAGGAACAGCCGGGCTTCGTGATCGTACAGTTCGTCGATGCGGGTGCTGAGTTCAGGTTCGACCGGCAGGCCGTCCACCACTCCTCGCGCATCGGCGGGCAGCCCAGCGGCGGTGAGCAGGATCAGCAGGACGGACAGGCGAGGAAGACCGTTCACACGCGCCTCCGTGAAAGAACAGGCGGGACGTAACGGGATCCTATCACGGTTCAGCACAGGGCTCAAAACCGATTCAATGAGGGCCACCGCACGCTTGCTGGCAACGAGAGACTCCCCCTATAATGCGGCATGATGACGAAACGCGCTTCGCTCCACACGCTCGGATGCCGCGTCAATCAGGCGGAAACCGCGATTCTCGGCGAAGGCTTGAGACGGAAGGGCTACCGCCTGGTGGAATTCGGAGAGCCCACAGATCTTCTGGTACTCAATACCTGCGCGGTGACCGAAGATGCGGAACGGACGTCCCGCTACCTCATCCGCAAAACGCTCAAGCATTCCCCGCATGCGTTTATTGCCGTCACCGGTTGCTATGCCCAAACCGGGATCGACGAATTGAAACTCCATCCCGGCGTCGACTTAATCGTCGGGCATCGATACAAGCTCGATCTTCCCGGGTATGTGCCGGCCTCCCAGGACCTGCGCAAATACGACGCGCCCGAGGTGCATCACAGTAAAACCGTGGCGCGCGACGACTTCGCGCTTCCGTATTATGGAGAGAGTGCCGCCACTCGCGCTCCGTTGAAAATCCAGGACGGCTGCGGCGACATGTGCAGCTTCTGCATCATTCCGTTCTCGCGTGGCCATGCGCGCAGCCGGGTGTTCGACGATGTGATCGCAGAGGCGGAAAGCCTGGCTGCGCAGGGCCATCGGGAAGTGGTGCTCACAGGAGTCAACATCGGCCGCTATGAACAAGGCGGCAAAGACTTCTGTGCGGTACTCGACCGCCTGGAACTCGTTCCAGGCATTAATCGGATCCGGATCTCGTCCATTGAGCCCACGACGGTCAGCGACGCGTTACTTGACCGGATGGCCGGATCCCGCGCAATCTGCCCGTATTTACACATTCCCCTGCAAAGCGGCGATGATCGTGTGCTGGCTGACATGAACCGTCACTATGCCGTCGGTGACTACATTGCGCTGATCGAACGGGCGTTGCGCAGGATCCCGCACGTGGGGCTCGGTACAGACGTGATGGTGGGATTTCCAGGCGAGACCGACGACTGCTTCGAGAACACAGTGCGCGTGGCAGCAGAACTGCCCTTCTCGTACCTGCATGTGTTTTCCTATTCGGCACGACCCGGCACTGCGGCGACGAAACGGCCGCATCCTGTTGCGCCGGCAACGATCGCGCACCGATCCGCGATGCTGCAACGGCTCTCCCGCGCCAAACGGTTGCAGTTTCATCAGCGTCACATCGGACGTACGCTGCCGGTATTATTCGAAGCGGGAGAAACGGACGAAGCCTGTTACGGCACGACCGATACGTTTATGAAGGTCGCCGTGCCGCCTGCGGCCGGTCTCCGGAACCAAATTCTGCCGGTAACGATTACAGCGGCCACCGATCGGTGTGC
>OMJK01000020.1 GCA_900299325.1 Nitrospiraceae bacterium | reverse complement strand
GAACTGCGTCCACTCAAGGTCGTTGTTGATGCCCGTCGGACGATCCTCGCCCAGCGGCCACTGATAGTCCTGCGTGTTCACCACGCGAGCAGTCTCCTCCTCGTCGATGCGAAGGTAGTAGCCGCTCATCTGCTGCACAGGCACGATCTGCGCGTACTGGGTGATCGGGAAACGGTTCACCGAACGGGTGAACTCGACCTGAATCTGGCCAGTTGCTGCCGAGAAGGTGGGCACGAAGGTGTTCAGCCCACCGCCAATTCCGTATTCAGCCATTGCTCATTGCTCCTTTGTTTGGGGGTTGGCTGTTTGATTAGAGAGTCGTCGGGTAGTAGACGAACGATCCGACCTTCTGAATGCGAATGATGCCGCCAGACACGCCATTCTCCAGAGCCACATAGCCTTGGAAACGGCGAGCGGGACCAACAGTCGTAACAGCCACGCGAGCGGTGCCATCGGCCGTGTTGGCCTGCACCAGTTCGCCGCGCGTCGGAAGGTTTGCAGTACCACACTGCACCAGAACGATGTCGCCACCCTGCAGGTTGATCGGATCACCACTCTCGGCATGAGCACTGCTCAGCGGACCCTTGGTGCTGCCATCAGACACACCAACCACAACCGTATCGACAGCGGCGGCCTGAATGCCAGTGTTATCCGCAGCCGTTGAAGCAGTCACAAAACGGAACGGATTGATGGTGCCGCCCGCGATAAGTGCTGGAACGTCAGAGAAAGATCCCATGATCGTCTGTCCTTTCGATTAGGCCTTCTGGCCCGAGTACTTTGCGAAGAGCGACTTGAACTTGGTCAGGTCGCCAGCGGCCTCATGCACCGCACGCGCGGTAGCGGCCTTCACGTCCATCGAGGGCGAGCCCTCGTCAGTCACAGCGTGCTGCGCCACGGTCGGAACGCTGATCGGCGCCTTCGACATCGTGGCCTTCCAGAACGCGATCTTCGCGCTCGGGTTGGCAGCGTCAGCCAGTTCCTCAACCATGCTGTTGCGGAACTTGCTGCAGCGATAGCCCGCCTGAATCATCGAATCGACCTCGCGGCCAAAACGCTCAAGGCGCAACTGGCGCTCCAGTTCCTGCACGCGGGCGAACAGCGCCTTCTCACTCGTCTTGCCCTTGCTCATCTTGGTCTTACCGCCGTAGGCGGCCTCCATCTCCTCGTCCTCGTCCTCTTCCTCGGCCTCGCCCGTATGCGAGCCGATATCGACGTGAACGCCATCCTCAAACTTCTCCTCGGCCTCGTCCTCGGCGGCGTAGGCCATCTCGGCCTCATCAGCCTCCATAGCGGCAGCGTCAGCCTCGGCCATGTCCTTTTCCTCGTCCTCGTCAGCGGCGCACTCGTCTGCCGCAGCAGCCGCGAGAGCCTTCTTGGCCTCCTCGGCATCCTGCTCCATCTTCTGCTTCATCTTGCTTGGCATTGGTTTCTTTCCTGTTCCTGACGGGATGAAGGTGTTCAGTCCACCACCCACGCCCATTTCACCGAACTTTGCTGGAGAGTCAATAGAAACGCGCACCTCTCCCATAGGTCGCTCAAAGACCACCTTCGAGCCTTGCTTTGTGAATCGCGTGTCGGGCAGCGGCCTGCGCGGCGTATCACGGCCAAGCAGCGCGACTTCCGACAGGTGATTGTCCTTCCAAATCTCCGCGCTCCGGCGCGGGTAGGCGTTGGTCGCCAGCAGTTCATCGAACCGGGCCTTCGGCATCTCGACATCGCCCACGACATAAGCAACGCCGCTGCGCTCCTCGTAGCGAACGCTGGTGATGTCGCCAACAGCCTCCGGCGCGGTGGGCCTGCCGTCCTTCTCATGCTCAATGACCAACTTGGGCCGCGAGCCGCGCGAGATGAACTTGCCCGTGCGCTTCACGATGTCCTTGACGCGGCCATTGTCGTAAGCCTGCATGGCCTCGTCCTCGTCAGAGTCGATGGACGGGTCAAAGCCCATGAACAGTTCAAGGTTGCGGATGCGCACCTTGCCGTCGGCCAACTTCTCGACTTCGTGTGATGCTGGCATGGTTACAACGATTCCACGAGTCGCTTCATATCGGATTCATTACCCACACCAATTTGAGCATCGGTTCGACCATCAAACGCATGAAATTGCCGAGTCTGCGGATGCTGCTCAACGAATCCACGAAGAACACCGTTTTGATGCAATTCAAGACGCCAAACCTTCTTTCCTCCTGCAACTACTTGAATCCTTTTCCAAGTTCCGTGCATTCCCGTTGTTCGGGTTTGTGGCGGAACGCTAATGCTCGCAAACCGCTCCTTGCCGAAGTAGAAGCGATCCTCGACCGCGAACTTCGCCTTCGCGCCGGGGCGGGAGAAGCGAAATGTTTTGACGATTTTGCTCCCTGCCCAATTTGGGAGATTTCCCCATATTTCAGCCTTCAAGCCATCTTCACCAGCATATTTCTTGATTTCGTCCTTGATGTTTTTTTCTGCGGCTTCTCGCGTTCTAAATCCAACCGCGTTGTAACGCAACCCCTTTTTGCTTTCGATTGCAAGTCCGTAACTATCGAACCCATATTTGTCTGTTGCCATCACATCCTTCGCGCCGGAGCGGGAATTCTCACTTGCCATTCTTCACCTCCACATTCCAGTAGCGTCCCGTGGTAGCCACGGGACTGGTTGCGCTGTAGCCCTTGGTAGATGCACGCCGCCCGAAATCGCGGGCAAGGTCTGCATCCTCAAACGAAATGACGAGCGTATCGCTGCCGACCTGCACGGCTCGCCAGCCGCCGTCCGGCATGGCCTTCTCGGAGAGCAACTTGCCGAGCATTGGCGACGTGCTCGCGTCCTTGAAGTCGCCGCGCTCAAGGCTTGATGCGTCGAAGGTGTCGGGCTTGCCGGGGCGGGAGAATGGCTCTCGCAATAGTTCAGCAAGCACACCGCCTTTATGACCTCGACGCTCCAATTCATCCTTCAATGCAATCACTTTTGCGCGAGTTGCTGGGGTTACACGGCCAGTGCCACGGTTAGCACTTTTGTCCTTTTGCCACTGAATCATCAAGTAATACCGCTCATTGTATAGCAGCGAATCAGTATCCATTTTTTCGTACCCATATCGATCAAACCGCTCGGGCTTGCCGAAGCGGGAGGCGTGAGTTTTGGAAAAAAGACTCTTTGGCAATATCGATCGAAGTTCGGCTGGAAGTCCTTGCGCATACTTTCGCAAACGATCTTGCTTGCCATTACGGGCAAGAGCAATCATGTCTTGAATCTGTTCGATCCAAGATTCGTACTTCGCGGCTAGCGCAGTATCGCCGTTCTTATTTGCGGCAACTGCTCGCTTGTTGATTGCGTCATGCAACGCATACAGATCGCTGTCTTTGATTTCTGCGAAACGATCAGGCTCACCGGGGCGGGACAGAGTTAGCACCTCGGCTTTCAACACCTTCCTAGGCGTACCCCTATCAGACAATTCCCAACCCTTGCCAAGCATTTCTGCCACCCATCGCTTTGCCCTGTTCAAATCTCGGAATGGCTTCTCGCGCTCGACCACAAGCGGCTTTCCGCCCTTGTATTCATCTTTTCCAATCTGCATGATGTACCAAACACGCCACTTGTAGCCGTGACCCTCAAACCGCTCGGGCTGGCCGGGCTTGCCGAAGTAGAACCGATCTTCTGCCTTGTTGGTCATCGTTTGAATCCGGGGTCGGGGTATAGGCCGCGATCAATGATCTGTTGCCGCCGTGCGTTATACCGCGCCAGAGCGGCCCGATCTACAGTTCCGGCCCGAGACAATAGCCCCATGCTCTGCGCCTCGTCCCGGCTCACTGGCATCAGCGAGCCACGGCAGTTGAAGCCGTTCGGCGGCACCAAGCCCTGCCGCTTGAAGTCTGCCGCCGTGGCTATGTAGCCGTCCATTTCCCAATGGTGACCCGGATTCTTGGATTCGCCCTTGCCGCGATACACGCCGTTGGGTGCGCCGCGCGTCCGGCTGTCGTGGATCTCGACTAGCCGCAGCAAGGGTGCCCACGATGCGACGGCGGCGCTGTCCATCGTGTTGGCGGTCGCCTCGTTGTAGGCGCTCGCCATGTTCGTGCGGTAGACCGTTTCCATCCGAGACGACGTAAGACCGATGATGCCCTCGACTTGCGCCCGCCGGATGAACCGCGACAGACCGCCAGTCTTCAAGCCCTTCGGCATCCCGCTCGTTTCGATGGCCTCTGCAATCAGCGACTTCAGCCGTTCCGCCTGCGCGCGGCTCGCGCCCTTCACGCGGAACGAGCCATCCACCACCTGCTGCAACGCCTCCAGCCGCTTGGTCAGATCCCGCAGGGCACGCCCGCGCTCGCCCTGTGCGACCCGCCGCGCCAGCCGCATCATCTGGCGACGTACCCGGCGCACTTCCCACCACGAACGCGGCACGCGGTTCTTGAACACGCGCAGCGCCTCCCAGAACGTGCCGGGCTCAAATGATGCGCCCACGGCGTCGAACCGATCCGGCATCTCGTCTGGCCATTCTTGCGGCTTCCAGTCCGCGCCCTGCGCCTTGGCCGTCGCGTGGGCTCGCGCCTTCCCGGCCATCGCCGAGAGCGTCAGAACGCGGCCTAGAGCGTCCTCGTAGCGTTCCCACGCCTCGGCGGCATCTTCAAGTTCATTCCGAACCTGTGCGGCTAGCGCGGCGCGATACCACCGCGCCACGTCGGCCATACCGCGCTTGTAGATGCGGTCGAACTCGGTCACTTGCGGCGGCGCGTCTTGGGCTTCGCAGCCTTGGCCTTACGGCCACGCTTGACGGACACCCGCTTGCGTCCGGGCTTCGCGTGCAGTTCGCCGCGCCGCTCCATGCTCTTGGCGATGGCGACGGCTTGATCCTGCGGATAGCCCTCGCGCATCAGCAGCGCGATCTTGTCGCTCACCGGATCATCCTTTGCCGCCTGCTCATCCTTGCCCTCGGCGCGGTCCAGTTCCTTGGACTTGCGCGCAGCCCAAGCCTTTGCTGCGTCACCGCCCCACAAGAGGTGCGCGATCCATCCGGCGGAATCCTTGCCCCAGCCCGCGCCTTCCTTATCGACGGCGTGCCGCGCGAAGAACGAATGCATTCGGCGCACGGTGCTGGGCGAAAGCGTCTTGCGGTTCGCAAGATCGCGAGCCCGCGCAACGCCCACTTCGGTGCCGCCCCGGCCATGCTTGCGGCGCAGTTCTAGCCCGCGCTCGGCGGCGGATGCCATCTCTGCCGTCGGCGTCAGATCAACATCCGACAGCGCGAATCTGTCCTTCTCAAACGGCTCACTTTCGTCCGGCATTCCGGCATCTCCTGCCGTCATCGGCCCCAGATCAAGCCCCGGCGCGCCCATTCCGCCCTCGGCAGGAGCCTGAAGCACCGTCTCGTCCTCTTCCGGCTCTGCGAGGCCAAGCACCTTCCGCGCCTCGCGCTCGCTCACGCGGCCACCCAACTTGGTGAAGGCTTCGATGGCCTTCATGTAGTCCTCTGGGTTTGGCTTGCTGACGCTAAACGAGAACTGGGGCGGCGTGCCATCGTCTCCAAAGTTGTGGCGATACAGCGGCGTGACGATCTCGCGCGTGATGGTTTCCGACAGCGCATTCGCCACGTAGGTCAGTTGACGGTTCAGCGTCTGCGCGTGCTGGTCGCCGATGCTGCTGCCGAGCCCGCTGCTGACGGCCTGCGACGTGCCCGTCTGACCAAGGATGATTTCCTTGATGTTCTCGGTGAGATACTCAACCATCTTTGCGAAAGCCTCGGCGTTGCCGCCGTTGGGCTCAAGGATCTTCAGGTCGTAGCCCGCATCGGTGCCGTCGCCATTCTTGGGAATCAGCACCGACACGTCGCCAAGCAGGTTCTGCATAGCCGTTTCCATGTCGGCCTTGGCGGCATCGTTGCCCACCGGGTAGTTGCCGATGCGGATGCCCATGCTGTACCGCTCGATATACGTGGCCCAGTTCTGTAGCGCGGCCTGCTTCAGCGACCAGTAGTACCAAACGAGATCGCGCATGCCGCGACCGAGATAGGCATTCTCGGCCTCGTATGGGTCATCGAAGTCCACGCCTTGCGCTTGAAACGTGTGCAGCGCAATCGTCGCACGCTGCTCGTCATCAAGCGGCAGAACTCGGCTATCCCAGCCAATCACCGTGCCGTTGATCTTGTCCGTGTCCGGCGCAGCGCCGCCGATGGTCTGCGTGTAGTAGCGCGGGCCGACCTTGAGGCCCAACTGGCCCAGTTCGGTCATGGTCAGGCTATCGCCATGAATCGGCATCCAGTCTCGGATGTAGATGGTGTCCTCGTGCTGACCGAACACCATGTTCACGGCGCTGCGGCCATACCACAGCGCGTCAAGCAGATGCCGCATCAGGTCCGTGAATCGCGGCGTGTTGCGAAGCAGTTTCTCCACGAACGCAGCCTGCTCCGTCGCTTCCTCGTCGCCCTGCAAATCCGCCGGGCACTGGACCGCCCATTCCGAGCACGCCACCGACAGTTGCAGCATGAGCAACGGGCCCATGATGTCCGGGTCGTAG
>OMJK01000019.1 GCA_900299325.1 Nitrospiraceae bacterium | reverse complement strand
GCCCGCACGAGGCACTTCCTCGCGGCGCTGTGCGATCCGAAGCGAACGCCGGGCGTGCCATCGGCCATACGCGAGGACGCGAGGCGCTGCCTGAAGCACTACCCGACGGCGTTCGACATGAGCGAGGCCCGTGACGGGCTACGGCTGGCGGCGCAGGTGCTCGCAGCCGTCGAGCCGATCCCGCGCAGCAGGCGCAGACCGCCGCCAGACGAGGACTGACCCGATGGGCCTCTCGCCACGGATGGCGCGAAACCTAGATCGGCTCTTGCGGGCGTGGCACTATGCACTCATGCCCGACGTGCTCACGGTGACGGTCAGTACCCCGGCGAGGCTGCTTTCCCCTAACGCTCGTGCACACTGGGCGGTGCGGGCCAAGGCCACGAAGCGCGCACGGGTCGAGGCGTGGGCTGCGTGCCAAGTCGCCATGCACGAGGCGGGCGTGAAGGGCGGCTGGACCGCCGCGACGTGCGCCGTGCACTGGTTCGCACGCGACAGCCGACGCCGCGACCGCGACAACTGCCTAGCCAGCCTCAAGGCCACGTTCGACGGCCTCGTGGACGGCGGGCTTCTCAAGGACGATTCGGCGCTGACGCACTTGCCGCTGGTGCTGCTCGTGGACACGCGCAACCCACGGGTGGAACTGCAACTGCGCGAAGGGGAAGCCACGGATGGCGCGTAGCAAGCCGGGTACGAGCAAACGACGATGCGACCGAGAGCGCATCCGAACGGAACTGCAGGGCCACTATTGGCGCGAAGGCGCGTCGCCGGGCTCGCAATGGACGGTCGAGAAACTGGGTCGCAACATCCACCGCGTCACGATGCTGGCCGAGACGCCGCACGCCTTTGAGTGGCACGGGCTGCTGTCGAGCGACCGCCACCACGACAACGCGCACACCGATCAAGACCTAGAGCGCGCCCACCTCGATGAGATCGTGCGCCGCAAGGGCGGCGTGATCGACGCAGGCGACGGCTTCTGTGCCATGCAGGGGCGATTCGATTTGCGGGCAGACCGCTCGGCGCTGCGGCCCGAGTACCAGTCCGGCGACTACCTCGATGCGCTCGTGCGCGAGGCGACGCGGTTCTACGCGCCCTACGCCGACCGCTTCGTGGTCATCGGTCGAGGCAACCACGAAACGGCCATCACCAAGCGCCACGAAACCGACCTGACCGAACGCCTCTGCGCGGGCTTGAGCGCGGCGGGCCCGGCTCCGGTCTACTCCGGCGGCTACGGCGGCTGGGTGCTGTTCCGGCTCGTGACGCAGAGCGGCGGCGGCTTCGCCTTCCGCATCCGCTACTTCCACGGTGCGGGCGGTGGCGCTGCCATGACGCATGGCGTGCTCGATACCGTCCGGCAAGCCAGCCTGTGGCCCGACGCGGACATGGTCATCACGGGCCACACGCATCACCACTGGGTAGTGCCCATCGCTCGCGAGCGCCTGCGCCAGTTTCTTGGGCAGGCCGAGGTGGTGCTAGACGAGCAACTGCACGTCCGCATCGGGACGTACAAGGACGAGCACGGCGACGGCTTTGGTGGCTGGGCTGTCGAGAAGGGATTGCGACCGAAGGCGCTTGGTGCTGTCTGGATGCGCTTGCACATCGCGGGCAGGCAAGGCGAGTACAGGCTAGCCGCCGAGGTCAACCGTGCGACATGAGGCGCGGCTGACGATCAACGGACGCAAGTGGCGCGTGCGCCTCGTCCCAGCGCGCGAGATGCCGCGTGACGCACTGGGCGACTGCGACCACCCGCCGGGCCCGCACCCGACCATCCGCGTGCGCCGCAACCTCACGCAGCAACGGCTCCTAGAGGTGCTCGCGCATGAGGTGCTGCACGCTGCGGTTCCGGCCCTTTCCGAGGAGAGCGTGACCGACGCGGCCGCCGCCATCGGCCGTGTCCTTTTCTCTTTGGGCGTGCGCCGCAAACCGCTACCATCCCGTCACAAGGCCAAGACATGAGCGACGAAGCCGAACAGAAGTTGAGCAAGCGGGTGAGCGCGCAGACCATCATGGTGGGCATCCAGAGCGTCATGCTGCTGTTCAGCATCGTGAACGGGTCCATCAACGTGGGCCGCCGCGAAGCCGCCATCGATGCGCAGGGCGAGCGCATCAAGGAACTGGCCACGATCACGGCAGACTTGGCTCGCACCGTCTCAACGCTCTCGGCGACCGACCGCGAATACGCGGCCAAGATCGACAGCATCCAAGCCCGCATCGACCGCCTCGAAAGGAAGAACTGAACATGAGCCTCTATCCCGCAGCGACTGCTCTGAAGATTTTTGAAGGTGGTTCCCAGCCACGACATGCGATGCCAGCGGGCTGGAGTTCGCCGCTTTACATCGTCCATCGGGACTTGACCAAGACGCTAGAACATCCGAACACCATTCAAGAGATTTTGAACGGAACGCAGACCGGCAGCGGCACCGATCCTGAAACGCAGTATTGCGTTCGTCTTGCCGTTCCACCCGGAGCCCGAACGGTGTGCTTGTATTGGTACGCGCAAGTTCTTTTGTCGGCGTCTACTGGAAGTGTGGATGTGTTGAGCATGACACTCGCTAGTAGTTCTGCCATTCGATACAACATCTACGGCCGATTCCCAGACAACCCATTGGGTACGACATACGATGCCGTTGCTGCCGGATTGACGAACGCAATCGCACCTGATTCGCTTGGCGAATGGCGTTGTATTGGTCAGATTCTGTCTGCAACTGGTACGGGCAGCGGTCTTACTTGTATGAGCGCCAGCGGAAACAATGCACCGGGATTTGCTGCTACCGTGCTTGAAGTGAGTTCTACGCGGCGAGTGATGATTGGCCACATGTCAGATGGACGACAGGCACTAGCAAGCCTTTCTACTCCGTATCTTCCAATGGTAAATGGAGGTTCTTCGGTTGTGGCTATGCCGGGAGATACGGCGTACGGATTCCCGCTGATGGGTTCTCAAGAAATTTTGGTGACGCCATATGTTGGATCTGGCACGCCAAATCCATCGTTCTCCTGCTCTGGTACAAGTGTCAGCAGCATCGATTTTGTCGCAATGGCTTGTTCATTCCATTCGTGAATCGAATCGCCTGCTGCTTGTTACTGTGCGGGTGCTCCGCGTCGGAGCGGATCGCTGTGGAGGCCAACGGCATCGGTGAGCGGGCGGCGACCATTGAACGGCTCGCCATCCGCATCGGTGAGTCGAGCGACCAGCCCGAGGTCATCGCTGACGCGGCGACCATCGCCACCGAGGCCACAGAAATTCGTCACGGCGTTGCCGAAATCCACACCAACCTGCCGGGCGTTACGGACAAGGTGAGCCCGATCTGGGCCACGCTCAAGTGGCTCGCCATTGCCGCAGCCGGAGCCGCCGCCGTGTGGCTTCTGACGGCCTCCGGCATCCTTGCAGCCGTCAGGGCCGCGCTGGGCTGGATTCCCAAGCCCAAGGCCCGTGCCGCCAGCCTGCTAGCCGCCGCCGTCGATGACGCGAGGCCGGAGACAACCCGCGAGGCCATTGCGGCCATGCGGGCGCAGGATGCCGAGTTCGACGCGGCGTTCCGCCGTGCGGTACAATCCCAGTCGAAAGGAGTCTGACCATGATGACGTTCGCAAGCATCGAGTCTCTGGTGGGGAGTGTGTGGGGTGCCGTGGCGGCTTTCGCCATCGGCTACATCGGCGGGCATTTGGTCCCGCTGTCGAAGGTTGCCGGATGGATTCCCGGCAAGAAGGACTGACGAGCAACGGAACTGTTCGGTGCCGCCGCCCCGGCTTCCGTCGGGGCGGTAGCATTTCTGACATGCAGACACAGCGCGTAAAGATCGAAACCTTGACGCTTGACCCGGCCAATGTCCGGCGGCATCCGGCTAACAATCTCGACGCGATCAAGGCCAGCCTAACGCGCTTTGGGCAACAGCGGCCCGTGCTAGTCAACGCCAAGGGCATCATCATCGCCGGAAACGGCACGGTCATGGCCGCGAAGGCGCTGGGCTGGGATCACATCAACATCGTCCGCACCGAGTTGGACGGCAGCGAGGCGACCGCCTACGCCATCGCAGACAACCGGACGGCGGAACTAGCCGAGTGGGACGATGACGCGCTGGCGCAGCAGTTGGCTGCATTGCAGATTGAGGACGAGGAACTCGCGCGGGCTGCGGGCTTTACCGAGAAGGAAATCGCCGCGCTGGCCGAGGCGACGGTCGAGGTGCAGGAAGATGAAGTGCCCGAGCCGCCAGCCAACCCAATCACAAAACCCGGCAACCTGTGGCTGCTCGGCGAGCATCGCCTGCTCTGCGGTGATTCGACAAAAGCCGAAGATGTTGCGCGTCTGCTGGATAGCAAGCAGCCTGCACTGATTCTCGCCGATCCGCCATACTTTGGAAAAGTCGATGCAGATTGGGACAACGACTTTGACGGATATGAGGGTTTTCTTGAGTTCCTTGATGGCGTATTTGGCTTGTGGATTCCCAAGATGATGGACAGGGGAACCAGCGGATGGTGGTGCGCCCCGGACTTCGCGTGGCACATTGAGGAACGCCTTCGGAAACATGCTGCCGTATTCAACCACATCGTCTGGAGCAAGGGCAAAAGTTTGGGAACGACCGCATCGGTTGAGGAAATGCGTCGATGGAGGCCGCGATCCGAGCGTTTGCTGCTCTGCGAAAAGCAGCATTCGCCCGATGCTCTGCTTGCGTCATTCAACGCCAAGACGGCGCACATTGCAGCGCGCTCGGCGTACTCGTCGATTATTGATCGGATGATGGGATGGCAGAAGCAGGCAAAGTTGACGAATAAGGACATTGACCGATGCTTGGGCAAGAATGGCATGGCTGGTCATTACTTCGGTCGGTCACAATGGGCGCTTCCAACACAAGAAGCATGGGACAAAATGCGTCCGCTGTTCTTGGATAGGGGCGTGGACATCGGGGAGTTCGACGCGCAGCGCAGAGAGTTCGACGCGCAGCGCAGAGAGTTCGACGCGCAGCGCAGAGAGTTCGACGCGGAAACATCGGACAACCTTACCGATGTGTGGGAAATGTCAGCGCCGCACGGAGAGGAACGGCATGGGCATCCGACACCGAAGCCAGTCCCGATTATCTCCAAACTTCTGTCAGCGCATTCACGGACGGATGATTTGGTTGCTGACCCGTTCCTCGGAAGCGGGACAACTCTCATCGCCGCTGAGCAACTGGGCCGCAAGTGCTACGGGATGGAGATTTCCCCGGCGTACTGCGATGTCATCGTGAAACGGTGGGAAATGCTCACGGGTAAGAAAGCGCAGCGTGGGTAGGAAGCGCGCCAAGCCGAAGCCAAATGCGCCGATTGAGCCGCCGCCAGTCGAGCGACCGCCTGCGGTACTAGACGAGCCGGAGACTCGGCAACGATCCGCCTTGCGTCTGCTACAGAAGGCCGTCAATCACGGATGGGAGATACCCGAAGCCGTGTGGCGGGCCGCGCCCGGTATCTGCGCCCGCATCCTCGCAAACGATGCAGCCCAGCCACGCGACCGACTGCGAGCCGCCGAGGTGCTGGCCGCGATGGTGCGCGACAAGGTGAACGCGGCGATTGCGCTAGACAAGATGGAGCGGCTGGATGACGGCGAGGCCACCGAGCGCGTAGTGATTAGCCCGGAACTTGCAGCGCGCGCACGGGCAATCATTGCCCGCAGGTTAGGAACCGATGCAGTCGGACCCTGACGGCCTCGCCGTCGCGGCTGCTGCGCGCGAATGCCCAGACGTATTCGCGGAGTGGCTGGGCTTCGGGCAAGCAACGCTGCATTCCGCGATGCAGGCGCATCTATCGGCGCATCCAGACGCGGCCATCGGTATGCCGCGCGGACACGGCAAGAGCGTGCAACTGGGCATCCGACAGGCGTGGGAGATCGGGCGCAACCCAACCATCCGCATCAAGCACGTCGGGCAGACCGTCACCAAGGCGCAGGAGCAGATTCGGATGGTGGTCAGCATCATGCGGTCGGATGCCTACCGCGCCGTCTTCCCAGAGATCAGGATGGTGAAGCCCGACGCATCCACGGACGGCAGCAACGAGATCGTGGTGAAGTCGCCGTCGATGCACCGAGATGCGACGATGCAGGCCGCGAACATCTTCGGGCGCGCGGGCGGGCGAGCCGATCTGCTGTGCGGCGATGACGTGTGCGACCTGCGTAACTCGGTGCTAATCCCAGCCGAGCGCGAGAAGGTCAAGGAAGCGTGGCGGAACAACTGGCTTCCCATGCGCGACTTCAGCGCGGGCAAGCCAAGGACGTGGCGCTTGTTCACGCCGTACCACGCGGATGATCTGACATCGGAATGGAAGCGAACCGCCGAGGAAGACGGCACGCTGTTCTGGCGACCGTGCCGTGGGTTTGCTAGCCCGTGGGGCGACGTGTTCACGCCGGAGGTGCTGGAGAGTCAGCGCCGCGAGATGGGGCCGCTTGGCTACGCGCGCGCCTACGAACTGGTTCCGATCTCGGAAGACAGCCTGATCTTCCGACCCGAATGGATCGAATCGGCTTACTACATGGGGGACCCGCCGCAGGAGGCTCGCGGCGCGGGCACCGTGATCGCGGCAATCGACTGGGCCTTCACCGAGAAGCGCGGCGAGAGGGGCGACTACAGCATCTGTTGCCTAGCCCTTGTTGATAGGCAGGCGCACGTCTGGGTACTGGAGTGCTTGCGCGTGCAGGCCACGTTCCCAGAGTTCATGCGCCGAGCCGTGGATGCTTGCGAGCGGCTAGGCGCAACGCAGATCATCGCGGAGGGCAACGGACCCCAAGCGGGCCTGTGCCAGCAACTCGCAGCCAGTACACGCATTCCCGTCTTGCGGGTGGCACGGACGAAGGACAAGGTTACGCGGGCATCCGAGGCGCAGCCGATGGTCGAGCAGGGGCGGCTGCATTTGCGGTGCCGAGCGGACGGCAGGCTGGAAGCGGCCCAAGAGCCAATCCGTGACGAGTTGATCGCTTTCCCTGCGGGCGAGCATGATGACACCGTAGACGCGGTGGTGGATTTGCTAGAGCACGCAAGGGTACGCCGTTATGATCCAACGGCAAAACCTGCCACGGTCAGCAGCACTAGACCGAAACTGTGGCGACTCTACGGAACCAATCCATGACCGAACCAACCAGCGAATCCACGACCACGCAAGGCGCCGACATGGTGCGAGCCGCGCCCGTCTTTCAGGCGCTTGTCACGCCCGTGGAGATGCAGCGGAGTTACTACCTCTCCGTCAACAAGATCCTTCGGCAAGGCTCGCTGGCGTTCCGCAAGGACCGAAATCTTCAGCGCCAGATGCGCTACGACCCGGACATCATGGGCCCGCTGCTCATGCTGCAACTGTCGGTCGCCTGCTCGGAATGGGCCGTCCAGTGCCCGGCCGACCTGCAAAGCGATGAAGATGCCGTCGGGCAGGCCGCGTTCATTGAGAAACTGCTGCGCAACACGCCGCGATTCACGGACCTGATGCGGCACCTGCTCGATGCTCTGTGGTACGG
>OMJK01000018.1 GCA_900299325.1 Nitrospiraceae bacterium | reverse complement strand
TGAACCAGAGCGTCACCCGCGCAGGATAAAATGAACCCCGCTCGCAATCAATCGTTATTCATCTCTGCGATCACTGGGTCGCTGCAATGCTGGCAGGATGAATCGGAGGATATTGTAATGTGCCCGCCGCCCGGCGAGGCGCCACTACCCTGCGTGATCCAAAAATCTACTGCACCACATCTCGATGCAAATCAGTCCTAGAATGGTGTAGCTAGCATCGATCTTCCCTGCGCGATCATCCACCACCAAGCGGCGGACTGCTTCGGCATCAAACAATCCGCGTCGGCGTATCCGGTCGCTTGACAACACATTGTCGACCATCCCGATCAATTCTCGTTGCAGCCAATGCCGTAACGGGGCACCGAATCCGGTCTTGCTTCTGTGCAAGATTTGATGCGGAAGATAGGGTGCCATCGCTTGTTTGAGCACCCACTTCGTCGTTGTTCCTCGCAGTTTCATGCGATCCGGCAGTGCATTGGCCAACCGGACGAGATCACGATCGAGAAACGGGACCCGAACTTCGACCCCGGCCGCCATCGACATCTTGTCCATGTAGAGAAGGTTATGATCACCGAGAAAGAACCGCTGTTCGAGAGCCAACATTCGCTGCAACGGCGACAGCCCAGTTAACAGAGAAGAGAGATATTTCTCCATAGGTCCAAGCATGTCCTCACCAGCAAGGGCGACTTGATGATCCGGATTGAACAACTTGGCTACCCGCTGTGCATCCAACCAGAGAAAATACCCCATTAACCGCCTATCCGACGGCCAATCGGCATGGGCAAATGCTTTGGCCATCCGCCAGCCTAACGATTTACCCTGCACCCCCATTGTCGAAGTCGCGCGATGCAGCCCCGACCGGACGATTTTCGGCATCCACGACCAGTATCGTTCCAGCATCAACGCCTGATGCCGGCGATATCCAGTAAACAAGTAGTCGCCAGCGGTGCCGGAGAGGAGCACCTTGACCCCGTGCTGTCGGGCAAGCTGGCTGATAAACCAGACGCTTAACGGAGCCGGATCGGCCAGTGGCTCATCCAACTGATGCACCATGGCGACCAGATGATCCGTCATGTGAGAGGAATCGACC
Source organism: Nitrospiraceae bacterium (assembly GCA_900299325.1). GTDB lineage: Bacteria > Nitrospirota > Nitrospiria > Nitrospirales > Nitrospiraceae > Nitrospira_D. The sequence goes on along the minus strand of OMJK01000018.1, from coordinate 3,412 downwards.
TGAACCTCGTGCAATCTGACCCCGAAATGTTTAGCCACATGACGCGCGTAAGCCAGGTCATCATTGATACCGGGATCCTGTATCCCTCCCAAATCAATCGTAAAACATTCGATGGTCGGCGAAACTTCACGGGCCATCGCCACCATGGTGCTCGAATCCACCCCCCCGGATAGAAACGCGCCGACAGGAACATCCGCAACCATTTGTCGGCGCACAGCCGTTCGTACCGCCGTCCGCACTCGATCGATTGCTTCTTCGTCCTGAACGGGTAGCGTCGTAATCGGCCATGCAGACGGGCTCCACTGCCATCGACGGGTTAGACGCCCTTCTTCGACCAACAGAGCTTCTCCAGGTCCCAGGCGGTGGACTCCTTTCAACGGGGTCATACCTCCTGGGCTCCACAAAAACCCCAAGTAGCGAAAGAGCGCCGGGACGTTCACTTCCCTCGGCAACCCTGCATAAACCGCCAAGGCCTTCAATTCACTGGCAAACAAAGTCCCCCACTGAGATTGATGAAAGTACAACGGCTTCACACCCATCTCGTCACAAGCAAGGAACAGCGTGTGCCGGCTCATATCAAACACGGCAAAGGCGAAAATTCCGTTCAGCATGGGGAGCATCGCTTCGCCGTATCGAAGGTAAAGATTCAACAGCACTTCCGTATCCGAATGCCCAAGAAATTGGTGTCCGTGCGATTCCAGATCCGCGCGAAGTTCACGAAAATTGTAGATCTCTCCATTGAAGACGATGACGGCCTTTCCCTTTTGGTCGACCATCGGTTGATGTCCGGTCGGCGACAGATCAATGATGGACAACCGCCGATGGGCCAAACCGGTTCGAGACTCCGCCGAATACCACACCCCGGAATCATCGGGCCCTCGATGCACCAAAGCGTTAGCCATGGTATCCAGCAGCGCCGAGTCGAACCATCCTTGGAAACCTGCTATACCGCACATACAACGCTCCGAGACCGTTTAATCCAGCTAATCCATATCAACTTTGCAATCGGTGCCCGGGGAATAACCGAGCTAACAACGGGATCAAATCACTGCACAGCATATCTTTCTCGACAACGCCGTCGCAGTAGAGCCGCACCTCTTCCACAGAAGCTTCCGATGGATCACTCGCCATCAAAACGATCCGCGTCGAGTGACCAGCACGCCTGAAGTGTCGTACCGTCTGAAAGCCGTTCATCGGCTTCATGCCGATGTCTACGAGCACGACGTCGGGACGTAGCTGGGGAAAGAGAGTGATCGCCTCCTGCCCTGAAAAGGCTTGTCCGACCACGGCAATACAGGGCCTGCTCTCCAACCAACGGGAAAAATGCTTGAGGAATAGAACGTTATCGTCCACCAATAAAACCTTGATGGACGGAGCCGGTTGCGTGGTTGAGACCACAGTGGGGGGTTGCCTCATGACGTTACAGGAAGCATCCCACACCGTATCGAATCCGCCATCCCGAAGGGTACGGAGAGGGATCAGGATCTCTACGGACGAGACTGTGGGAGAGTTACGGAGATGGGCTAGGTAATGGTCTGGGTAATCAGGCCTTCTTGAAGAGCGACTTTGATCAGGCCTGGAAGATCATGAATGTTCAGTCGGTCCATCAGTTCGGCACGATGGGTTTCGACGGTTCGGGGGCTGAGATCGAGGCGTTGCGCGATTTCCTTTGTCGTTTTCCCCTCAGCTACGAGCTGCATCACTTCCCGCTGTCGCGATGTCAGCCGGCCAAGCAGGCCCGTGCCGTGCTCGCCGCGAGATTGATACGCCTGAACAGCATACTTGGCGACTTCGGGCGTCAAATACGTATCGCCACGTGAAACGGCCCTCAGTGCCAACTCCAACTCGATACGGTCGGCATCCTTGAGGAGGTACCCGGACGCGCCAGCGTCGAGGGCCTGGCGAAAATACTCCTCGGCGGCATGCATCGACAACATCAAAATTTTGACATGAGGAAGCTCCCGTCGTAACCGGATAACTGCTTCCAGCCCATTCATGCCAGGCATGGCAATATCCATAAGGATCACATCCGGTTGGGATACCCTCGCCTTTTGGATGGCCTGCAGGCCATCTCCGACTTCCGCAACCACTGTCACGCCCTCTATCTTCTCGGCCAATACCCGCAGGCCCTGACGGATCAACGCATGATCATCGGCGAGTAGCAATCGCATGGTCATCCTCATCCCGTCACGAACGATGGTTGGGCAAGCGCGGCATGGGTTGCCACACAAGGCAATGAAACCTTAATCATCGTGCCTTCCGACACATTCGACGCAATAGTCAGCACACCTCCAACCAGATGCGCCCGTTCTTCCATGGCCAACAAACCTACACTGTGACCGAATCGGGCGTCCTGACGAGCGCGCGCGACATCGAATCCACAGCCGTTGTCCTGTATTTCCAGCACAATATCGGAGGCATCGCGACTGATTCGAACATCGACAGCAGTCGCAGCCGCATGTTTCGCAATGTTGTTCAGCGCTTCTTGAAGAATGCGGAAGCAGGTGATCGCGGCGTCTTCCGGCATCTCGTCGGACCAGTTGGTCGCTGCGAATGACCCGCGCCACCCCGCGCGTTCGGCTTGACGCTGTAGATACCACTTGGCGGCTGCCCCGAAACCCAATTCATCGAGCAGGGAAGGACGGAGATTGATCGCCAGATTCCTCACCGATCCGATCACGCTCTTCAGCAAACTCAGACAGTCGGACACCAACGAGGCCGAAGCAGCAGATCCGGCATCATCCTGGAGGTTTCGCAAGTTAAGGTTAATCGCCGTTAGGGCCTGTCCAATTTCATCGTGCAAGTCGCGAGCAATCCGCTGACGTTCATTTTCTTGCACGCCCAGCACATTCCTGGACAAGACCGTCAGTCGCGCATTCGCATCCGAAAGCTGGACCGTTCGTTCCCTGATCCGCTCTTCGAGTTCGGCATGGGCCACGGCCAGAGCAGCCTGCGCGGCATAGCGACATGTCATCTCACGCCATATCAGCACAAAGAGGGCAACGAGAATCACGCCCATCACGACCTTGCTGAACAGCGCGATCACAAACAGATATTCCATGTCCTCCTCCGACTCTCGAATCCGTTTCACCAAGTGCGCTTCTTCCTGTTCTCGAATTCGTTGAACGATTGACCGGACAATATCCATAGCCCGCTTGCTTTCATCCAGCACGGCCAGATTGGCCGCCATCCAGTCGAGGCCTTCAAGCTTGCGTTTAGCGATAATGAGCTCCACGTAGCCGAGCTTCCATTGAATTGCCGCCGCCAACCCATCGAGTTCCGTCGCATAATCATCATCGTTGAGCAATTCCACAAGTTTCCGCCAGTCCTTCCCCAATTCGCTTGAGCCGTTATGATAAGGAGCTAAGAAAGACTCTTTGCCGGTTAACGCGTATCCACGCTGTCCTGTCTC
>OMJK01000017.1 GCA_900299325.1 Nitrospiraceae bacterium | reverse complement strand
TCCAATGCGCTCGACACGGTCGCGCGTCTGCGCGCGCTCATGGACGAGATGAAGCAGCGCTTTCCCGACGATCTGGAGTACGTCGTGTCGTTGGATACGACGTTAGCCGTGACCGAAGGCATCAAAGAGATCAGCACCACCCTGTGGGAAGCGATTCTGCTGGTCATCCTCGTCGTGTTTCTCTTCTTACAGTCCTGGCGGGCCACCCTGATTCCGTTGCTGGCGGTTCCGGTGTCGCTCATCGGTACCCTGGCCGTCTTTCCCCTCTTAGGCTTCTCCATTAACACCCTCTCCCTCTTCGGCCTCGTCCTGGCCATCGGGCTGGTCGTCGACGACGCCATCGTCGTTGTCGAAGCCGTCGAGCATCACATCGAACAGGGCCTCGCTCCACGGGAGGCGACCCTCAAAGCGATGGAAGAGGTCTCCGGGCCGGTGATTGCCATTGCCTTGATCCTGGCCGCGGTGTTTATTCCCACCGCCTTCATCCCGGGCATCACCGGGCGACTCTATCAACAGTTTGCTGTAACGATTGCCGTCTCCGTCCTGCTCTCGGCGTTCAACGCCTTGACATTGAGTCCAGCCTTAGCGGCGATGGTGTTGCGGCCGAAGCAGCCGGGCCGGGGCCTGCTCGGACGGTTCTTCGGCTGGTTCAATCGCACCTTTGCCCGGGCGACCGACCGGTACGTGGGCGTGTGCGGGGGGCTGATCAAGAAATCCGGCCGGACGATGGTGCTGCTGGTGGTGATGACTGCGGTCGCCGTCATGATGGGAGCCAGACTGCCGGCCGGGTTCATTCCCGATGAAGATCAGGGCTTCTTCTATGTGAACGTGCAGTTGCCGGAAGCCGCGTCGCTCCAGCGCACGGACGCGGTGGCCCGGAAGATTGAGCAGCTGCTCATGGAGACGCCGGGAGTCGACTCGTTTACGTCGACCGTCGGGTACAGTTTTTTGAGTCAGGTCAGCACGACGTACAACGCCTACTTTTCCGTCAACCTCAAGCCGTGGCATGAGCGCCATCGTCCGGACGAGCAGTACGATGCCATTCTCGTCCGCGTGAACCACCTGCTGGCGTCGCTGCCCGAAGCGCGGGCCCTCGCGTTTTCGCCGCCGCCGGTACCCGGCATCGGCGTGGCGGGCGGCGTCACGATGATGCTGGAGGACCGGGCCGGCCGTGGCGTGGGGTTTCTGGCCGAGCAGACGCGGCGGTTTCTCGAGGCTGCGCAGCGCCGGCCGGAAATCGATCATGTGACGACGACGCTGTTGGCCGGCGTGCCGCAACTCTTTGCGCGCGTGGACCAGGAGAAGGCGCTGAAGCAGGGCGTGCCGCTCGCCGAGATCTATCAAACGCTGCAAGTCTTCATGGGCGGGCCGTTCGTGAACTACTTCAACCGGTTTGGGCGGCAGTGGCAGGTCTATCTGCTGGCGGAAGGCGACTACCGGGCGCGGGTCGAGAACATCGGCCAGTTCTACGTCCGGAACGGAGACGGCCAGATGGTGCCGCTCTCCACGCTGGTGTCGATCGAGGCGGTCTCCGGGCCGGAATTCACGATGCGGTTCAACGAATACCGGTCGGCGCAGATCAATGCGACGCCGGCGCACGGGTACAGCAGCGGCCAGGTCATGCGCGCGCTCGAAGAAACGTTCGCCGAGACCATGCCGGCCGAATTGGGCTTCGACTACATGGGCATGTCGTATCAGGAGAAGGTGGCGGCCGAAGGCGTGCCGGCCAGCGTGATCTTCGGGTTTTCGCTCCTGTTCGTGTTTCTGATTCTTGCGGCGCAGTACGAAAGCTGGGCGCTGCCGTTCAGCGTGCTGCTCGCCACGCCCGTGTCGGTGTTCGGGGCGTTTGCCGCGGCCTGGGCGCGCGGGATCGAGAACGATGTGTATCTGCAGATCGGCCTGGTGATGCTGATCGGGCTCGGGGCCAAGAACGCAATCTTGATCGTGGAGTTCGCCAAGGTGGAGACGGAGAAGGGACGTCCGCTGGCGGAGGCGGCGCTCGCGGCGGCGCGCTTGCGGTTGCGCCCGATTCTCATGACGGCGTTCGCGTTCATTCTCGGTGTCGTGCCGCTGGCGGTGGCGGCCGGGGCCGGCGCGCAATCGCGGATCATTCTGGGCACGGCCGTGTTGGGTGGCATGCTGGCGGCGAGCCTGCTTGCCATTTTCCTGATTCCCGTCTCGTTCTATGTCGTGGAGCGGCTGGTGCACCGGCGGGCGCCGCACGGCGCCGGCGTGACGGTTCGGGGGTAACCGGTGATGGCCCGTTTCTTCATCAATCGTCCGATCGTCGCCATGGTGATCGCCATCATCATGGTGCTGCTTGGATTAGTCTCGCTGATGCGGCTGCCTGTGGCGCAGTTTCCGAACATCACGCCGCCCGAAGTCATGCTCCAGGCGACCTACGTGGGCGCCGATGCGATGACGGTCGAGCAATCGGTGGCGACGCCGCTCGAGCAGCAGATGAGCGGCGTGGACCGGATGCTCTACATGTATTCCATCAACGGCAGCAACGGCCAGACGACGCTGCGCGTGGATTTCGACGTGGCGTCGAATCCCAACGTCGATCAGCTGCTCGCACAGATGCGCTACGCGCAGGCCGAATCCCAGCTGCCGAACGAAACGCGGAGCTACGGCGTCACCATCCGCAAATCCGCCGGCGTGCCGATCGTGCTGTTTTCCCTCTACTCGCCGCGCGGCACGTTCGACGCCAAGTTTCTCGCCAACTACGCCTATATCAATCTGGCCGATGTCATTGCGCGCGATCCCGGCGTGGGGCAGATCACGGTGTACGGCGCCGGGCAATACGCCATGCGGCTCTGGGTGAAGCCCGATCAACTCGCCAAGCTGGGCGTCACGGTGAACGAGGTGCTGAACGCCGTGAAACAGCAGAACGAGGTCCGGCCGGTCGGCCAGGTCGGCGCGGAGCCGGTGCCCGGCGGGCAGGAGTTCACCTATTCGGTGCGGACCCAGGGCCGCCTGGTGACGGAGGAGGACTTCGGAGCGATCATCGTGCGCGCGAATCCGGACGGCTCCTTCGTCCGCCTGCGCGACGTGGGCCGCGCCGAACTCGGCGCCCAGCTCTACAATTTCATTTCGCATCTCAACGGCCGTCCCACGGCGGCCATCGCGGTGTACCAGCTGGCGGGCTCCAATGCGCTCGACACGGTCGCGCGTCTGCGCGCGCTCATGGACGAGATGAAGCAGCGCTTTCCCGACGATCTGGAGTACGTCGTGTCGTTGGATACG
>OMJK01000016.1 GCA_900299325.1 Nitrospiraceae bacterium | reverse complement strand
GTGATCGACTTTCCGCGCAGGGCTCCGTATCGCCGCTCGAGGCAGGCCACGATGCCGGCGCCCGCCCGTTCCATCAGCGTGGTGCCCGGCACACGGGCCTCGTCGATGGTGCGGCGGTCGAGTGCCTGCATCTGTGCGGCGGTGACGATCGGAATCATGAACGCTCGCGACGGCAGCGGGACGGTCTCACGACTGGCTGACCAGGGCTTTCATTTCTTTCACCGCCTGATCAAGTCCGACGAGCACGGCCCGCGCGATGATGCTGTGGCCGATGTTGTATTCGACGATCTCCGGGATATGGGTCAGGCGCTTGACGTTCCGGTAATTCAGGCCGTGTCCCGCATTGACGCCGATGCCCAGCTTGTACGCGAACTTCGCGGCCTGCGTGATCGCATCGAATTCCGCGTCGGCTTCTTTAGAGCGCGTGGCATTGGCGTAACGGCCGGTATGGAGCTCGATGAAATCGGCTGAAATTTTATGCGCGGCTTTGATCTGGTTGAGGTCGGGTTCGATGAAGAGGCTGACGGGGATGCCGCCGTCGTGCAGCAGGGCGACGATCGCTTGAATGCGGTCTCTCTGCCCTACGACGTCCAACCCGCCCTCGGTGGTCAGCTCCTGCCGCTTCTCCGGCACCAGCGTCACCAGATCGGGCTTCACCGTCAGCGCGATCTTCGCCATGGCGTCGTCGGCCGCCATCTCGAGATCGAGTTTGGTCCGGGTGACGTCGCGGAGCAGCTGCAGGTCGCGGTCCTGAATATGCCGGCGGTCTTCGCGCAGGTGCACCACGAGCCCGTCGGCGCCCGCCAGTTCCACCAGGACGGCGGCTGCGATCGGGTCGGGGTCCGCGCCGCCGCGGGCCTGCCGTAACGTGGCGACGTGATCGATGTTGACGCCCAGCCGGGCCATGATTCCTCCATCCGGCCTGCCGGATCCGCGGGAGAGTGCGCACGGGATCGGGGGACTGCGAAGCGGGGTATTAGTAGCAGAAAGACGCGCGCGGGAGCAAGAACAGGCGGGAGCGGATTTCCGCCGAATCGCGGTCGGCCTACGCCATGCATCAAAATCCAGAACCCCACAGAATCACGAGCTAAATTGACTCCCCCTGGGGGCTCTATTAGAATAAGCAGCTTAGCTGCCGTACTCCGCGCTGCGCGGACCCGGACGGCGGCGGAACATTTACAAACAGGACGGCGGACTTTCCATGGGACTGGGCGACGGATTCTATCGCATCAAGCGGCTGCCGCCGTACGTGTTCGCACAGGTGCAGAGTCTCAAGCTGGAGGCCCGGCATCGGGGCGAAGACGTGATCGACTTCGGGATGGGCAATCCCGATCAGCCGACGCCGCCGCACATCGTCGAGAAGATGATCGAGGCCGCCCGCAAAGGGCGGAACCATCGCTATTCGGCGTCACGCGGAATCACCAAGCTGAGACAGGCGATTTGCAGTTGGTACAAGCGGAATTACGACGTCGATCTGGATCCGGAAACCGAAGCGATCGTGACGATCGGCTCCAAGGAGGGGCTCGCGCATCTGGCGCTGGCCATGATCGGGCCGGGCGACGTGGTGCTGACGCCCACGCCGACCTATCCGATCCACATGTACAGTTTCATCATCGCGGGCGGCGAGGTCCGCGGGATCGAGTTGCGGCAGGACAGCGATTTCTTCGAAGATCTGACGCGTGTCTATCGCCAGACGTTCCCGCGGCCGAAGATCCTCGTGATCAACTTCCCCCACAACCCGACGACGGCGGTGGTGAATCTGGAGTTTTTCAAGAAGATCGTCGCGTTCGCCAAAGAGCACAACGTGATCGTCATTCACGACCTGGCGTACGCCGACCTCGTGTTCGACGGGTACAAGGCGCCGAGTTTTCTGCAGGTCGACGGGGCGAAAGATGTCGGCGTGGAGTTTTATACCCTGTCGAAGGCCTACAATATGCCGGGCTGGCGGGTGGGGTTCTGCGTGGGGAACCGCGAAGTCGTGGGCGCGCTGGCCAAGATCAAGAGCTATCTGGACTACGGCATTTTCCAGCCGCTGCAGATCGCCAGCGTCATTGCGCTGAACGGACCGCAGGACTGCGTGAAAGACACGATCCTCCGTTACCAAAAACGGCGGGACGTGCTGGTGAGCGGGTTGAACCGGATTGGTTGGCAGGTGACCAAGCCGCTGGCGACCATGTTCGTCTGGGCGCGGATTCCGCTGCCGTACCGGCACATGGGATCGCTGGAGTTTTCCAAGCTGCTGTTGAAAGAAGCGAAGGTGGCGGTGTCGCCGGGCATCGGGTTCGGCGAAGGCGGCGACGAGTACGTGCGGTTCGGGCTGGTGGAAAACGAACACCGGACCCGCCAGGCCGTGCGGGGCATCCGCAAGGCGCTCAAGCTTGAAGGGGCGGACGAATGAGATCGCGCATCGGTGTCGGATTGATCGGATTCGGAACGGTGGGCACGGGTGTGGCCAAAGTGCTGTTGGAGAATGCCGCGCTCATCCGCCGGCGCGTCGGCGTGCCGGTGGAATTGCTCCGGATCGCGGATCTCGACATCACCCGCGATCGCGGCATCGCCCTGCCGGCGGGCATTCTGACGACCGATGCCAAGCAGGTATTGAATGACCCGGCGATCGACATCGTGATCGAGTTGATCGGCGGATACGACACGGCCAAGCGCGTCATTCTGGAAGCGATTGCCGCCGGCAAACATGTGGTGACGGCGAACAAGGCGCTGCTGGCGCTGCACGGGGAAGACATTTTCGCCGCCGCGGCGCGCAAGGGTGTGGATCTCGGCTTCGAAGCCAGCGTGGGCGGCGGGATTCCGGTGATCCGCGCGCTGACCGAAGGGCTGGCGGCGAACACCATCGACTCCATCTACGGGATCATCAACGGGACCTCGAATTACATCCTGTCGCGGATGACCCGCGAGGGCCAGAGTTTCGAAGCCGTGTTGAAGGACGCGCAGCGGGCCGGGTACGCGGAGGCCGATCCGACGTTCGACGTGGCCGGCGTGGATTCGGCGCACAAGCTCGCCATTCTGGTCAGCCTGGCTTATGGGACGCCGGTGAATTTCAAAGATATCTATACCGAAGGCATCACCCATATCACGCCGACCGACATCGCCTATGCCAAGGAGTTCGGGTGCACGATCAAGCTGCTGGGCATCGCGAAGCTGACCAACGGCGAAGTCGAGGCGCGGGTCCATCCGACCATGGTGCCGTCGGTGTCGCCCATCGCGCAGGTCGACGGGGTGTACAACGCCATTCAACTCGTCGGCGATGCGGTCGGCGACGTCGTGCTGTACGGGCGGGGCGCCGGCTCGATGCCCACCGGCAGCGCCGTCGTGAGCGACGTGATCGCGACCGGCCGCAATCTGTTGAAAGGCGCCGTCGGACGAGTGCCGCCCGCGTCGTTCCAGCAGGACCAGCGCCGGCCGTTGCGCATGAAGCCGATGGAGGAGATCGACTCGCTCTACTATCTCCGGTTCATGGTGGTGGATCAGCCCGGTGTGCTGGCGCAGATCGCCGGCGAGCTGGGCCGCTGCGGCATCAGCATTTCGTCCATGCTGCAGCAGGGCCGCCGGGCCGGCCAGACCGTGCCGGTCGTCATCAAGACCCACATGGCCAGGGAGCGCGACGTGCAAATGGCGTTGCGCGAGATTAACCGCAAGGCGTTCATCTCCGAACCGACAACCCTGATTCGCGTGGAAGGCAAGGACGAGTGACCGGATGAATCGCTGGCGCGGCGTCATCGAAGAATATCGCAAGTTCCTGCCCGTGACGGACCAGACCCCCGTCATCAGTCTCGGCGAGGGCAATACGCCGCTGATTCGCGCGGCGCGGCTGGCGAAAGCGATCGCGCCCGGCGTCGACCTCTATCTCAAGTTCGAAGGCGCCAATCCGACCGGGTCGTTCAAGGACCGCGGGATGACGATGGCGATCTCCAAGGCGGTCGAGCACGGGGCGCGCGCCGTGATGTGCGCCTCCACCGGCAACACGTCGGCATCGGCGGCCGCCTATGGCGCGCGGGCGGGCGTGGCGGTGTACGTGCTCATTCCCG
>OMJK01000015.1 GCA_900299325.1 Nitrospiraceae bacterium | reverse complement strand
GCCATGTCGCCTGAAGGCCCAAACCGCCCCGTCTGGCCGAGCGGCTGATCGACGCGCAGATTGTCCGCCTGGCTGGAACTGATCTCGACTTCCTCGGCCGGCGGCGCCCAGCCGAGCTTGTCGAGCGTTTCGAGCACGATCAGCTTGAGCGCGTCCTTGGCGGTCAAGCGCACGGACGCATACGACAGCACCCGCTCCCCTTCCGCTTCGACTTCGGACGCTTTGGGATCGTAGAGAAACGCGATCAGCGGCTCGATGGCGGTGTCGCCGATCACGGTCAGCGCCGCCGCCGCCTTTTCCCGCAGCACGCCGTCTTTCAACAGCATGATCAGGTCCGGGATCACGCGCGGGTCGCGGAACTGCCCGAGCGCCGTGGCGGCGGCTTCCTTAATGAAGGCGTCTTCGCTCACGATGCAGCCGGGCGTGGGCGACCCTTCCTGCTTGATCCCTTTCCCCTTCAACGCGTCCAGCACCGCCGGCAGCGCGCGCGGATCGCCGATCATGCCCAGCGACGCGATGGCGTGCCGCTTGACCGCGCCGTCTTTCATCGCCTCCATCAGCGCGTCGATCGCGCGGAGATCGCCGATAATGCCCAGCGCGATGGTCGCATCCTCGCGTACGGCCCGATCCGGATCTTTCAGCGTGGCGATCAACGCGTCGACGACCTTGGCGTCGCGGACCCACGTCCGTCCGATCTGATAGTCGGTCGTCATACCGCCCAAGGCGCGGGCCGCATGGCACCGGACCACGAAATCCTTGTCCTTCAAACTCTCGATGAGCGGATCGACGGACGGCTGCCCGATATAGACCAGCGCCGTCCCGGCCGTTTCCCGGACGATCTTGGACGAGTCACGGAACAATTTGATCAGCGCCGGCACCGCCTTCGGATCGCCGATTTTCCCCAGCGCTTCCGCCGCCGCGCTCTTCACGGCGCCGTCGCGGTCGCGGCCGGCGAGGATCAACGCATCGACGGCCTTCCGGTCTTTGATTTCGCCCAGCGTCTTCGCCGCATGCTCCCGCACCCGCCACCGCTCGTCCTTGAGGACGGCGATCATCCGGTCGGCCACGGACGGGCCCATTCTGGCCGCCGCCTCGACCGCCTGATTCCGCACTTCCATGATCGCATCGTTGAAGAGGCCGATCAGCGCCTCGACCGCCTTCGCGCCGCCGATCTTGGCCACCGCGCAGCCGGCGTAGGCGCGCACGGACCAGAAGTCGTCGCCGCAGGCGCTCACCAGCGCGTCGAGCGTCGAGGGATCGCCCCGTTCGGCCAGCGCTTTCGCGGCTTCTTCGCGCGTCGCGTCGTCGACGTCTTCCAGCGCTTCCAGGAGATCTTCGAGTGCGTGGGCCATAGTGTCAGGGTTTCGGGTCGTAGTAGGCATCCCGCTCGCCCCCGTGCGGGTACATCCGCTTGCACCGCACGACGAGCGTCCGGGTGCCGCGGCCGTCGATGCATTGATCGAGCGACGCGGCGTACTCCAGGGTGCCGTCGAGGTTCACGGCGAACGGAAAGTCGAACGTGAAGCTGATGAACTTGTACTTGCCGGGCCTCAGCTGCAGATCGCGTTTCTCCGACGTCTTGGGCGCATCGAGGTTGTCCGGATCCGAATTATAAATGGACGGGGTGACGCCGGGCACCTGCCACCAGGAGGCGGGCACCAGCTTCGTCGCATCGATCGTAATCGTATGCTCTCTCAAATGGGACGGCGGCGGACCGGCCAGGCTCGCGCCCGCCCATGCGAGGGCCAGCACTCCGGCGAACAGCCCGTTGATGATGTGCGCGCGCCGCATTGTCGACATCCGCATCGTCATCGCCGTTACCGCTTCTTCTCCGACGCATCCGCCGTCGAGACGGCCGCCGTCTGGAAAATTTCCTCCACGGCCCGGCTTTCCCATTCCGTGTGCGTTTCGAGGCCCAGGATGCGCATCACCGTCGCGCCCGTGTCGATGATAGAGACCGGCCGGCGGATCGTCTGCCCGTGCTTGATGCCGACGCCCGACGCGATCCAGGGCACGACGGGCGTCTCGGTCGTCGGCGCCTCCGCACCCACGTCGGTGCCCGGCCCGCTCAACGACGTCACGACTATGGTGGTCCGGTCGGACAATTTATATTCCTTGAAGAGATCCAGGACGGCCTGCATCGCCGCGTCCACGGACTTGAGCGCCTCGCGATACTCTTTCGAGTTCCAGCCGTGCGCCACGCCGGCCCGGCCGGCCGCCGGCAGATGGACGACGAGCAGGTGCGGCAGCGACAGAATCGCGTGCCCGTACCCGTGGCCGCTCGTGGCTTTCTTAAAATACTGCCGGATGTAGGAGACGATTTTGTCGGGCTGGCATTCGGACCGCAGCGCGCCGCAGAGCTGATAATCGGTATAGGGCTCCGGCCTCGCCAGCTGGTAGAGCGACTCGTCCATATAGAAGATGGCGCTGTCGCGGCCGCCGCTCAAATCGAGATAGTCGAACAGACTGGGCGAGCGGGGGTAGCCCCGGCTGAATTCGAAATTGTTCCAGGTGATGCCGTGTTTCTCGACCGGCATGCCGGTGACCAGCGACGCCATGGTCGGCAGGCGCAGTGCGGGTTTCACGCCGGTCGCGGACCAGGTGACCGATCCGTCCTTCACCAGCTTGCTAAGGTGCGGCATCGTGCCGCCTTTGAGCGACTCCTGCCCGAATCCCTCCAGCACAAAGAGGATCACGTGCTCGGTGGGCGCCGTGGTCACCGTCCCCTCGGTCGGGGCCGCGCCGGCCGTGGCCGGCAGGCTGCCGGCGACCTCAAGGAGGCCCGCCAGGATGCCGACAAGAAGAAGGTATCGACGCCACGCTCCGGTTGTCATAGTGGAAAGTCCCGTCCTCATTCTTCCCAAAGGGGATTGTTACCTTAGCACGCGAATTTTCTGGAAGGCAAGCCGCGCGAGGCCGCTGGCGAAACGAATTTTCAGGTGTTATGCTGAAGGGGCGTGCGGCATGCGAACCGGTGCCGGCCAACCGATTGCCGGAACAGGGTTCGTCGATGACAAAGGGGCAGGCGATGTCCGGTCGGTCATGGGTACAGACGGTCGCCTCGACACACCGACGCCTTGTCCCTACCGCTCTCCTGACGCTCCTCATCAATCCCTTCTCTTCTGCCACCGATGTCCAAGCTGAAATTCGCGTCGTGAACGCCACCGGCGAATACCGGATGGGCGATCGCGACACGCGGGAAGATGCCATCCGGCTCGCCACCGAAGCGGCCAAGCGGAACGCGCTCGAACAGGTCGCCACCTATCTCGAAAGCGTCACCGTCGTGGACGGGATGGACGTTACGAAAGACGAAATCCGCACCTACACGGCGGGCCTGGTCCTCGTGCTCGATCAACAGACCAACACCACGCTCGACGGCGACACCATCGTGGTCAAAACCGATCTGGTCGCGCAGGTGGATACTGAAGAAGTGGGCCATGCGATCGCCGCGCTGCGCGAGAATGAAGATGCCCGGCAGCAGCTGGCGTCGCTGAAGATCGAAAACGAACAGCTCCAGCAGCAACTCAACGACGCCAATCAGGCGCTCACGCGAGCCTCGACGCCGGAGCAGGCGCAGGTGGCTGCGCAACAGCGGCAGGAGCTGCTGGACCGCGTCCAGTCCAATGCGATGGTGTCCCAGGCCTGGACCGACTGGGTGCTCGTGTCGCCGGTCGTTTCTCCCTATCCCTGGGTGGGCCTCGCGCAGACCCAGGCATTGCTGAACGTGGCGCGCGGACTGTACCCGACGAGTCCGCACGTGGTCGTGGCCCAACAAGTCATCACCACCCGGCAGCCGCCGGCCCCGCCGCAACCGCCCGCGCCGCCGACGCCGGGCAGTGCGCCGCATGCGATGCCGAGCTACCAGACCGTACCGCCGCCGGGTTCGCAGGGTCCGGCGCGCACGCTGAACGAAATCACCCACCGGACGCCGACCGCGCCACCGCAGATCGGGAACCAGCCGGGCGGTCGCGCGCTGACCGACGCGCAACAATTGAACCCGTTGAATCCGATGCTGCAGCCGGGAGCCGGGCAATCGCCCCAGGCCTCGGCCCGCATGCAGCAGTTCCTGCAGCAGAACGGAGGCGCCGGCCAGCCGCCGATGCATCGCCGCTTGCCGCCGACGATCAACCAGATCCATCCGCCGCTGCCGCAGCAAGTCCCGCGCGTCCCGTATCAAGTGGCCCCGCATGCCTATGGCGGAGGGTCGCCCGGCGGAGGCGGAGGGCGCAGCGGAGGACGGCGAGGGAGATAAACAATGGTGAAGACGATGCAGCCGATCTGTTCAATTCTGACGCTCACTGCTCTATTGGGCTTCCCTGCGATTGCTGCCGTCGCGGCGGATTCGAGCGACGTGCGCAGCCACGCCGAACAATCGTTCGAGCAGCTCAAGCAACAGGCGGATCAGAAAGGTGCAGGCAAGTCGTCCGGCTCCT
>OMJK01000014.1 GCA_900299325.1 Nitrospiraceae bacterium | reverse complement strand
TCACCAACCTGTCCGTCTTCGGGTGCACGATCGAGACGGCGACGCCGGTGCCGTGCGAGCAGACACTCGCCATGCGCCTGATCCTCCCGGATAAAACAGAGTCCCTCCCGATCGACATCGCGGAAGTGCGGTGGGTGAACGGCAACAGGGTGGGCCTCAAGTTCGTCCAGGTGGAACGGACCGCCAACGTCCGGCTGCACGGGTTCGTCTGGGACCGGATGGTCGAGCGGTTCGAAACGATCCTCGCCTCGACGCCTTCACCCGCATCGTAATCCCTACGCCGGTTCGTCCGGCTTCCCGGCCAGCGCCAAGCACACGAGCCCGATCCCGATCCATACCAGTTCGCGGAACCGCCGCAGCAGCGCGAACGTGATGCCGGTCACGTCGCTGTAGCCGAAGGCTTGGAGCAGGAGCAGATTGCCGCCGTCCTGCGCACCGAGGCTGCCCGGAATGAAGAACGTGCCGCCCTTGATAAAGACAGACAGCGCCCCGATCGCAATCGCCGAGAGCGCGCCTGCCGGCCCGCCGAGATACGCGATGATCACGAAGACTTCCAGCGCCTCCGCCAGCCAGCCGAGCAGAAACAGGCCCGTCGACGAGTAGAACGCCGCCCGGTGGTGCTGGTAGAAATCCAGAATCGTGCGGTCCAGCGACCGCAGTTGCTCCTCGCGCGCTTCGAGAAAACCGATGCGCAGCCCCAGCGCCCGCAGCCGCTCCAGCGTCCAGATAAAGAGTCCGCGCCGCTGCACGAACACAAACGCCGCCGTGCCGAACAACAGCAGGCCCACGCTCAAGAGCGCCGCCGCAGTCAGTTGGCCGGAGGACCCGCTGCCGCCCAGGAGCCAGAAGCCCAACGCGATTCCCGCCAGAATGAACAGCACTTCCGCAATCGTCATCGTTGTTTTGGCGATCACGACCGACGCCAGGCCGTCGACAATCGGCACCCGATGCCTTCGAAGCAGATACGCTTTCAACGGCTCGCCGCCCATGTAGGCCGTCGGTGTCGTCATGTTCACCACTTCGCCGGCCGTGCGGACGGCCAGCAGCCGCCAGAACGGCACATGCTGCGCCGACGGCCCGAGCGTGACTTTCCATCCATAGGCTTCGATCACGTACATGAGCAGAGACGGGAGGAGGATGACGATCAGGGCGGCGGGGCCGAGCTGCGCGGCCGCAGTGTAGATGTTCCCCGGACCGATGTGCCAGACAAGAAGCCCGAGCGTGAGAAGACCGAGCGTGAGGAGGACGAGTCTAAGCACGGATGGTCGCTGTCGGCCGGACAACCCACAGCATGATGCCGGCGAACACCAACGAGCCGACCGCCGCCATCCAGAGGAACCAGTCAAGCATGCCGAGCAGCGCGAACACCAGCACCACCACGGAGAAATCCCGGCTCGCCACGTTCTTGAGCATGAAGTCCGACCAGGCCGCATGCACCGGCGTCGCCCACCCGCCCGCCGTCTTGACCTTCTGCGCCCGCTCGACCAGCGCAAACGAAAGCGCGTTGCCCAGCACCGCCGCGGCGCCGAGCGCCAGCGGCACCCAGGCCTGCTCCTGCCCGACTCGCGTCGTGTACAGCCCCACGGCAATGCCGGCGAAGATGGCCATGTGCACGACGTTGTCCATCGCAATGTCGAGCCAGGCGCCGAACGGCGACTCCGTAAACGTGAGACGCGCGACTTCGCCGTCGCAACAATCGATGACCGCCGCCAGTTGAAACAGCAGCGCCGCCACGACGCTCGCCTCGTAGGTGCCGCCGCTGAACCCGACCGCCGACGCCAGCCCGATCAGCGTGGCCAGCAGCGTGACGGCGTTGGGCGTCAGCCCGACGGCGAGAAACAGCCGCGTGAACCAGCGGGAAAGCCGGCGGTTGAAATAGCGGTCGACGAATCCTTCGAGGTCGCTCTTGAGCGAGTTGAACAGTTTCTTTTCCGCCGCCCGCACGTCCGCCGGCGTCCGGACCTCCTGATACCAGCATGCTCCGGCCGGTTCCGACGGCACCACGCGCACGTGGCCGTCGACTGCCGCGCGCTCGAGCCAGCGGCGGATCGGCAGACGGCCCGCTTCCAGCGGCACCTGTCCGGCCACGTTCATGAACGACGCGGGCAACACGACAAGTTCTGCGGCGCGCGGCGCGCCGTCGTCGTACCGGCCCGGGACCAAAGCGGTGAGGCGGTCCGCCTGCACCTTCACCCGCACGCCGTGTACGGAAGGCGGCTGCTCCCGGTCGGACGAATTGTGCGTGACCACCATGGCCTGGCCGTCCTGGACCTCGCGCCGGAGCTGTTCGATCAAGGCGCGCGAAAATACGCCGCTGACGCTGGCCACGAGGGTGAAGCCGCGCGACTCGGCCGCCAGCGAATCCCACGTGCAAGGATCGTCCAGCGGAAATTCGCGAATCGGCATCCAGCGAACGGGAATGGTGACGCGCGGGCCTTTGCTCAGCGCCTGCTTGAGCTGGTCCTCTTCCGCCCCGGCCAGCACGATCAACTGGCGGATGCCGGCGCGTTGCAATGTGAGGACGGCGCGCGGGAAGAGCCCGATGCCGACGACGCCGGTCAGCGGACCCGCTTCGCCGATGGCCCGGCCGATCGGATCGCCGAACACGCCGGTCGACGGCAGGAGAATGGCCGTCGAGAGCCCCTGCACATCGGCTTCCTGCTGGATCAGTCGTTCACTCATCTCGTTCCGCCCGTCTCACAATCGCGGCAAGACGTCGAGTTCCGCCTTGCGCACATCATCCAGAAAATCGATTTCCGTCCAGGGCAGGCCGCCGATCTTTTCGTGGCCGACCTTCACGTCGCGGAAATACCCCAGCAGCGCGTCTTCATATTCCATCTGCCAGGCGTCCCGGTCGACATAGGTCCGCAGCGAGGCGACAACATGAGTCGTATCGGCATGCCGCACCTTCAGAAAACCGACGCCTTCTCCGGCATAGTCGTACTGCTCCGGCATCTTCTTCGTGAGCGCGATGACCCGGCCGCCTTCGACCACCACCATGCATTCTTCGCCGGTCTGCTTGACGGTCTCGTCCATCAGCAGCGCGTTCTCGTACGGCGACTGCACGAGGCGCTGCAGAATCTCGCGGTGGAACAGCACATCGGCGTCCATGACGATCACGTCGTCGTCCAGCGCGGTCCGCGCCACCCACAGCGAGGAGATGCTCCCGCGATGGAACTGCTCGTTGACCAGAAACCGGACGTCGACGCCGCAGGACCGGCTCTCCACGGCGGCGCGGATCATCTCCTGC
>OMJK01000013.1 GCA_900299325.1 Nitrospiraceae bacterium | reverse complement strand
TTACTCGGGCGACGACGCGCTCGACCAGATGCGGCGCGACGGGGAACACCGCGCGGGGCAGATCGGGCTTCTGGCGGTCGGGCAGGTCCCGGCGGTGCTGACGGAAGGGGGTGACCTGTGAGCGTGTCCCGAGAGTTCCCGGCGGCCGTGGATCCGGAGATCGTCGAGGCGCTGGAGATCGCGCTGGAGTTCGCGGCTCTGGTAGCAGCCAAGTCGATCGCTCAGAACGACGCCCAGATGGCGCAGACGGCAACGATGACGGGCCTGATACTGACCGTGGCGCTGAAGCGAGTGAGGGGGCAGGACTGACCCCCGATCCGGTGTCGTCCCAAGCGGGGCGGCATCTGGTCGGTGGCCAATCACGGCACCGAGAAGCAAACACGAAATGAAAACCGAACCGAACTCCTATGATGCGGCCTTCGCGGCCGCCGGCCTGTCCCAACGCATGGACGATGCACGGCTGAACACCATGACCCGAGTCGCGATAGCGGCGTGCGCCGTCGCAGCCGTCGAGGCCGAGGACCTGATTCAAGACGGAGACTACGAGATCCTGCTGGATCTTATCGCGCTGAACCTCCGGAACCCGAAATGGCCCGGGCCCGGGGTACAGATCGAAGCGGCCGTGCGGGAGATCCTTGGGCAGTTGGGAGGTGAAGCGTGAAAGTCACCGACTACACCATCGAACGGGGCCGAGGCGAAACCTATGCCAACGACCGCTGGACCGTCTACGAACATGGGACGTACCCGAGCGGGTCTGTGCTAGCAGGGCAGCATTACCGGGGGTGGGTCGATGACTTTGAGACCTTGGAAGAGGCGACCGCCGCCTATCCAGATGCGCAGATTATCGATGGCACGACATACCGGCCGCCGAGCCTGAGTCACCTACCAGAAGGATACGAATGACCCTGACCCGAATGACCTCCGCCGTCCTGATGGCGGCCATGGCCAGCCGGGGATCGTCCCGGCCAGTGCTGGATATTGCGGCCGATTGCATCCAGATCGCCAGAACCTGCGACCGCCTAGGGATCGGCCTGACCGAGGAGGTCGAGCAATTCATGGCCGGCTGCCTCCGGACCCGGGACCGTGTCCTGACACGGGAAGCGGCCGAAGACCTGATCCTGCTGTGCGTGGACTACCACGCTAAACGGTCTGCGGAAAAGAATTGAACCCCAGTTGGTTACACGCGACCCTGTGCGTGACAGGCGCAGGGTCTGGTGTAGACAATGCACACAATGAAAACCCATCTACTAGCAGCACTGATCGCCGTCGAGAGCGGCGGGAACGACCACGCCCGGGGACGCCACGGGGAACTCGGGCCTCTGCAAATCCAGCCCGCCGTTCTGGCCGACGTGCGCCGATTCACCGGCCGGCGTTATGCCTGGTCTTCGATGACCAACCGAGTGCTAGCACTGGAAGTTGCCCAGGCTTACATCGACCACTACGCGACGCCCGCCCGACTTGGCCGGCCCGTGACCGACCAGGACCGCGCCCGGATCTGGAACGGGGGCCCGGACGGCTGGCGTCGGCGGCGGACGCTGGCCTACTGGAACCGAGTCGTCGCAGCGATGCAGCGGTCGGAGGAGAACCGAGTCGTCGCAGCGATTGCCGACCGTCGTGCAAAGATTTCCCCGCGCCAGTAACGCGGGACAGATAGGAACCATGAGCGAGAACCAAAATCCAGATGAGGCGCCGCTGGTGCCTCCCGCAGTCAGTCAGGCAGCGTCACAGTTGGGCAAGCGTGGTCGTGGTCGGCCGAAGACCATCACCGAGGCTGATCGGCAGCGCCGGTCGGAGCAGATGCAGCAGATCAATGAGGCTCGGCGGACGGTGAAGGTCGTCGGGAAGGTCGTTGCCGGCCCTGCGTTTGAGGCGTCGAAGCGGATCCAGCCGGTAACCAACCCGGCCTTGGTCCGTCAGATCGAACAGGCGTCGAAGACACCGCCCCCGTGGCCCGATGATGGCACGAAGCGGGTGCGCGTGACCGGGAAGGTGGTGGGGCGATGAGCGAGAAACGGGTGAAGTATCAGATCCAGATCCACATCAACGATGAGGATGAGGGGTTTAGCGTGCAGCCGTTTATCCAGCCGGAGTTGCCCGCAGACGAGTCCGGCGTCGCGCCCACGGCCGCGCTGCTGGCAGCGAAGATGGCGCTGCGGGCGATGGAACACTTCGCGAACCTGGCCAAGGAGCAAGGAGGCACGGGTGACCAAAATTGAGATCACCCGGGACCTGGCCGACACCTGCGGCCTGATGGTTCCTCATGCCAAGCAGGTGACCGACCGGTTCTTTGAGTTGATGCGGGACGCGATCACCAACGGCGACCGGATTGAGATCCGGAATTTCGGCAGTTGGGAAATCAGCTGGTCGAAGCCGAAGCTTGGGCGGAATCCGAAGAACCCGACGGTGACGTTCCCGGTGCCAGCACGGCCGAGGGTGAAGTTCAAACCATCGAACGAATGGCAGAACGAACTCTGGAAGAAACAAGGGCAGAAAACCCCTTGAATTGTGGTGCGTGTAACGTAGACTACAACCGCTTGTAGTGTGGTTAACTGTCAACCCCTGGGGCTTCGGTCCCAGGGGTCTTTTCATACCCACTTAACGCTGACCACACCAGGCAGCTTGCGCACCTCGGACAGAACCTTGGCGCTGTCACCAGCCCAGGTCACCGCAGCGTTCTTCACATCCACGTCGTGCTTCACCTTGGAGTCCTTGACCGGATGGCGCTTGACCTCCATGCGCCGTCCGTTGGATAGCGGCACTGTGATCGTGTAGGTATCACTCGCAGGAATAGATGGTTTCACAGCGTTTCAGATTGTCTGGCCATGCTGGCACGGCCGGGGTGAATGACTTGTCGATGACCAGGAGCTTGTCTGTCGGCTGGATCGTGAGGTGGTTGCAATGGGTCCGAATGAACGTGAACTCTTTGGCCTGTGACGGATAATCGCTGAAGCCGTCGTCGAACGGTGCTGCCGTGAACAAGTATTGGCCGGAGACCTCATCATCGCAGTTGCGGGCGATGACATCCATGCCGCGCAGGTACGTGTATTCAATGGTGCTGAAGCGCCATCCGTAGCAGTCCCAGCGTTGGGCGTGGTCGATAAACCATGGAGGGTTGGGTTCAAGGTCCTTGCTAAACCCGATCGCGTTGGGAGGTAAGCCGCGATAGATCGCGCCGCATTCTAGGAGGACCGTGCATCCCCAGGTGCGACCCGGGGTGCTGCTTAGGCCAAACCAGACGGCGGGGATGAGGGCGCCGGTGGGATCCTTGCAGATAAATGAGTCTGGGATCCAGACGTACTGGTGCTTGGGGATTTCCCCGATGTGATGGAACATTGGATGCGGATGTAGGCGTGGTATTTGCGGAGGACTTGGGTGCAGGTGTAGCACGGGTTCGGCTGCTGGCATCCACAAGCGATGCGGGCAGCGAGTTCGTGCATCAGCGATGCCTGTGTGTCCTGACTTTGTGAACCCATGTGGATGAGACGTGATAGGTGTCTGCGAGTTGCTGGTTCGATATCTCCGGTGGCGCCTGGCGAACGGCTGCCACGGTCGAGTCGGGGATGTGATAGTTGCGGCGCTTCTTCAGGCCGAGGAGTTTTTTGATGCGTTGTAATAGGTTCATAGAAATTTGCCCCGCCGCCGCAAACACAACAGCGGCGGGTATTGTCCGGGTCACACGACCCGATCCGACTGAGAATCAGCCGGGGATTCTTCTCGGCAGTGTTTGAATGCCGCTTCGATGGCCTGCTTCAGCGTCGGCCATTCCTCTGATGCGATTGCGATACGATGCACGGGGCCTGTGTCGTTCTCCTGCTCCAGGACCAGGAACTCGCCGCCACCTTCATCGTCGATGCGGATGGTGGTCATCTGGAGTGAGTGTGCTGGCTCGTCGGATGGGCCTACGATCCAGGATGTGGGGCGGATGGTGTAGGTGGTCACGGCTTGGCCTCTTTGGCTTTGGTCCAACCCTCTATTGCCATCGGGAGCAATCCGAGTTGAGCGGCTCGCTGGGCCATCAAATCCCCAGCACTCTCCAGTCGCTTGATTCGCTCCTGTTGTTCCTCCAATCGAGTTGCCGCTTCAGCTACCACAGCGTTGGCGACTCCATCTTCCGATTGAAGCTGTGAGTCCAATACGCGCAATGCGTTGATCAATGATCTGGTTGTGCTTTTCATCGCTTCCTACTCTCCAGCATCGCGTCGGCGTATTCGTATGCTGCGTCTGAATAACCATCAAAAGAATCGTAGTTTTTGCTGTTAGACAGCATTCCCTGCAACGCAGCCGCTGCGAAGTAGTCGCGGAGTGTCATGCCATAGTCTTGACCATGTGATGTTTCAGTCGGAAACGCCGGTCCGCCGTCGTTGATATTTTGTTCGCTCATCGTTTTTCCCTCCTCTTCTGAATTTCCTTCCCATGTGCCAGCACCTCTTCGATGCGCGTCAACGGGCACCGAATCCTTGCTGCGATCTGACCGTATGACTCTCCCGCCTGGTGCATCTCCCAGGCGCGCAGACATGCGAATTGCTCCATCGGGCTCTTCTTGTGCCGTACATCATCCAGGCGCGGTATCGGCCTGCCATCGACGGAGAACTTCGTGTTCGCAGGGTATGACATGAGCCCACGCTTCACCGCGTTGGAGATGATCTCTGGCGCTTGTGCGAGTGGGTTCATGGCTTTGCATCCCTCACCTTGATCCATCGCGCGGTGGCGACGGGGTTTTCGCAGGTGCGTTTCATCTCGTCACCGGCCTCCTTGAGCAGCTTGATCTTCACCTTCAGTGCAGCCACGTAGGATGTGAGGTCGTTGATGTTCTGATGCGCCGACTCCAGCGCCTCGGTGCAAGTCTGCCTGCCAGCATTCACGATCTTCCACGCGGTCGATTCCGCGATGCCGAACTTGGTGGCAAGCTCCTGGTACGAGTACGACGGGTTGTTCCGGTACTCCTTGAGAATGGCGCGCCGAATTTCCTCGGAGACCTTCCATGGCCTATTCGGGGTAGACATCGCCTTTGAGGATCCAGGTTGGGGATTGAATGGTGGCCATCTCGCCAGCGTTGTAGGACGGCCATTGATCGGAGTCCTCGCAGGCCACGTAGTCGGCGATCCACTTCTTCCAGGTGAGCGACGCCTTGTCGAGCGACTCATCGTCCAGCCGGTACACGGACACTGCGTAAGGCGCCTCGGCCTCGACGCAGACCCATGCCCAGTTTCGCGTCTCGCCGGTGAGATCGCGCCAGAGGTCGCGGTAGTACGCCGCCTGCACGTCGTACCGCAGCTGGCCAATCTGCCTGCGGAAGCCGTGTGGACTGCCGTCGCGGACCTTCTTCAGGTCTACCAGGAACGGCACATTGTCGGGCACAAAGTCTACCAGGCCTTTGCGATCCACGTCGCCGTGGGGCGCGAACAAGCCGACCTGGGACTTGCCCGTGCGCAGTAGGTTGCTGGCAACTGAATGCCGCCAGACGGAACGGACCATGGCCTCGACGGTTTCGATGTCCTCCTGCTTGAACACGGTGACACCGCGCTCCTTCTGCTCATCTCTCCAGGCGCGCGCTTCCTTGGTCCGGAAATCGTCGAACGGGCTGGTCGTGTACCGGTAGTCGGTATGCAGAACCTTGTGATCCAGCAGGCTGCCGATGTTCATGTCCTCGGTGGACTCGCGCTCCTCGGAGAACCCTGCCAGCACGTGAGCCGGCGAGCGCCCGAATGCCTTTAGCATCGAGACGTTGATGCCTGGGTGGTTTCGGTAGAACCCCATGTCGCACGGGTGATTGATGGGCATTTTATTTCGTTTTTGAGTATTTAGTGTCGTAGGCTTCCTTCATCTCATCACTATCCGCGTAGAAGACAAAATCCTTCATGTCTTCGATGCGAACCAGGCGTCGGCTGGAGGGCTCACCAAAAAACCACTCGCACAACTGGAGAAGATACCATCCTGATTCCGGATTACCGATCACCGCTCCTTGCCAATGGATCTTTTCGTTTTGGAACGAATGGAAATACTGACCAACCAGTGGAACCGGTTTCACTTGGCCCCTCCCTTCGCGATCTGCCGAGCGATGCCACGGCGGTTACGGATGATCCAGGTGCTGATTTCCTCGGGAAGATCAGCGATCGTCGCGAACTGCTCGGGCTTCTCCCACCAGCCAAGTTCGCCGGCGATCTCTTGCAGGCGCTGGTAGGTGATTCCGATCGCGGCGAGCGTGCCCTCGACGGTCTCGGGTGCTGGCACCTCGGCGACCACGGCAGGCTCCACCACTGGCTCGACGACCACGGCAGCTGGTTCAGGTTCGGGTGCCGGGGCGGGCTCGGGCGCAGGCGTCGGCGCAGGCTCGGCCTTCTTGCGGCGCGTGGGGCTCGGGCTCGGAGTGACATCGACCACGGCAGGCTTTGCAGGCACGGCCTCGGTTTCAATATCCACAACCTCGTCGCTGGTCTTCATGCCGAGTGAAAGCTCGGGCGCGTATGCCCGTGTCCAAAACGTAGCGGCACGGTACTGGAGCATCTGCTCCGGCATGGTCTTCCATTTCGATCCATTCTTGCCGTACCAGCCTTCGCTCTTGGCCATGGCGATCGTCACCAGGGCGCCGACCAATTCCTGGTTGGTCTCCTTCTCGGTCGCATAGGCCCGGCAGCCCCACTCGTCGGTGCCTTCCTTGCCCTGCCAGCGGAAACGCATCGGGGTGAACCGACCACAGGAATTGACGGTCGCGATCAAGAACGCGGCGGACCATGTCGGCTTGCCGTGAATGGGGACCATCGACTGCATCACGGCCATGACCGATGCACCGATGCGCTGGCTGAGTTCCAGCGCGATTATGCAATTACCCAGGTTCGCGTCGCCCCGGTAGGACTCGGGAACGAGCGTTGAGGAACAAAGCGCCTTCGCCATTCGTTGAACGGAGACGAACGAGGCTTCGGATGCGAAGGCCGAGAGGGCCTGCGTCTGCTGTGGTTGCTGTGTTTGTAGTGCGAGGTTGCTCATACGGATGACAGCGTATGCCTCCGTATGTCTCCGTCAAGCACTACCTGCGAACTTTTTGTTGAATCTTTTCGCGAGCGTCGCGACGCATCCGATCAGCGTTCTTGTCGATGAAGTCGGCGGCATCGTCAGGCTTCATCTTGAGGAGGCGATCTGAGTTGCGTTCGATCCAGGTGCGGTACATCTGGCCGACATTCCGCTGGTAGTTGTAAGCCTCTTCGCGACTGAGCTTCCGGCGCTCACCGTTCTCTTTCACGGTCACGGTGATATTCGGCGTGGGCATGAACACGCCCTT
>OMJK01000012.1 GCA_900299325.1 Nitrospiraceae bacterium | reverse complement strand
CTTTCAGCCCCCACGTCGGCGACCACGGGATCCGGCGGTCGCAGATCGTCATCGACCTCGCGCGCAGCCACTTGCTCAGAAGGTGAAGTTTTAGACTCTTCACCCTCTGGGTATGGGTCTGGGGCAGTTGCGGAAACGTCTGATGAAACGTTTCCCGACCGTTTCGCCCTGAACTTGCGGACGCGCTCCGTGCTGCTGTCCGATGTGAACTGTCGATTTGGCCAGTTGTGGGGCTGGAGTCGGGAGTCGGGTCTGATGTCAATCAATCCGGCAAGGATGAGATCGTCGATCCGACTTTGTGCGTCATGCGTCGAAATTCGAAGGGCAAACGAAACCGTACCGACCGGAGGCAGAACGCCGTCGTTCCGGCAGGCAAGCGCCAAAAGATTCACCCACGTCCTGAACAGCTCCGGGGAAAGGAGTTGCACCTTGGGGTCGTCGAGGATTTCATCGTACATCCGAAACCAACGGGTCATGTCCCGATCCTCTCGGCGACGCTTGGGCGGAACCTACGCGGGGCTTCGGACAGCGGGATTGCCACGCGAGCAGCCATGCTCAGAGCCTCATTAGCGCACGCGCCTGGATCGCTGTATATTTCGCGGCCGGTGAACCTGATGATGGGTATCCCGGCCGACAGCAGATCGCGGTCTTTTGATTTATCTCTGAGCGCCTGCTCCGGCGTCCGCTCATGGAATGAATGGCCGTCACACTCGACGCCGACAATGCCGAAACGAGCAGCTCCAGAGTCGATGTACGCGACCAAGAAATCCATTCTAAATCTGTCGACATTAACCTGAGGAGCGGCGAAGTAGACGCTGCCTCTAGCTTCGTACTGATCGCGCACCCAATCAACAAAGTCGATGAGGCTCATGCCGGCAGGACCATATGATCCGTATGGGCTGAGCTTCAGGTGGACCATGATGGCGAGGCATAGCATGTCCTCGATTGGAGACTCGCAGTCTAGGGTTTCGACCTGGAGTCGGCAGTCGGTCAGGTCGTTGGAGCAGATCGCGGACACAGCCGACTGCAAGGCGCGATAGACGTCGTCTGCGCGGGCTTGCTCCCGCGAACACTTCTTCGTGCCCTCCATCACGACGCCCTCCCGATGCGAGAGCGATACGCAATTCCGGCGACGCATCCTCGGGAGACCCGAAGCGACTTTGCTATGTCGCGCTGTCTAAGTCCTAGATTGAGAAGGTCTAGAACAGCCATGGTATTTCTCGATGTCATGCGCGGACGTGGGGATTTCACCGACCACAGCGTCCTTGCCGGTGGCATTGTCGGCATCGCCTTTTTTCCCGCCCAGACAAGTCGCCGAGTCGGGAATCCTAGTGCCTTTGCCCGCCTACGGACGACGCCTCTGTTATGACCGAGGAGTGCCGCGATTTCTTTGTCTGACATGCGCGACTGCCACAGCCCCCAGAGCTTTTGGTCATCCACCGTTTTCGATGTTCGATTCATGCCATGTCCTTCCGCGCCTTCTCGGCGATGCGCCGCACCGTCCAGGCGTGCGCCGCGGTCAGCTCGTCAGGGTCGGTGGCAATGGCGACGAGGGTGAAGCGGTCGCGACCGTCGATCGCCTTGTTGGCCGCAAGCTCGGCGGCCCACTTCCGCGTGCGGCTGTAATCGCCCGCCTTGATTTCGCCCGAGGTATGGGGTACTCTCATCATTGCCTGACTCCGATGTTGACTGTTGGTTTTGCGTAACAGTGCGAGTCCGTCACGTCGGAATGCCATTCCCCTGGCGCCCGCTGGTTAGCCCCTGGCGGGCGCTGCCTTTTCAGGCCGGCTCCTTGGCGAAATTCACCTGCTGAACGTTGGCCATGATCCGCTGTGGCTTGCGGCGCCATCCGTCGTTGCTCTCGGGATCCGCCACGCGCGTCGTCACGTAGGCCCGTCTCACGTGAAACTCGCAGTAGGGTTTGCCTTCCACCTTCCCCTTGCCGCAGAAATGGAAGTCCGGAGCCCGCGGGTCTCCGATCGGCCAGCGGCAGTGGCGTGGCTCCAAGTCTTCGAGCGACTTGCGCTCAGCCGGCGGGATGACGAGTTCTTCGGAGGCGTCGGGGAGCGGGCGTGCGTTGCTCTCTCCGCCTGGAATGCCCGCCTTGACGGTCTTGCCGAGAACCATACGTTCGAGATGGGAGACGGCGACACCCATATGCCGGCCCGGGGAGCGTACGAGGTCACTCCGCGGCCGTGGGCTATGCATCCTGCGAGACAGCCCGAGGCGCGTGGGAAGCCCGAGGCGTGACGCCTTCCCGATAACGGCGTTGCGGGTGACGCCGCCGATCTTCATCGCGATCTTGCTCGCGCTCTCGCCGTCTGCCCAGAGCTTCTTGAGCGTCTCGACACGATCATCTGACCAGTTCATAGGCAAACGGTCTCGGCCGGCTGGTACGCAGGCACGCGGGAACGCTGAACACTGTTAGATCTTGACGGCTCGGCTTACGCCGTCGTGCGACGTGCTCGTCGGCCGTCCAAGTCTGGCGGGATCATTCCGAGCAACCGCCAATCGTCCTCTGTGCGATCGAAAAGGGCGGGGTTCGCCGACTTCCCGAGCTTCCGGACGACGATGCAAACTTGCAGATGCCGCGATGGCGGTATGAACCCCCTCAAACGCCAGTTGCAGACGGCCTGCGGCGATAACTCTGGCAACGCCGCAGCGGCACCGCTTGGGCCGTCGAGCGCGTCGAGCAGTTCGTCGAGCGTGTTGATGTCGTAGCGCATGTCGGTGACATTATTCACTGATGGTGTATTCGTCAATTGCATCGCCGACACCTCCCGTGGATTTCTTCAATCTGCAAGTTGGTGTAGGACGGCCCATGGCCATCGCTAAGAAAGCTCGCAAGGCGGCCCAGCCGCGCGGTGTGCGTGCCGCGCGCGCCGACGCTAGCGCGGCGCTCCGACAGTCTGTTGGTAAGAATCTTCGAGCTTTGCGCGATGTTCTTGGTTTGGCGCAAAAAGAGTTCGGAAGTCGCGCAGGTCTCGCCCCGAACACCTACAATATGATTGAGAACGGGGCTAAGTTGCCATCCGTATCCGTTGCCATTGCAATATGCGATGCGCACGGCGTTACTCTGGACTACATCTATCGTGGCGACGCTAGCGACCTAGCCGCACCAATCCGGCGTGCTCTCGAAGCTATCACAATCGCTCGATTAAACAACGGCGATGGTTGATAAGTCGGCTCGGTATCTATCGCTAGTTGTTTTTTCGCTGCTCGCAACGGCGTGCGCCGGCTCTGGATACCTTCACAGCGCAACGACCGGCAGTTGGGCACCTCCTCCCGGCACACGCCTTCCCGGCATCGATTGATCTCGGCGACAGAGTGCCGCGGCCCTACACGTCATGGCGAAATTGTTCACTGGCAGTGAATTTTTACGCTTGACCTATACACTGATGGTGAATTAACTTCTCCCCATCACCGAGGGCGCTCCGCCGACCGGCAAGCCCCTCTCCTCACCGGATCGGATGGGACGCTCTCGGTGATGGCAAATTGGGGGATGAAGAATGAT
>OMJK01000011.1 GCA_900299325.1 Nitrospiraceae bacterium | reverse complement strand
GCACGACGTGGTCTATCGCTGCACGATGGTCACGCTGCGGCCGGAGGGGGCGAAGAGCGGATTCGACATCAAGAAGCTCGGCCCGCAGGTCGTGATGGACGATGCGACGGCCGGTCTGATCTCGACTGAAGAGGCCCGCGAACTGATCGACGCCATCAACGAGCAGCTGGGGTCGGAGACGATTCAGTTCTATCCCGGCACCGGCCACCGCCATTTGATGGTGTGGGTGGAAGGCAAGCCGCGCGCGGTCTGCGTCGATCCGCAGTCGCTGCTGGGACAGCCGGTCGTCAAGGCGCTGCCGAGCGGGGACGGATCCGACATTCTCCGGAAGCTGATGGAGGCCTCGCTGGTGATTCTGCGCGATCATCCGGTGAATGAAGACCGGCGGGCCGCCGGGAAGAAGCCGGCCAACTGCATCTGGCCCTGGGGCGAAGGGCGGGCCATCGCCTGGCCGAGTCTCACGGAGAAATACGGAGTGAGCGGCGCCGTTGTGGCCAGCAGCGACGTCCATCGGGGCGTCGGCATCTGTGCGGGGCTCGAGGCGGCGGAGCCAGAACGGGTGGCATCCGGCCTTCGCGCGAAGGCGGAGGCGGCGGTCGCCGAACTAGCCACGAAAGATTTCGTGTATGTTCACGCCGGATTGACGGACGAGGTCGTGCACAGCACGGACATCACCGCGAAGGTGCGCGGGATCGAAGAGTTCGACCGGGAGCTGGTCGGGCCGCTGCTCACCGGTCTGGCGAAACACGGCCGCTACCGGTATCTGGTGCTGTGCGATCACGGAGAAGGCGCGGCGGACCAGGCGTTTTATGCGTTCGGCGAGGGCGGCGGCAAGCACGCGGGCGACCGGCGGTTCACCGAAGCCGATGCGCAGGCGTCCAAGGCGCCCGCGCGCGACGCCACGAAATTCGTCACGAAGTTTTTTGCCAAGGGTTGAGCGATGGCGTTGATCGTCCATAAATACGGCGGGACCTCGGTCGGCACGATCGAGCGTATTCACCGTGTCGCCGACCGCGTGGCACAGGCGCAGCGCGCCGGCGACCAGGTCGTCGTCGTGCTCTCCGCCATGAGCGGCGAGACAGACCGGCTGGTCAAGCTGGCGCATCAGATCACGCCGACGCCGGACGAGCGCGAGATGGACATGCTGCTGTCGACCGGCGAACGGGTCACAATCGCGCTGCTGGCGATGGAATTGCGCGGGCGCGGTGTCAACGCCCGGTCGTTCACCGGCCGCCAGGTCGGCATTATCACCGACAGCGTCCACACCAAGGCCCGCATCGCGCGGGTGACCGCCGACCGGATTCGCGAAGCGCTCGGCCAGGGCGTGATCCCGGTCGTCGCCGGGTTTCAAGGCGTCAACGAGCAATCGGACGTGACGACGCTGGGGCGGGGCGGCTCCGACCTGACGGCGGTGGCGCTCGCGGCGGCGCTCAAGGCGGATCGCTGCATCATTTTTACCGACGTCGACGGCGTCTACACGGCGGATCCCAACATCGTGCCGGCCGCCCGGCGCCTCGACCGGGTCTCGTACGAAGAGATGCTCGAGATGGCCAGTCTCGGCGCCAAGGTGCTCCAAACGCGCTCGGTTGAATTCGCCGCGAAGTTCAACGTGCCGGTGGAAGTCAATTCGAGCTTCAAGGAAGGAAAGGGGACCCTCGTGACACGCGAAGATGCCGACATGGAAGGGGTGGCGATCGCCGGCGTGACGGGCGACCGCAATCAGGCGAAGATCACGATCATCGGCGTGCCGGACAAGCCGGGCATTGCGGCGAAGATTTTCGGCCGCGTCGCCGAGGCGAGCATCAACGTGGACATGATCATTCAGAACATGAGCCAGGCGGCGCTGACGGACATGTCGTTCACCGTGCCGCGCGCCGACCTCCGCAAGGCGGTCTCGCTCATTCAGGACGTGGCGAAGGACATCGACGCCAAGTCCGTCTCGGTGACCGAGGCGATCGCCAAGGTGTCGCTGATCGGCGTCGGCATGCGCTCGCACTCCGGGGTAGCGGCCAAAATGTTCCAGGTCCTGTCCCGCGAGGGCGTCAACATCATGATGATCAGCACGTCGGAGATCAAAATTTCCTGCGTGATCGACGAGAAGTATCTGGAGCTGGCCATGCGCGCCCTGCATTCCGCCTTCGGCCTGGACCATGTGCCGTCCGGCGAGCGTCCGGCCAAAGGCTGACGCAGACCGGATTCATCTGCGCTAAGAGCTTCGCTGCCATTGCGCAGGTTGATCGTCTGTTCTGTGCAAGACTAGGTTTCCGATACCGGTCCGTCTTGACTCTAATCCCCCTTCAGCGAGTCAGAGTTCCATTCTGCTATCCGCGCACTCGACTCATAACTTGACTTATGCTTGACTGATAAACCGCATGTTGACGTGTTGCCTGTGCCATCAGCCATGCGCTATCAGCCATAAGCTCCCCGCATTCTGAGATGATTTCCCGCAGGGAAAAGGGTAAGCTTCGTTACAAATCTGGAGATGAAGCAAGGCCCTCGCACCATTTTCGTTTTAACCCATGACATGTGACGGTCTTACTTTCTACAGGATATTGACCTAGCCCCCTTAAACGGGTCCAGATCCTATGTTAGGGTCGGGCCGAAAGGAGGGTCGCATGCCACGGTTGCGTCACACCGTTGAACAGATTCT
>OMJK01000010.1 GCA_900299325.1 Nitrospiraceae bacterium | reverse complement strand
CGCCGAGCTCAAATCACGCACGAAAATTTTGCCGTCGCCGATGCTGCCGGTCTT
Organism: Nitrospiraceae bacterium; assembly: GCA_900299325.1. GTDB lineage: Bacteria > Nitrospirota > Nitrospiria > Nitrospirales > Nitrospiraceae > Nitrospira_D. The sequence goes on along the minus strand of OMJK01000010.1, from coordinate 5,787 downwards.
CGCCGCCCGCGAAATCGTTTCCAGCACGCGGGGCACCTGGCTGTCCTGCACAGCCACCTCGATTTTGACCTTGGGCACGAACTCGATGGTGTATTCCTGCCCGCGATACGTTTCCTTGTGGCCCTTCTGCCGGCCGAAGCCTTTGACTTCGGTCACGGTCATGCCCTGGATGCCGATTTCCAGCAGGGCGTCCTTCACTTCGTCGAGTTTGAACGGCTTGATGATCGCTTCAACCAATTTCATGTCGCCGCCTCCTATGAGTAGGCACGCTCGTTATGTTGTGTCAGATCCAGGCCCGTCGCTTCCTCTTCCGGCGACACACGCAGTCCCATGCCGCCGTCGATCAGCTTCAGAATGACGTAGGTCCCGACAAACGAGAAGGCCACGGTCGCCAGAACTGCGACCAGCTGGATACCCAGTTGCCCGGAGTTCCCGAAGAAGAGCCCGTCGGCACCGGCGGCGTTGAGAGCCTTTGAGGCAAACAATCCGACGCCCAGTGTGCCGAGAATGCCGCCGACCCCGTGCGTTCCCAGCACGTCAAGGGTGTCATCATAGCCGATCTTCCCCTTCCAAACAATTGCCAGATACGAGGCCATCCCGGCGATAACGCCCAGTAAAATCGAGGCCATCGGCCCGACAAACCCCGCGCCGGCCGTGGAGGTCGCCAGCCCGGCCACCGCGCCGCTGGCAAGACCCAGTACGGTGGGTTTGCCGCGATGATGCCACTCCAGTACCATCCACGATAGCGCCGACGCCATCGCCGTGATATGCGTCATCGTCACCGCCCCGACGGCTACAGCATTCGCGCCCCGCGCGCTGCCGCCATTGAACCCGAACCATCCCAGCCACAACAGACCCGTGCCCAGCAGCACGTACGGCAGGTTGTGCGGCGCCATGTAATCGGTCCGCCAGCCGCGCCGCTTGCCGAGGATCATCGCGCAGGCCAGGGCGCTGAACCCGGAACTCACGTGCACGACCGTGCCGCCGGCGAAATCGACGGCGCCGATTCTGGCCAGCCAGCCGCCGCCCCACATCCAGTGCGCCAGCGGCACATAGACGAAGAGCGACCAGAGACCGGCGAAACAGAGCATCGCGCTGAATTTCACCCGCTCGGCGATCGCCCCGACAATCAGCGCCGGCGTGAACGCGGCAAATAACATCTGAAACAACATGAACGCCTGATGCGGCGCCCGCGGCGCATACACCGGATGCGGCGCGGCCCCGACGCCGGAGAGCCCGATCCATTCCAGACCGCCGATAAATCCGCCCCGGTCCGGTCCGAACGCCAGGCTGTAGCCGCAGAGCACCCAGATCGCGCTCACGACGCACACAATCCCGATGGATTGCACCATCGTGCCGATGACGTTCTTGCTGCGCACCAGCCCGCCGTAGAAAAACGCGAGTCCCGGCATGATCATGCCGAACACCAGCGCCGACGCCGCCAAGAGCCACGCCGTATCGCCGCTGTCGATGCTGGCGGCGGCCCCGGTCTCCTGCCCCCAGGCCCCGCCGGTCCATCCGACGACGCCGACCATGACCGCGACGGTCCGCACCCACGACCATCCCGCTTGAGCCATCAGGGCCTCCTCTCGCACAGCGTGATCCGCGCCATGCCTCCGTTACCCGCTGCGATAGCCGCTGGTGATCGGCATCCGGCGATCCTTGCCCAGCGCCCGCTGCGTGATCTTGATGCCGACCGGCGCCTGCCGCCGCTTGTACTCGCTGCGATCCACCAGCGTCACCACCCGCTTTACCGTCTCCCGGTCGAATCCGGCCGCCACAATTTCCTCGATCGATCGATCCTCCTCCACGTATGCCTTGAGAATCGGATCGAGCACCGCGTACGGCGGCAGGCTGTCTTCGTCCTTCTGATCCGGTTTCAATTCGGCCGTCGGCGCGCGATCGAGAATCCGCTTGGGAATGACCGGCGCCCGGCCCTGCCGGTTCCGCAACTGCGCCAACTCGTAGACCATCGTCTTCGGCGCGTCTTTGATCACGGCAAACCCGCCCGCCATGTCGCCGTACAGCGTGGCATACCCCACGCTCATCTCGCTCTTGTTGCCTGTGGTCAGCACGAGATGGCCGAACTTGTTCGAGAACGCCATCAGGATATTGCCACGGATGCGGGCTTGGAGATTTTCTTCCGTCGTATCAGCCGCCTTCCCGCGGAACGCCTGAGCGAGCGTCTGTCTGTATTGCTCAAAGGCCGGCGTAATCGAAATGGTCTGCGTCTCGATACCCAACCGCCGAGCCAACTCGGCAACGTCTTCACCGCTTTCCTGGGACGTGTAGGGCGAGGGCATAAAAATGCCCAGCACGTTGTCCGCGCCCAACGCATCCACGGCGATCGCCGCCGTCAATGCGGAATCCACACCGCCGCTGAGCCCGATGACGACTTTTTTGAAGCCGTTCTTCCGCACATAATCCGTGACCCCGAGCACCAGCGCGCGATACACCTCGTCGCATTCGCTCAACGGCGTGTCGAGCGGCGGCACTACGCGTGATCGCTTCGGCGCGGAGGCCGCACCCTTGATGGCAACCCGCTCGACGACGCCCGCCGCCTTGCCGCTGAGGCTTTTCTTGCCTCCATGTGCCAATCGGCCGCGCCCGACCGCTTCTACGTTCAGATCCGCCACGAGGAAATCTTCTTCGAAGGCCTTGGCTCTGGCGATCACCGTGCCGGTCTGGTCGACGATCAAACTGCTTCCGTCGAACACTAGCTCGTCCTGGCCGCCGACCGTGTTCGTGTACGTCACGATCACGCCGTTCTCCCGCGCGCGCGTCGCCAGCATCTGCTCGCGCAACCGCGCCTTGCCGACGTGGAAGGGCGAGGCATTGATGTTGACGATCACTTCCGCGCCGGCCGCCGCCTGCAACCGGGTCGGCCCGTCCGGAAACCAGATGTCCTCGCAGATGTTGATGCCGATCGTCGTGCCGCGCAGGCCGACCAGCGGCAGCGTACGCCCGGGACGAAAATACCGGCTCTCGTCGAACACTCCGTAGTTCGGTAGCAACCACTTGCCATAACTCGCCACCAGGCGTCGCTCGCTGAGAATCGCCGCGGCATTCGACAAGTCATGATGGCCGGCCGACACAACCACGGGGCGAATTGTCCGTTCCTGCGCCTCCACCCCCTGTCCCACGTACCCGACCACCGCCACCATCCCCGTACATTCCTTGGCGATCTCGTCCACCACCCGCCGGGTGTCCGCCACAAACCGTGGCTTCAAGAGTAGATCCTCCGGCGGATAACCGGTCACCGCCAGTTCCGGAAACACCACCAGATCCGCCTTGGCGGTCCGGGCAGCCTTGATGCCGGCCTTGATCATCCGGGCATTGCCGGATAAATCCCCGACCGTCGGGTTGATCTGCGCCATGGCGATACGAAGAATGCGCATATCTCTTCCCTGTCCTGCAGGATGCTCAAAACGGCTGCCCAGCAAGACCGCAGTGCTGCGAGGGCCCGAGGCGTACTATATTAGGTACGTCGAGGGTCTGAGCAAGCGAGAACGCAGCTGGCAGTCGTTTCAGCATCCTGGTTAAAAAAAAACGCCCTCGAGCCCCAAAGAGGACCGAGGACGTCATTGTCCGCGTGCTGTATCAACGTAACCCGGAGACGCCATTGTCTCCAAAAATTTTGGCAAGAATAGCATCCGTTGGGGGGCCTGTCAATTCGCCCGGAACGAGGCGATCAGTACTTCCGCAGCACGGCGGGCGGCAGCTTCCAGAGGATCTGACGCGCGGCGCTCCACAACTCATTCAACACGGCGGTCAAGTCCGGCGCAGAGCGCGCCACAAGCTTGACCACCAGGCCGGGAGCAGCCGGCTGCGAGACGCCGCCGAGCACATGGCCATGATGCCGCGCCAGCACCCCGGCGAGCAGGGATTCCAATTCGCCCCAGCGGTCGGACTCGATCGCATCGCCGACGGCAAACAACGACGCAACATAGTCCCACTCCGCAACCGCACCGACTCCGCCTTGTCGTCCGGCCGGCTCGAGCGAGAACCGCTCCCGCACCGAGGCGCCAGAGGCCGTTCGAATGCAAATATCGTTGTCGAGGCTGGTAAACGCCCACCGCTCACCGCTCGCAATTCGCCCCGATGCCACAGCATCCCACAGCAAAACCGTCGCACCGGCGGCCAGCGTGACGTCGATGAATTGGCGAAAACGCGACCCGGCAAAGGGAATCGTCTGTTCGGGCACCCATTCCAGCATACCGCCCGCGCCAACCGTAATCTCGACCGTTTGCACGGATGGTTTGGACGGGGACCGGTAGACGCGATTGGCGGATGGCGTGGAGATCAGGACGTGGGCTTTTGGTCCGACCGAGAGATCGATCGAGAGGCGGTCTCCGCCGACGAGGCCGCCGGAGGGATTAACCAGCAGCGTATATGCGCTTCCGGTATCGTCCAGATAAATGGGCGGGAGCAGATGCCACGGCGTCTGGCAGCGCGTGCGGCCGAAGACAGTGCGGCCTTCTCGCCGGACATATTCCAATGACAAGGTCCCGACACGGCCGACGGAGTCAGTCCGAGCAATGCCTCGTGGTGTCTGAGAACGCAGTCTGAGTTTTGGCAATGATTGTCGCCGTCCCTACAGGCTGTTCAGAAAGTTCGTCCAGCAAGGCCGCAGCGAGCGAAGAGGCGAGGCGTACTCTTTTCGGTACGTCGAGCCCCTGAGCGACGCGAGAACGCGGCTGGCGGGCTTTCTCAACAGCCTGTCACCGGTGGGGCACATGTTGATGAATGTGCGACTCAACCCAACTCACCACACCATCCAGGCCTTCGCCCGACACGAGATTGGTAAATATGAACGGCCGGTCGCCGCGCATGCGGCGGCTGTCGCGGTCCATGACGCCGAGATCCGCGCCGACGTAGGGCGCGAGATCAATCTTGTTGATGACAAGCAGATCGGACCGTGTGATGCCCGGCCCGCCTTTGCGGGGAATCTTGTCACCTTCGGCCACATCGATCACATAAATGGTGTAGTCCACCAACTCCGGACTGAAGGTCGCGGCAAGATTATCACCGCCGCTTTCGACAAACATGAGATCAACATCGGGATGGCGGCGCAGCAACTCGTCGAGCGCCTCCTGATTGTGCGACGCATCCTCGCGAATCGCCGTATGGGGACAGCCGCCGGTTTCCACACCGAGTATCCGGTCCTGCGGCAGCGCGCCTTTTCTCGTCAGAAACTCCGCATCCTCTTTCGTGAAAATATCATTGGTCACGACGGCCAGGCTGTAGCGATCGCGCAGCGCGAGACAGAGCCGCTCGACTAAGGCCGTCTTTCCCGATCCGACCGGCCCGCCGATGCCGATCACCGGAATATGTCTGGCGCGCGCCGCCGTCACGCGCCCGCTGCCGACATGATGTTCATCCGCTCGATGCATCGTGTTCTCCCTGACGCCCCGGAACCAGCTCCGCCCCCTGCTCCCTACTTGTCTCCCCCTACAAAATATTTCCTCGCTACCCGTTTACGTCCGACCGCCCCGCTCGTCTAAGTTGCTGGGACAGACTGCACTGGACTGTCCGGTCAGCCGTGTCCCCTGCATCTCACTTCGTCAGGAGGCTGGTCATGCCTGCTCTCTCAATCATCATCATATCCATCGCCGTCGCGTTGTTTGGATTGGCGCCCTCGTCACATGCTCAGGTCGCCGATCCCCACGTCACATTTTCAAATTACGACGACGCGGCCACCGGCAATCCCGCATTCCGGATCACCGAGTATTTCGACATGGGAAAAACCGCGGCCGATCCAGCCAACCCCAATAAGCTGAACATCGG
>OMJK01000009.1 GCA_900299325.1 Nitrospiraceae bacterium | reverse complement strand
GGTCCGGCCTTTCCCGACAATCCGCACGATCTGATTCTCTGTGCCGACCTCGACCAGCCCCCACTGCGCCGCGTCCTGATCCTCCCGCAGCACCAGCGTCGCCGCCGCCTGCCGGTCGCGATGAAACGACCAGAGCGCGCCGAGATCCAGTTCCACCAGCGTGTCGCCGTTCATGACCAGCACCGGCTCGCCGGAGAAATGCGGCTCGGCCTGCTTGATGCCGCCGCCCGTGCCGAGAATAACCGGCTCCCTGGAATAGAGGATGCGCAGCCCGTACTGGGAACCGTTTCCGACCACCTGTTCGATCATCGGGCCGAGATGGTGCAGATTGACGACCACGTCGCGAAACCCGTGGCGCTTGAGCAGCAGCAGGTTCCAGACGATGAGCGGCGTGCCGGCGACCGGCAGCAGCGGCTTGGGCACGGTATTCGTGAGGGGTCTGAGGCGGGTGCCGAGCCCCGCCGCGAGGATCATGGCTTTCATCAGATAGCTCTCAGCACTCAGCTTTCAGCGATCAGCGATCAGCGTAAGAAGAACAATGGCTCCCATCTGACAGCTGAGAGCTGATTGCTGATAGCTACTGTAGTTCCGGCACATACGGCGTCAGATGTTTCCGGAGCGTCGCCAGTTCCGGATGTTTCTGGAGATTGCGTTTGACATAGCCCAGCACGCGGGGGATATCGGCCAGAAATTTGGGATTGCCCTTCACGCGATCGATATAGACGAACCGCCCCGCCGCTTTGAGATTGCGCTGGATGCTGGTGAAGTCGAACAGCCGGCGGAAGGCCGCGCGATCGGGCCACGCCGTGCGCCGCTCGGCCGTCCGGTCGAGATAGTACGCGACCAGATCGTCGACGAGCGATTCGTCGAGTTGGATGTAGGCGTCCCGCAGGAGCGAGGCCAGGTCGTACGTGGCCGGCCCCAACAGCGCGTCCTGAAAATCGATCACGCCGAGCCGGTCGCCGTCTACCATCAAATTCCGCGAGTGGTAATCGCGATGGGTCAGCACGCGGGGCTGGCCGGCGAGCAACTGCGCGATGCCGTCGAACTCGCGGCGCACGGCGGTGCGATCGTCCGCATCCATCGGGCGGCTCACCCGCGCGTCGATGCCGTATTCGAGAAAATGATCGAACTCCCACATGAGCAGCGGCACGTCGAACCCACGGTGGAATGCCAGGCAGCCCGGATCGGCGGGCGAGGTGCCGTCGACGTGCAGCCGCACCAGTTCGTCGATCGCCTGCTTGTAGAGCCGCTCAACGAGCGGCAGCCGCGCATGGGACGCCGACTCAGCCAGCGTGACGTCGCCGAAATCTTCGAGATAGAGCAGCCCCGCCGTCCGGTCGTAGTAATGCAGCGTCGGCACGGTCAGGCCGATCTTGGCCAGATGCGACAGCACGTTGATGAACGGCAACTCGGTGATGGTGTGCGTCGCGCCGCTGACCGCTTCTTCGGATTGTTTGAAGCCTTCCGGCGCCGCCAATTGCATGAGGATGACCGACTTCGGCGATCCGCCGGCAAGTTCGGCCCGATAGTAGCGGCGATTGGAGGCGTCGCCGGCCAGCGGCTTGAGCGCCCGCAACGTGAGGCCGGACGGCAACTGTGTCTCAATGGTTTTGGCCACGAGGGCCCGGTCGGGTGGAGCCAGCGGCGCCGCCGGAGAAGCGGGATTGGCAGTGGTCATACGCGGCGGATTATACCGGTGGGCTGGAGGGTTGTCACGAAGTCCGCCGGTTCTCACGCAGCGGATCGAGCGAGCGGACAAAGGAGCCGTTGAACATCCAGTGAACCAGCCCCGCGCCGACAACTGAGCCGATCACGTCGGCCACGCAATCCAGCCAGCTCGACTCGCGCAGCGGCACGAACGACTGGTGCCATTCGTCACTGATGCCGTACAGCGCACCCGTCACGACGGCCAGGACAAACGCCCAGCGCGCCACACGCTCGGGCGCACACCACCGCCACGCGCGGTAACACAGGCCGCCCAGCACGGCGTACTCGATGACGTGCAGCGACTTGTCGCCCAGGTCGGGGAGCGGAATGTCCTCCCCCGGATTCGGCAGCGACGAGAGATAAAAAATCAGCCCCGCGTAGCCGAACACCGGTCCCCAATACCACCACCATTTGTTCACGATTGAGTGGCTCCATGCAGCGAGGAAATCCCGCCGTTTGTTTGCATGCCTGGTACCCCTATGCCATACTCATGCTGCACGCGCAATCTTCTTCGCACTCTATGAAGACGGCCCACGTCTGCTTTCTCTGGCACATGCACCAGCCGTACTACACCGACCCGGTGGCGGGGACGGCCAGCATGCCGTGGGTCCGCCTCCACGCCACGAAAGCCTACTTCGACATGGCCTACCTGCTGGAGAAATTTCCGGCGGTGCGGGCCACGTTCAATTTCACCCCGTCGCTGCTGCTCCAGTTGCAGGAAATCGGCGCCGGCACCGTGCGGGATTTGTTTTTGGAGTACGCCCAACGGCCGGCCGACGCGCTGCATCCGGACGAGAAGGCGTTCCTCATCCGGCATTTCTTCTCCGCCAACTGGGCCACGATGGTCCGCCCCTATCCCCGCTATCACGAATTGCTGGTCAAACGCGGGCTGGAAGTAGCCGACCACGATCTGGAACGGATCGCGCGGCAGTTTTCCACGCAGGAACTGCTCGATCTGCAGGTGTGGCACAATCTGGCCTGGTTCGGCTATGGCCCGGTCCACCGCTATCCGCGCCTCGCCGCGCTGCGCAGCAAGAACCGGGGCTTCACCGAAGAGGACAAGCAGGAAGTCCTGTCCCTGCAGCGGACGGCGATTCAGGAGATCGTGCCGCTCTACCGGCGCCTCGCAGAGCGCGGCCAGATCGAACTGACAACGACGCCGTTCTTCCATCCGATACTGCCGCTCGTCATCGACACGGACATCAACCGGCGGGCGCGGCCCGACCTGCCTCTCCCCTCGCGCTTCCATGCGCCGGACGACGCGGAAGCCCAGCTGCGCCGTGCGGTCGACTTCCATCGCAACACGTTCGGCCAACCGCCGGGCGGATTGTGGCCGTCGGAAGGTTCGGTCTGTCCCGAACTGCTGCCGCTGCTTCCGAAGGTCGGACTCCGGTGGCTTGCCACCGATGAAGGCGTGCTGGCCCGTTCGCTCGAAGGCTCGGGGCAGTCCTGGCATCGCCAGACCGCGCTCTACCGCCCCTACCGCGCCGGCGCACCGGGACAGGACGTGACGCTGGTGTTCCGCGACCGGGACATATCGGACGCGTTCGGCTTCGTCTACCACAAAACCGACCCGGACTCCGCCGCTGCCGACGTGCTGCACCGCCTGCGCAGCATCGTCCAGCAGACGCCGCAGGAGCGGCTGCTCATCGCCATCGTGCTGGACGGCGACAATCCGTGGGAGCATTATCACGACGGCGGCGAACGGTTTCTCTCGCTGCTCTACTCGGCTGTGACCAGACACGCGCTCGACCAGGGCGAGGCCGTCCAGGTGCGGACGTCGACGGTCTCCGAGGCGATTGCGGACCTGCCGCCCGTGCAGCATCTGTCGCACCTACACTCCGGCTCCTGGATCAACCACGATTTCAAAATCTGGATCGGCCATCAGGAGGACAACCGCGGATGGGATCTGCTGGGCCATACCCGCGCCCGCCTGGCCGAAGTCAGCCCGGCCCTGCCGGCCGAGCGCGCCGAAGCGGCCTGGCGCGAACTCTACGCGGCGGAAGGCAGCGACTGGTTCTGGTGGTACGGCGACGATTTCGACACGGCCTACAAGATGGAATTCGACCGGCTGTTCCGCACCCATCTGCGAAACGTCTGGACCCTCGCCGGCCTGACGCCGCCCGACTCGCTGAACCGGCCCATCTGCTCGAAGGCTGCCGCGCCCCATGCCGACCGCGTGACGCCGCCGGTCTCGCTCATCGCGCCGACCATCGACGGCGAGGTCACGAATTTCTTCGAGTGGCGCGGCGCCGGTTCGATCACGCCAAGCCCGCCGCTGGGCGCCATGTGGAAAGCCGACAACATTTTTACGGCGATCCAGTTCGGCTGGAGCCTGGAGCATCTGTTTGTCCGGTTGGACCTCGATGACGCGTCGCAGGAGCGGCACGGCAACTTGCGCGTGGAGATTCTCCTGCAGCGGCCCCGCTGCGGCTACCGGCTGTCGTTCTCGCTGGCACCCGGCGGCCCCGATACATTCCAGTTGCATCGCACCGGCGAAGGCGACGGCTGGGAAGCGGCCGGCGAATACCTTTCGATCTGCCGCAAGGCCATCGTCGAAGTGGCTATCCTACAAAAGGATCTTCAACTCGAACCGGGCGACGATGTCCGCGTGAGCATCGTCGTGCTGGAGCGGGACCTGGAAGTGACGCGCTATCCCCATCAGCATCCGGCTGTCCTGACCGTGCCGGGACCCGACTTCGAGTCGGCCATGTGGCGAGTCTAAAAAGACGTGATGCGTGGCGCGCGATGCGCAGAAGATGTACTATCCAGTGTTGTTCCCGTGCCTGACGTATACCGCGTCACGTTTCACGAGCGACGGAGCTTGCGATGCCTGATTTAAGACGCGATCCGATCGTCGGCCGCTGGGTGATCATCTCCACGGAGCGGAGC
>OMJK01000008.1 GCA_900299325.1 Nitrospiraceae bacterium | reverse complement strand
GGGCGACCGACCGGTACGTGGGCGTGTGCGGGGGGCTGATCAAGAAATCCGGCCGGACGATGGTCATGCTGGTACTGGTGGCGGCCGCAGCCGGTCTGCTCGGCGCGCGCCTGCCCGGCGGATTTATCCCGCTGGAAGATGTGGGCTACTTCCTGATGAACGTGCAGCTGCCGGCGGCGGCGTCCCTGCAGCGGACCGATGAGGTCGTCAAGAAGATCAATGCGATCCTGGCCGACACGCCCGGCGTGGAATATTACACGGCCGTCTCCGGGTACAGCGTGTTGAGCCAGACGTTTACAACCTATAATGCGGTCGTGTACGTTTCGCTCAAACCCTGGGACGAACGGAAAGCGCCGGAGGAGAAATACCGCGCGATTCTCTTCGGCCTGAACGACCGGCTGAGGCGCCTGCCCGAAGCGGTGGCGTTCGCGTTCCCGCCGCCGGCGATTCCCGGCGTCGGGACATCCGGAGGCGTGACGTTTTTGCTGGAGGATCGTGCCGGCCGGTCGTTCGATGTGCTGGCCGGGCAGACACAGCGATTTCTCGAGGCCGTGCGGCAGCGTCCGGAGATGGGCCGGGTCATGACCACGTTCATTCCGGGCACGCCGCAGTATTACGCCGCGGTCGATCGCGACAAGGCGCTCAAGCAGGGCGTGGCCATCAGCGACGTGTACCATGCGCTCCAGACGTTCATGGGGGGCGCCTTCACCGGCTACTTCAACCGGTTCGGCCGGTTGTGGCAGGTGTATGTCGAGGCGGAGCCGGACTACCGGACGAAGGCCGAGCAGGTCGGCCAGTTCTACGTCCGCAACAATCAGGGCCAGATGGTGCCGCTGTCGGCGCTGGTCACGATGCAGCCCACGGCGGGGCCGGAGTTCACGATGCGGTTCAACGAATACCGGTCGGCGCAGATCACGGCGATGGCGGCGCCGGGGTACAGTTCCCGGCAGGTGATGGCCGCGCTGGAATCCGTGTTTGCCGAAACCATGCCGCGTGAAATGGGCTTCGACTATATGGGCATGGCGTACCAGGAAAAAGTGGCGGCAGAAGGTGTGCCGCCGGCCGTCGTGTTCGGCGTGTCGCTGCTGTTCGTGTTTCTGATCCTCGCGGCGCAGTACGAAAGCTGGGCGCTGCCGGTCAGCGTGCTGCTCGCGACGCCGATCTCGGTGTTCGGTGCGTTCGCCGCGCTGTGGGGGCTGGGGCTGGAGAACGACGTCTACTCGCAGATCGGGCTGGTCATGCTGATCGGGCTCGGCGCGAAGAACGCGATCCTGATCGTGGAGTTCGCCAAGCTGGAGGTCGAGCAGGGGCGGCCGCTCGTCGACGCGACGCTGGATGCGGCGCGGCTCCGGCTGCGGCCGATTCTCATGACCGCGATCGCCTCTATCCTCGGCGTCGTGCCGCTCGTGTTGGCGTCCGGATCGGGCGCCCATGCCCGGATCATTCTGGGCGTCACCGTGCTGGGCGGCATGCTGGCCGCCACGGCGCTGGCGATCATGGTCGTGCCGGTGTGTTTCTATGTCGTTGAGCGGTCGGGCGCCAGACGGCGCCGGGCCGTCTCGACAATGGGAGCGGTGATGCCGGATCATGCGCTCCGGGGAGGGGGCTGACGATGTGGCGATGGATCATCATCGGGCTGCTGGCGCTGGGGAGCGCGGCCTGCAAGATGGGGCCTGACTACACGCGACCGGAGACGGCGCCGGCGGACTCGTGGCGTCTCGCGCGCGCAACGTCAGAATCCATCGCGAACCTGCCCTGGTGGGAACTGCTCAAGGACGAGGCGCTGCAAAGTTTGATCCGGGAATCGTTGCAGGACAACCTGGATTTGCAGATCGCGGCGGCGAACATCGAGGAATTTCAGGCGCAGTTGATGATCGCCAAGTACGACCTGGTGCCCTCCGCGACTTATTCGGGCACCGCGTTCGGGTTCCGGAACACCAACAGCAACGTGTTTCCGGTGGGCGGCGGCGGCCTTCCGGTCGGAGGCAACAACGGCGGGTTGAGCCTCGGGTACCAGAACGCCGACGTCGGGCTCAAATGGGAGCTGGATCTGTGGGGACGCATCCGGCGGTCGATCGAGGCTGCGCGGGCGCAGTTGCTGGCGAAAGAGGAAAATCAGCGCGTCGTCGTGCTCGGTCTGGTCAGCAGCGTGGCGGAATCATACTTCGATCTGCGTGGACTGGACTACGAAGTGGAGATTACGAAGCGCACGCTCAAATCCTGGGATGACTCGGTCCGGCTGTCGGAACTGCGGTTCAAGCAGGGCGTCATTTCGAAACTGGATCTCGACCGGTTTCAGGCCGAGCAGGCGGGGACCGCCGCGCACCTGGCCGATCTGGAGAAACAGGTGGCGCAGACCGAGAACCGGATCAGCCTGCTGGTCGGCCGCAAACCGGCGGACATCGCGCGAGGCGCGCACCTGACCGAGCAGGTGATGCCGCCGGCCGTGCCGCCCGGCCTGCCGTCCGATCTGCTCCAGCGGCGGCCGGACATTCTGAAAGCCGAGCAGGATCTGGCGGCGGCGACCGCGAACATCGGCGTCGCCGAGGCCTACCGGTTTCCGCAACTGGCGCTCACCGGTGCGGTCGGCGGCGCCGCCTATCAGACCGACGGCACGTCCGCGGGGCCGTTCGCGATCTTCAAAGGGTCCGCGTCGGTCACCGGTCCGATTTTCAACGCATCGGCGCTGGGCTATCAGGTCAAGGTGACGGAGGCGCAGACGCAAGCCGCCGTGGCCCAATACCGGAAAACGGTTCTGACGGCCTTCAAGGAAACCGAAGACGCGCTCATCGCGGTGCAGAAAACCGGCGAACAGCGGACGGCGCAGGAGCGGCAGGTGGCGGCGTTAAAATCCGCCTATACACTGGCGGATTCCCGCTATCAGGGAGGCCGGGCGAGCTATCTCGATGTCTTGACTGCCCAGCGGAGTTTGTTCGACGCGGAATTGTCCCTGGCCCGTACGCGCCGCGCGCAGCTGACGTCGGTCGTGCAACTCTACAAGGCGCTGGGGGGTGGATGGTCGGTGCCGGGCAATCCCGCCGCGAACCTGCCGGATTCCCGTGACCGGTAGCGGTTCCCGGCTGACAGGGAGGCCGGCGGCTCTTGACTCACGGAAATGAAGGGAGGATACTTTCCCCTTCGATTGTGGGCCCGTTGCGCGAATTGCATGTGATTCATCAGCATAATCCCGGACGAGCAGCAAGTTGCGCGAGCAGAACGGTTTTAACGCAAAGAGGGGCACATGCGGCGTTTGTTAGGGATAGTGGCGGTGGCGGTGTTGATCGGATCCAGCGGCTGCGCTGAGACCCAGCAGGCCAAGTCGGTGGAAAAGTCCGGCTTCATGGACCAGAAGACCTATTCCATGTTGAAGGAAGGCAAACGGTCGACGGTCGGGGAGAGTCCGGAAGATCAGGCGCTGCTGGTCTACATCAATCACGATCTGGATTGGCGGAAGTATACGAAGATTCATCTCGATCCCATAACGGTCTTCGTGGGCAAGGACTCGGCCTTGGGGAAAGTGAAGCCGGAAGACCGGAAAATGCTGGCCAACGTGATGTTCGACGACGTGCATGCGGCGCTCGGCAAAGATTACGAGATGACGAGAGGGTACGAACCGGGCACGATGCTGATGCAGATCGCGATCACCGAGGCGGACGAATCCAACGTGGTGCTGGACACGATCTCCAGTGTGATTCCGCAGACGCGTGTGCTCTCCGGCATGAAGAGTCTTGCGACCGGTGTCTCCGCATACACCGGCGCGGCGAGCGCCGAGATCAAGATCACCGATGCGGCCACCGGCACGCTGATGGGCGCGGCGATCGATCGTCGCGGCGGCACGAAGAGCCTGGTGGGCGTGACCGACTCCTGGCACGATATCACGGAAGCGTACCGGTACTGGGCGGAGAAACTGCGGTACCGCCTGTGCCAGTCGCGCGGCGGATTGAACTGCGTGAAACCGACGGCATAGACACAATGTTCCGATCACTGCTCCTGTCCCTGTGCGCGGTCACACTGACGTCCTGCGTGGTCACCTACGAAACGATTCCGGCGCCGAATGAATCGGCCGCCGTCTCGCCGCACGACATTCCCATTTACTATCGGGTCGATCCGTACGATTTATACAGCCGGGCGCAGGCCTATGCCGGCTCCGGGTTCGATTTTCCCTACCCCACCCGCGAGAGTTATGACGAACTGAAGCGGGTGTTTACCGATACGCATGTCTTCACCAAGGCCGTGCCGGCCGTGTCGCCGCCTGATCAGGGAGTCTATTGCGCGGTCACGACCGTTCATACGCCGCAATCGAAACTGGCCGGCCGATTCAATTTCGCGTCGATTGTGTTGCTCACCGCCCTGCCTGCCTACAGCGCAAGTTCTTCCGACCTGCTGCAGTTCGAACTCTACGTCGATCGGGAATTCAAAAAGCGGTACGAGTACCGGGTGACCAAGATCAAGGCGACCTGGATCGGGCTGCTGCCGTTTGCCTGGGCGAATCTCTTGACGACCGATCGCGACGAAGCGTTCCAGGCTGCCGCCCACCAGTTCCTGCTCGACGCCGAGCGGGACGGGTATTTCGCGAAGCGGTAAGCCCCCGTTCGAAACTGCTCGTGTGCGATCCACGGATACGAGGAGGCGCATGACATTCTCGATCAGCTTGCGAATAGATAACCGCGCAGCCATGCGGATCCGGTTGGCTCTCGCCGGGGCGCTGCTGCTGGCAGGCGGAGGGTGCGCCGTCAATCCGGTCAGCGGCTTGCCGGAAGTCACGCTCGTTTCCATGGAGCAGGAGAACAAGATCGGAGCCGAGGAAGCCAAGAAGGTCGAGCAAGACATGGGTCTGCTCGACGACAGTCCGTTTACGCCGTACCTGCAGCAACTCGGACAGCGGCTGGCAGAACAATCGCCGCGGCAAGATGTCGCCTACCGGTTTCACCTTGTCGATACGGTCGAGCCGAACGCGTTCGCGCTACCGGGCGGCTATGTCTACGTCACGCGTGGTCTGCTGGCGCTCGTCAATTCAGAAGACGAACTGGCCGGCGTCGTCGGGCACGAGATCGGCCACGTCGCGGCCCGGCACAGCGTACAGAAAATTTCAAAGCAGGGCCCCGTTGCGCTGGTGTTCGGGATCGTGTCCGGGATCACGGGACTCGTCAGCCCGTTCGTCGGCAACATCGTCGGCGGGATCGGGGACGTCGCCCAGGGCCTCGTGTTCTCGCCCTATAGCCGTGGCCAGGAAACAGAGGCGGACAAGGTCGGGCAGGAGATGGCGGCCAAAGCCGGCTGGGATCCCGCGGCGCTCGCGGCGTTTCTGAATACCCTCGAACGCGACGTCGAACTGATGAATAAAGGGCCGCGCAAGCCCGGCTTCTTCGATTCGCATCCGGCGACACCCGACCGGGTGGCAAAGACGGCGGCGCATGCCAGGGACCTGACGACGGTGGCCCGCCCGCCGATCAGCGTGTCGCGCGCGGCGTTCCTCACCCGGCTGGACGGTCTCGTCGTCGGTCCGCGCGCGGCGAACGGCCTCGTCGTGCAGCAGGCGTTTCTCCATCCGGATTTTAATTTCTTCGTGCAGTTTCCCGATACGTGGCAGATCGAAAACTCTCCGCAGAAAATCGTGGCGGCGGCGCCGGACGGCCAGGCGGCGGTGGTGTTCGGCACGTCCGTGAAGGGCACGGATCCGCTGGACGGCGCGCGTGCGGTTGAACGGGCGACGCAGTCGACCGGTATCGCGTCGAAAGCAAGTCCGTTGACCATCGGCGGTCTGCCGGCGGCGCATGCGCGCCTGCAGGCGGACGGCGGCGTTCTGCTCGACCTCACCTGGATTGCCCACGACGGTGTGGTGTACCAGGTGGCCGGCTTGGCGCCGGCGAAACATTTCGATCGCGTGCAGCCGGCCTTCAGCGCCGTGGCGCAGAGTTTCAGGCCGCTCACGGACGCCGAACGGGCCGGCATCACCGAGAAGCGGATCCGCCTGGTGACGGCGCGCGCCGGCGAATCGGTCGAGTCGCTGAAGACACGCACCGGTTCGGCCTGGAACGAGCAGGAGATTGCGGTGGCCAACGCGCTGGCCGTCGGGGCGTCGCTCGCCGAGGGGCATCTGCTCAAGGTGGCGATGACGGAGCCGTATCGACCAAAGAGCCGGCGCGAGTAAACATTATCGCGCACACGCGCGGCGGTGAAGCGCAACAGGACACATTATTGCGAGTCGGACAAGCGAGGCGAGATGCAGAGAGGGAGGTGCGCGATGAGATCACGTAGCCGCATTGGGACCGTGCTGTGCGTGTCGGTTTTTGCCGCCGGCTGTGCCTCGACCCATGTGTCGGACCGGCACGAATATACCGGGGGCAAGGTGCCCTATCCCGGTCATATCTGGATTTACGATTTCGTGGCGACCGGCGGGGATGTACCGGTCGATTCTTCGCTGGCCGGGCAGTACGTTCCGCACGCGACACCGCAGACCTCCGAACAGGTTGATGCCGGCCGCCGGGCCGGCCAGGTGTTGGCAATGGAGCTGGTCCGGTTGATCCAGGAGATGGGATTGCCGGCGCTACAGGGAACGAGTGTCACCAAGTTCGCTGTCCACGACATTGTCATTCGCGGGTATATTCTCTCGGCCGATCCGGGCGACGCGACCAAGCGCGTCGCGATCGGATTCGGCTCAGGGGAGTCGATCTTAATGGTCCGATCGTCGGCATGAAGGTTCAGTTCTGATTTGAGTCAGGGGTAGGCTGATGCGGATTCTCGACTGCGCCCGTCATCGGGCGCGGGAGTCCGGTGATAATCATTGAGCACACAAAGGAGAAGAATCATGAAGACAGTAGCAGCGATGGTATTCGGAGCAGTGCTGATCGCGACAACGGGTATGGCGCAGGATATTGCGCCGGGCGCAGGCGCCGGTTCGGGCAGCGCCGATACGAACATGGGGATTCTGCTGCAGAAGGTCAAAGCGGACAAGAAACTGGTGGTGGCGGCCAATATGGTGCTGAGCGACGAGGAGGGCAAGAAGTTCTGGCCGATCTACGACGCGTATCAAAAGGAATTGGAGCAGATCAACCGGCGGTTGGGCATGGCGATTAAGAACTATGCCGATGAATTCAACGCGGGCAAAGGCACGATCTCGAACGAGACGGCCAAGAAGCTGTTGAGCGAATCGCTGGCGATCGAGGATACCGAGATCAAGGCCAAGAAGGCCTATGCGGAGAAGGTCGGCAAAGTGCTGTCGGCGACCAAGACGGCCCGGTGCATCCAGATCGAAAACAAGATCCGCGCCATGATCAAGGCCGAACTGGCGCAGGAGATCCCGCTGGTGTTCTAGGCAATTTCAACGAACGCATGTCGCGTTTGCACGGCGGAGGATGCCATGAGAAACAGGGCACATTCTATAAGATGGTATGCGCTAGTGGGGTTGGCGGCGCTGCTGGGCGGGTGCTCGCACTACTATATGGTCAACGATCCGGCGGGGACCAAGGTGTATTACATGACGGATATTGACACCGCGAAAAGCGGCGCGATCAAGATCAAGGACGCCAAGACCGGCGCGATCGTGACGCTGCAGTCCTCCGAGGTACGGGAAATTTCCGAGCAGGAATTCGACTCGGCGATCAAAGGTTCGAAAGCCAAGCCTTAAGCCGCCGGCCGGTCTCCGCGTACGGTGGATTGAGCAGGGCTCTCAGGTACAGTCCGCGCATTTCAGGAGGTGTCCGTGCGGAATGAAGAGTTCACGCAGCAGGCGCTCGAAACGACGATCAAGCTCGGCGTCGTGGCCATCCTGGCCGTCTGGTGTTACCAGATCGTGCAGCCGTTCATCCACACGATCCTGTGGGGCATCATCATCGCGGTGGCGGTCTTCCCGCTGTATCGGCAGCTGCGTGCGGGGCTCGGCGAGCGGGCCGGCCTGGCGGCAGCGGTGATGACGATTGTGTTGCTGGTCATCATGGTGCTGCCCGTCATCCTGCTGATTTCGCTCACGGCCGACAACCTGCAAGTCCTTTCCCAGCATTTTCGCGACGGCACCTTGCGCGTGCCTCCGCCTCCGCCTGAAATTGCGTCGTGGCCGGTGGTGGGTGCGCCCATTCACGGATTCTGGCACCTGGCGGCCAGCAATCTGAGCGCCGCCGTGCAGCAGTTGGCGCCACAACTGAAGGAAGTGGCCGGGCCATTACTGGCCGCGGCCGCCGCAGTCGGATTGAGCATGGTGCAGTTCACGCTCGGCGGCATCCTGGCCGGGTTTTTTCTTGCCTATTCCGAAGAAGGTTACGAGCTGTCGCGGACGATCGGGAAACGGCTGGCCGGCGAGCAGGGCGTGCTCCTGGTTGACCTGAGCGAGGCCACCATGCGCAGTGTGGCGCGCGGCGTACTCGGTGTGGCGG
>OMJK01000007.1 GCA_900299325.1 Nitrospiraceae bacterium | reverse complement strand
GCTGGATGCTATGTGTTGTGAGTTCCGCCGTCTAACACCATGAAACACACCCGTCGTGTCGGCGCTGACGCAGCACCGTCTGCCCTGGCAGACAATGTCGTCCATCCGCCGTGAATACTGCCGCGGCTCGCGCAACCGTTCTGTCCTCAAGAGAGGACACGCCCGGCACGCAAAGCGACAATCATCCTCCAACGTTGTCGTTGGCTAAGAAATCGGCCGCAGCCTATGACTTTTGGTGTGTACTTGAAAATCCCCTAGTGGTAGGGCCGACTCCACGAAAGAGGGGTAGACAACAGACGGAGCAGAACGGGCAGACGCACCGGAATCAGAAGAGAGTTTTGGAGAGCGCCTGAACAAACAGCTATTGCACCTGCACAATCAGTTCAATTTCCACCGGCGCCTGGCGCGGCAATTCCGCCGCTCCCACAGCCACGCGGGCGTGGCGGCCGGCGTCGCCGAAGATCGCGACGAGCAGGTCCGACGCGCCGTTCAACACCTGCGGCTGATCGGTGAATCCGGGGGCTGAGGCGATATGCCCCACCATTTTGACGATCTGTTTCACGCGATCCAGCGAGCCGGCCTCGCTCTTCACGATGGCGAGCGCGTTCAACACCGCCACCTTCGCCGCCTCCATCCCCTGTTCGATGGATAACCCCTGCCCCAGTTTGCCGGTCATGATGAGCTGGCCGTCTTTCGACGGCAGCACGCCGGAGAGAAACAGCAGATCGCCAGCCCGCACGACGGGAATATATGTCGCTACCGGTTTCGGCGGCACCGGCAATACGAGGCCCAGCTCTTGGAGTTTCTGTTCGTACAACATCATTGCCCAGTGATGAGTCACGAGTGACGAGTGATACGCCACGGAAAAGAAAGCCTATCACGCATCATGAGAATGCTCCCAGTGTCACTCGTCACCCGTCACTGATCACTCGTCACTGTACTCATCCCGGCCGCAGCGCTTCGAAGAAACTGTCGCCGTACGGCAAGCGCTCGCAGCGGAGGGCATCGGCAACGGTCTGTCCAAGATCCGCCGCCGTCGACCGGGTGCCAAGACTCACCCCGCCGGCCAGCCTCGGTCCCGTCACCAGGAGCGGCACATACTCCCTGGTCGGCCCCTTGGTCGGCCTTGTCACATCGCGCCCATGCCCGCCGGTGATCGCGACAATATCGCCCGGCCGCAGCAACTCGAAGAGCGCGGGCAACCGGCGATCGAGGTCTTCCAGCACGGCCGCTGTCGCGGACGGTTCATCCGGTGCGAGGTCAAGACCGGCGCACAACAGGCCCCGCGGCGTCTTCTTGAACACCGCCAGTGTCTCCTCGAACACCGCGGCCGGCGTCGCAGCGGGAAAGGCCCGCGTGAACCCGCGGCCGGCGAAGAGATCGGACGCGGTTCCGATGCCCATCACAATCTGACTGGACCGATAGAGCACGTCGAACAGACTTTCGCCGGACGGTTCCGCAACCAGATCTTTCCGGCCCGCTCCCAATTCGAACGCGCCGGCCGCGCCGCGAAAACTGTGCGCCACGATCCGTTCGGGCGCGCCGGCTCCCGCACACTGTTTGCGCGCCTCGCGGCAGCGCAGCACGAGTTGCGCCATCGGTAGAATAGCTTCGTGCGCCGCCACATGACAGGTCCATTGGCCGTCAGTCCACACCAGCGGAGCGCCGCTCGACAGATGCTCCGCACCATGGGCATTCACCATGGCTTCGAGCGTGCTCACCAATCCCCCGATGACCTTCTGGCCCAGCGCCTGCTCCAGTTTCGCGACGACGTCGGCCGGCAGACCGGCCGCATACTGTTTCCGGTTTCCCCGCAGAGGCACTCCGGCCATCTCCCGCAAGCCGGCGACGGAATCTTTCCCGGCCGACGAAAAGGCCAGCCGCCCGAAGCAGCCAATGGGCTGCGTCATGGCGCGCACGCCGCTGATCGACGCCACATGGCCCAGTCCGAGCGTTTCGAACGTCGGCAGCGTGAGCCCGCCGACCGCCTCGGCCACATGGACCAGCGTATCGGCGCCGGCATCGCCGTACTCGGCGGCATCCGGCAACGCGCCCGCGCCCAGGCCGTCGATCACCAACACCACGATGCGATTGATCATGGGCGCACTATAGCAAAAAGGATGGAGCGGGCAAAGATTTCTTCGCCGTGGCGGGAAAACCGGTCTTCGTGAAACTCAGGCCGCTTTAGGGACGGTGAGGAACCGCATCAATCGCTGGCGCGCCGCGTGGCTGAGCATGCGAAATTCGAGTCCGAACCCGGTCTGCGTCGCCCACCGGACACGTGCCAGGTCCACACAGAGCGGCTCCGCCTGATCGGGCAGCGTGATCGACACCGTGGCGTAGCCTTCGCCCGGCACGACCACCGTCGACGAGATCGCGCACCCGCGCTCGGAGAGATTGTCGATGGTGCCAACGCCCTCGACATCTTCCACGATAAACGTGGCGGGGCAATTCATGGCCTGCCGGATGGATCGTCGATGGTTCAGCATACCATTCCGTTACGCCGTTTGGGCAGCCTTCCACTCGGCCAGAATGGCCAGACCGGCGCTCGTCCCGATGCGGTCGGCGCCGGCCTCCAGCATCGCGCGGGTGGTCGCCCAGTCCCGGATGCCGCCGGAGGCTTTCACTTTTGCCCGGCCGGCCACCGCCTGCGTCATCAATCGCACATCGTCGACGGTCGCGCCGGCCGGTCCGAATCCGGTCGAGGTCTTCACATACTCCGCGCCCGCTTCGACCACGAGGCGGCACGCCGTCAGTTTTTCCTGCTGCGTCAGATAGCAGGTTTCCAGAATGACCTTGTGCTCTACCGCCGGCGTCGCCTGCACCACGGCGGCGATGTCCTGCCGCACCGCATCGTGATCGCCCGACTTCAAACGGCTGACGTTGATTACCATGTCGAGAATGCGCGCACCGCGCGACACCGCCTCGACCGCTTCCGCCACCTTGGCCTTCGTCGTGTGTCCGCCCAGCGGAAACCCGATCGGAATACCGACACGCACCGCCGACCCGGCCACCGCCGCCACCGCCTCATCGACATAACAGGGCGGCACAAAGATGACGGTGAATCCGTGCGTCCGGGCCTCCTGGCACAACCGCAGCACATCGGCCTTCGTCGCTTCCGGCCGCAGCACGGTATGGTCGATCAATGCGGGCAGATTCCGCTCGGCCATCGCGCCGCCCCTCACGTCCGGGACCCGGCCGACCGCCGGCCATGCCGCTTCTGATATTTCTCCACCGCTTTATTGTGATCGACGAGCGACACGGAGAACTGGTGCGTGCCGTCGTTCTTCGACACAAAATACAGGAACGACGACGCCACGGGATACAACGCCGCCTTGATCGACTGGGCGCCCGGACTGGCGATCGGCCCCGGCGGCAGCCCCGGCCAGCGATACGTGTTGTACGGACTGGGGTTCGACAAATCTTTCTTCCTGATGTTGCCGTCGAAGTCCGGCAGCCCGTAGATCACGGTCGGATCGCTCTGCAGCGGAATCTTCTTCTTCAAGCGGTTGTGGAACACCGACGAAATCTGCGGCCGCTCGTCCTTGGCGCCCGTTTCCTTTTCGATCACCGACGCCAGCGTCAGCACTTCATGCCGGCTCAGGCGCAACTCCTGCGCGCGCGCCGTCCACTCGGACGTGTACACCTGATTCAGCGCCTCGACCATCGTTTTGATGAGGTCTTTCGCCGGGATCGGCCGGGGAAGCCGGTACGTGTCCGGATAGAGATACCCTTCGAGGCTGTCCGCCGTCACGCCCAGCGAATGAATGAAGGTCGAATCTTTGCTCAACCGCAAAAACTCCGCCGTGTTCGTGATCTGCTGCTGCCCCAGCACATCGGCGATCTGCGCGACGGTGTAACCTTCCGGAATCGTCACCGCGTGCAGCACGACCTTGCCCGTAAGCAGCTTGCCGAGAATGTCGGCCGGCGGCATCGCAGCGTGGAATTCGTATTCGCCGGGATGGATTTTCCGGTCCGCGTCCTGCCGCTTGCCCAGCAGCACGAACGCCGACCGGCTCTTGATCAGCCGTTCGCGCTCGAGCAGCGCGGCGACCTGTTGAAAGGTCGCCCCTTCGGCGACACGAATCGTTTTCGGGGACGGGCGGTCGGCGTCCGGAACGACCGGCGCCTCAGCCCATTGAATCATCTGGTACGCGGCCGCGCCGGCCAGCGCGACGACGAGGACGACCAGAATCAGGATCACGCGCAGCGTCATACGGAAACCCGCTCAGGGAATGACTCACCGGATCTTCGTTACGTGCTTCATCGGCGTCGCCGCCCGGTCCCTGAAGGGCCGCCGGCGCCCGGGCCGCCAGATAACTCTGGAGCAGGATGGCGGCGGCAATGCGATCGACCGTGCCTTTGCGTTTTTTCCGGCTCACATCGGCGGCGATCAGCAGATCTTCCGCCGCTTTCGTCGTCATCCGCTCGTCCCAGAGCACGAGCGGCACGGACAGCCCGGCCACCAACTGCGCCGCAAACTCGCGCATGGCGCGGATCGCAGGGCCCTCGCGGCCGTCCAGCTGGAGCGGCAACCCCAACACCACCCGCTCTACATCGTGCGTGCCGACCAGCGCCGCAATGTGCGCCACGTCCCGGTCCAATGTCCGCCGCTCGAAAGTCTCCAGCGGCTGTGCCGTCCAGCCCAGTTCGTCGCTCAGGGCGACCCCGATCCGTTTGGTGCCGTAGTCGAGGGCGAGGATGCGGCTCGGCATGATTCTACCGCTGGAGGGACTGTTCGACCAAGCCAAAGACTTTTTCCAGCGCGGTATCGAGCCCGGCGGGATCTTTGCCGCCGGCCTGGGCCATTTCCGGCCGGCCGCCGCCGGTGCCGCCTACATCGGCGGCCATCGTTTTAATCAGATCGCCGGCCTTCAGCTTGCCGGTCAAATCTTTCGTCACCACGACCAGCAACGACACCTTCCCGTCGCCGGTGGCGGCGCCGAGCGCCACCACGCCGCTCTTCAGCTTGTCGCGCAGCTGATCCGCAAGGGCCCGCATACCGTTCGCGTCCAGCCCGTCCGTCCGTTGCACGTGCACCGGCACGCCGGCGACCGTGCGGGCCGTCGAGGCCACGGCCGACCCGCTGGCCATCTTGAGCTTCAACTCTTCCAGCTCCCGTTCCTTATCCTTGAGCTGGGTCATCACCTTGCGGGTCTTGGCGACCAGTTCGGACTGGCCGACCTTGAGCAGATCGGACAGCTCGCGCACGTCGGCTTCGAGTTTCTTCATCAGCGCATAGGCGCCGCTGCCGGTCTGCGCTTCGATCCGGCGCACGCCGGCCGCCACGCCGCCTTCCGACACGATGCGGAACAGCCCGATCTCGCCGGTGTGCCGGCAGTGCGTCCCGCCGCACAGCTCCTTGCTGAACGACTCGACGCTCACCACGCGCACCTGTTCGCCGTATTTGTCGCCGAAGAAGGCCAGCGCGCCCTTCGCCACCGCGTCCTGAATGCTCATGACGTCGGTCCGCACCGATTCGTTCTTGCGGATCTCGCCGTTCACCGTCGATTCGATGTCGTCGATGTCGCGGGACGACAGCGGCCGGAAATGGGCGAAGTCGAACCGCAGCCGGTTCGGCCCGACCAGCGAGCCGTACTGTTTCACATGCGGCCCGAGCAGATCGCGCAGCGCGGCATGCACCAGATGCGTCGCCGTGTGGTTGCGCGCGGCATCCTGGCGGGTCGAGGCGTTCACGGTCATCCGCAGCTGCTCGCCTTCGCGGATCCGCCCTTTGCTGACGACGCCTTTGTGCAGGATAAGCGTCGGCGCCGGCCGCGTCGTGTCTTTGATCTCGACCAATCCTTCCGGCCCCACGAGCGTCCCCTGATCGCCGACCTGCCCGCCGCCTTCGGCGTAGAACGGCGTCACGTCCAGCACCACCTCGACGTCGTCGCCTTCCGCCGCCTCTTTGACCAGCCGCTCGCCTTTGAGAATGGCACGCAGGACGCTGGTGCTCTCCAGCCCGTCATAGCCGACGAACTTCGTCGCCCCCACCCGCTTGGCCAGTTCCGCCACCGCCGGCCGCGCCGTTTCCTGCTCGAAGCCGCCGGTCTTGCGCGCGCGCGTCCGCTGTTCCTCGATGGCTCGATCGAATCCCTGTTCATCGATCGTCATCTTCTGTTCGCGGCAGGCCTCGCCGATGAGATCCATCGGAAAACCATAGGTATCGTAGAGCTTGAAGACGTCTTCACCGGACAGCACCGTGCGACCTGCGGCCTTCGTCTTGTCGATCATCTCGTTGAGGATCGGCAGGCCCTGATCGAGCGTAGCGATGAACCGTTCTTCTTCGCCCCGCGTCGCTTCGGTGATCGTGCCGGCCGCCGCCCGCACTTCGGCATAGGCGCCGGCCATCTGGTCGACCACCGCGGCGCTGAGTTCATGCAGGAACGGTTCGACGATGCCGAGCAGGCGCCCGTGTCGCGCGGCGCGGCGGAGAATGCGGCGCAGCACATACCCGCGCCCTTCGTTCGACGGCAGCACGCCGTCCGTCATCAGGAACGTGACGGCGCGCAAGTGGTCGGCGATGACGCGCATCGACCGGTCCGCCGTTTCCTTCTTGCCGTATTGCGTGCCCGCCCGCTTCGCGATCGCGGCCAGAAGCGGGGTGAACAGATCGCTGTCGTAGTTGCTGTAGACGCCCTGCGCGACGGCGGAGAGCCGCTCCAGTCCCATCCCCGTGTCGATGCTCGGCTTCGGCAGCGGGTGCAGCGTGCCGCTCGCGTCGCGGTTGAACTGCATGAAGACGAGATTCCAGATCTCGATGACCCGGTCGCCGTCGCCGTTCGGGGTGTCATCGCCGGGCACGGACGGGCCTTGATCGTAATGAATCTCCGAGCAGGGGCCGCAGGGCCCGGTGTCGGCCATCTGCCAGAAGTTATCTTTTTCACCGCACCGCACGATGCGCGACGGCGCCACGCCGATCTTCTTCCAGAGCCGCTCGGCTTCGTCGTCCTCGCGGAAAATCGTGACCCACATCCGGTCTTTCTTCAATCCGACCGTGTCGGTCAGAAATTCCCAGCCGAACCGGATCGCGTCGTCTTTGAAGTAATCGCCGAAGGAAAAGTTGCCGAGCATCTCGAAGAAAGTGTGGTGCCGGCGGGTGTAGCCGACGTTTTCGAGATCGTTGTGCTTGCCGCCGGCCCGCAGGCACTTCTGCACCGTGACGGCCCGCGTGTAGGGACGGGATTCTTCGCCGAGGAACACCCGCTTGAACTGATTCATGCCGGCGTTCGTGAACAGCAGCGTCGGATCGGCCTGCGGAATGAGCGCCGAACTGGGCACCGCTTGGTGGCCCTGCTGCTCGAAATACCGGATGAACGCGTTCCGGAGTTCCCGCGCGCTCTGCGCCATTACTCGAATCCTTCCTGCTCGAACCGGCGGCCGATCGTACGGCCGATGGTCTCGTCGTCGAACCCCCGCTGACGGAGCAGCCGAACCGATTGCGCCGGCGTCAACCGCCGGCCCGTGCGCTGCGCCAGCTTCAAGGCCCGCCGCGCCAGCGCGTCTTCGTCCGTGTCCCGCAACGCGGCGCGGATCGTGCGGTCGGCGACCGGTTCCGCCACGCCCCGGGCCAGCAGCTCCGCGGTCAGCCGCTCTCGCCCCATCGGCCGGCGGGCAAGACAACTCTCGATCCAGCGCTCGGCATAGGCACGATCGTTAAGGTACCGGAGGTCGGACAACCGGCCGATGACCTGCTTCGTGTGGGCCGGCAAGGCGCCCTTGGCCCGGAGAAACTGCTCGACCTGGGCGGCCGTCCGGTCCCAGCGCGCCAGATAGCGCACCGCGAGATGCATCCACCGGTCCGGCGACGAGTGATCGATCCGTCTACCGATGCGCCCGCTTGTCATCGCCCTTGGCCGCGACTTTTTCCTCTTTGACGTCGACCTTCTTCTCGCTCCGTCCCGGCACGCCGGCCAGTTCGCGGAGCTTGCCTTCGACTTCGCGCGCGACGGACGCATTCTGCTTCAGATAGTCCCGCGCCGCTTCGCGCCCCTGCCCGATCCGCTCGCCTTTATAGGAGTACCAGGCGCCGGACTTTTCGATCACGCGCTTGTCCACCCCGATATCGATCAACTCGCCCGTTTTGGAGATGCCCTCCGCGAACATGACGTCGAACTCGGCCTGCCGGAACGGCGGCGCCATCTTATTCTTCACCACTTTCACGCGGACGCGACTCCCCATCACGTCCTGCCCTTCTTTAATGGACTCGATGCGGCGGATGTCGAGCCGGACCGAGGAATAAAACTTGAGCGCGTTGCCGCCGGTGGTCGTCTCCGGATTGCCGAACATCACGCCGAGTTTCATGCGGATCTGGTTGATGAAGATCACCGTCGTGAGCGACTTGGCGATCGCCGCCGTCAGTTTTCGCAGCGCCTGCGACATCAACCGCGCCTGCAAGCCCATGTGCGCGTCGCCCATCTCGCCTTCGATCTCGGCGCGCGGCGTCAGCGCGGCGACGGAATCGATCACGATCAAGTCGATCGCGCCGCTGCGCACCAGCGTCTCGGCGATTTCCAGCGCCTGCTCGCCCGTATCCGGCTGCGAGACCAGGAGATCGTCGGCCTGCACGCCCAGTTTTTTCGCATAGGTCAGGTCCAGCGCATGTTCCGCGTCGATGAAGGCCGCCACGCCGCCCGCCTTCTGCACTTCGGCGATACAATGGAGCGTCATCGTCGTCTTGCCCGAGGCTTCGGGACCGAAGATTTCGATGACCCGGCCGCGCGGCAACCCGCCCACGCCCAGCGCAATATCCAGCCCCAGGGACCCGGTGGAGATGGCCGGCACATCGGCCGTTTTCTCCTCGGTCCCGAGCTTCATAATGGCCCCCTTCCCGTACTGCTTCTCGATCTGGGACAGGGCCAAATCCAACGCGCGTCGCTTGTCGTCTTTCTCCGCCATGAACATCTCCTCTACTAGATGGAAATCAGGATTGGCGATTATACCGAAAGCGGGCGGGGGAAACCTAGCCTCTCAGAGACGCCGAATTACGCACGCAACCGCACGTCCCACAGCTTCGTATAGACCGATCCGGTCGGGCGCAGATCGCTCTTCATCAGGACGATCGATCGCACGTCCAACGAACCCACCGAGACAGGCCGATCCATCACGCCGCTGTTCGTCAAGGCCTGACCGGCCACCCGCTCCCCTTCCTTGATCCGCGCCAGCGTGAGATGCGGGCTGAGCGGTCGGCCTTCAGGCGAAACGCCGAACGTCCCGCAACAGTCTTCCACAGCACGATGCAAGGCCGCCAACCGCACCGCGTCCCCGCCATGTTCCCATGCTTCGGCAGGCCCGACCCATACGATCCGCGGCTGCTGCGGACGCGGGAACGCACCGATCCGGTCGAGCGGAATGGACATCGCCCGATGACCCTGCGCCACGCGATCGAGCGCGGCGCGCATCGGCTCGACCAGCGACTCATCCGTATCGCCAAGAAATTTAACCGTGAGATGAATAGAGGCCGGCTGAACCCAAGAGATGCGCACATCGCGTGAACATTCGCGGGAGAGGCGCTGTTTGAGGTCCTGCTGCACCGCCGCGATCTGCGCTCGGAGTTCGTCAGGCAGTTCGACGGCGAGGAAGGCACGAATCATTCTTTACGCTCTTGGCTCTTGCCGGTCATCAAGAACAGTGCAGGCGCAGTGAACAGTGATGAGTGCTGGGTGATCAGCCTCCGTGAAAGACTCATCACCCCTCACTGATCACTCATCACTGGTTTTTAGAACGTGCCAGCAGCCAGCGGCGGAGCAGATCCAGTGCCGCCTGCGCCGACCGTTGTTTAATCACCGACCGGTCGCCGTGAAACCGAAACTCTTTCACGATCGGCTCGCCCTTGCCTCCGTCCAAGCCGATGTAGACCAGCCCGACCGGTTTCGTTTCCGTCGCGCCGCCCGGTCCGGCAATGCCGGTCACGCTGAGTCCGACCGACACATGGCTGCGTTCGCGCACGCCGCAGGCCATCGCCACCGCCACCTCCCGGCTGACCGCCCCGCGCATCGCGATCGCTTCCGCCGGCACGCCGAGCAATTCCGTCTTCGAGCGGTTGCTGTAGCACACCACCCCGCGGTCCACGTACGCCGACGAACCCGGCACCTGCGTCAGCCGGTGGGCGATCAACCCGCCGGTGCAGGATTCCGCCGTGCCGAGCGTCAAGCCTTGCACCGACAGCAGTCGCCCGACCACTTCTTCCATCGTGTCGTCGCCTTCGGCAAACAGCCAGTCACGCAACCGGCTGCGCACCTGCTCGATCAGCGGCTCGATGAGTTCGGTCCGCGTCGAGTGCGTCGTCAGCGAGACGGACACGCCCGTCGGTGAAGCCAGCAGCCCCAGATCGACCGGCATCCCGGCCGGAATCAATCCGGCGAGCCGCGCATCCACATCCGCCTCCGCCAGCCCGAACGTCTGGAACACATACCGGAACCGCGGATCCGGCGCCGACCGCCCGTCGGCTTCGAACCGCCGCCGCAGCAACGGAACGACTTCCGCCTGCACCATCGCTTCCATCTCGCGCGGAACGCCGGGCAGCGCCACGACCAGCGCGCCTTTCCACGTCAGGGCAAACCCCGGCGCGGACCCGACCGGATTCGCCAGCACCGTCGCGCCGGCCGGCATCATCGCCTGCCGCAACTGACCCTTGTTCGGCGTGCGCCCCCATTGCGCCAGCCGCGCAGTCACCGCATCGAGCGCCTCCTTGCGGCGCGCGAGTTTCTTTCCCGTCGCCTTGGCCACCGCCTCTCGCGTGCAATC
>OMJK01000006.1 GCA_900299325.1 Nitrospiraceae bacterium | reverse complement strand
GTCGTTGATGTAGACACTGGCCGTAATGTGCATCGCGTTCACCAGCACGAGGCCTTCCGTCACGCCGCTCTTAACCACCGCCGCCTCAACTTGCGGAGTAATGTTGAGATAGGCCCGTCGTGTGTTGGTTTGGAACCAGAGTTCTTCGCGATAGGACTTCATGCGGCACCAAACGGGCGGCATTGTGCCCGCCGGACGGGAAAAGATTCAAGAGGAGGAACCGCCACGACGCGCGCGTGTGATCTGTCCGGCAAATGGTTATAATGGGAGCGTGACGCCCCCGTCCACACGACCGCGAATTCCCCGCCTCTCCCGCAACGCCCTGACCGTCCTGCGCGGGCGTTACCTGGCGAAGAACGCCGCCGGCGCGATCGTCGAGACGCCGGCGCAACTGTTCCGACGCGTCGCCCGCGACATCGCGCAGGCCGAACGGGCCTACCCTGCCCGCGCGCGGCACACCGGTCTCGCCGGCCGGTTCTACGACCTCATGGCGACGCTGGAGTTTCTGCCCAACTCGCCGACGCTCATGAATGCGGGACGCGCGTTGCAGCAACTCTCGGCCTGCTTCGTCCTGCCGGTCGACGACTCGCTGGAATCGATCTTCGACGCCGTGAAATATCAGGCCGTGATCCATCAGTCCGGCGGCGGCACCGGATTTTCCTTCAGCCGTCTCCGGCCCCATGCCGACCGGGTTGCCACCACCAGCGGCATCGCGTCGGGCCCCGTCTCGTTTATGCAAGTGTTCAACACCGCCACCGACGTGATCAAACAGGGCGGAACCAGGCGCGGCGCGAACATGGGCATCCTCCGCGTCGACCACCCGGACGTGCTCGACTTCATCGCGCTGAAGCAACAGCCCGGCGCGATGACGAACTTCAATCTGTCGGTCGGCCTCACCGATGCGTTCATGCGCGCGCTCGAACGTCGCCGCACCTATGCGCTGGTAAACCCGCACACCGGGAAACCGGTCCGCCGCCTGCCGGCCACGCTGGTGTTCGACCGGCTGGTGCAGGCCGCCTGGAAATCCGGCGAACCGGGCGTCGTGTTTCTCGACACCATCAACCGGGCCAATCCGACTCCGCAACTCGGTGCGATCGAAGCCACCAATCCCTGTGGCGAGCAGCCGCTTCTCGCGTACGAATCCTGCACGCTCGGTTCGATCAACGTCACCCGGTTCCTCACGCGGCAGCGCAATCGGCACACAATCGATTACGACCGGCTCGCAGATATCATCCCGCTCTCCGTGCGGTTTTTGGACAACGTGCTCGACCGGACCCAGTTCCCGCTGCCGGCCATCGCCGAACACACCTTGCGCACGCGAAAAATCGGCCTCGGCATCATGGGCTTCGCCGATCTCCTGATTCACCTCGGCATCCCGTACGATACGGACAAGGCGCTCCGGATCGCCGACCGGCTCATGGGCTTCATCGAGACACATGCCCATTCAGCCTCCGCGGCATTGGCCAAGGAGCGCGGCGTGTTCCCCTCCTACCGCAATAGCCGTCTGCAGCGCACGCACACGCCCCGGCGGAACGCGACCGTCACCACGATCGCGCCTACCGGCACGATCAGCATCATCGCCGACTGTTCGGCCGGCATCGAACCGCTATACGGCATCAGCGTCGCGCGCACGGTCATGGAGGACATCCGGCTGGAAAGTCTCCATCCGGAATTTCTCCGGCAGGCGCGCGCCCGGCAGCTGCCGCTCGCATTCCTGCGCCGGGAACTCGGCCGCAGCGAATCGATCCAGCACCTGTCCCGCATCCCGCGCGACCTGCGCCGGCTGTTCGTCACAGCCCACGACATCGATCCGGCGCATCACGTGCGTATGCAGGCCGTCTTTCAGCGCCACAGCGACAGCGGCGTGTCGAAAACCATCAATCTCCCGTCAAACGCACGCCCGGCCGACGTGGCCCGCGCCTTCGTGCTGGCGCACGAATTGGGCTGCAAGGGCCTGACGGTGTTTCGATCGGGCAGCCGGGATCATCAGGTGCTGGCCTGCACGCATGTGCAGTCGTGCTGAGTGAGCCAGCCAACCAGCCCCACACTGTACCGATCACGCCCGAAAGAGATCCATCCGATTTCCGCACAAAATTGACTCCCTTGGACGTTGGTGATAAGTAGTTTCCCAGATACCTGACACGCCGATAACCGTGGGTTGCCGAGGGAGGTTTTCAATGTTGGCTGCCGCTGGATATCCGTCACACGCCGGCCATGCGCTGAATTGGAGCCGCCTTTTTGCGCTCCAGCCGGAGCCGGATTTGGAGTTTACCGAAGAAGAATTGGAACAGGCGACGCCGGTCCGCTCTACGTCGCCGATGAAACGCCCGAAAAAATCGGGCGGCCGGCCCCTGCTCTGGCTCCTGCTCCTCGTGCTGGCCGCCGGCATCGGCTATGTAGCCATGGATCCGCAAATAATTTCGGATGTGCTCGCCCCCTTACTCGGCGAGGAACCGTTGCCGCCGTTGCCATCGGCATCTGTCAAACCAGCACCGGTTCCGCCGGCACCGGCTGCCCCACCGGCCGCCGGCACCACCGCAACACCTCCACCGTCACCGGCATCACCGGTTCCGTCGAGTCCCGTTCCGACAGCGGCTGCCCCGATGGCGCCGCTGAAAGCTGCGCCGCCAATTCCGGCTCCCGCCTCCGCACCCGTGACCGCGTCGCCGGTTCCGATGTTCGGCGAAGGTCAGAAGGTCACCGTTTCGCTCGATCCGGCCACACCCGGTGAAACCGTTGCGCTGTCTCTGGATCCGGCGGGAACTAAACCAGGCCCCGCTGTGCGCCCCGGTACGACGCTGACGGTGCTCGACGGCGACTTGCAAGCGACCGGCTGGGTCTACTCTGTGCGCAGCGATGACGGGACCAAGGGGTGGATCCCGGAACGACGGCTGCGGCTCAAACCCTAACCATCCCGCATCATCGGCAGGCTTCGCACGGGCGGCGGCACGACCTTGTGCCACCGCCCGCTGTGTTATAATGCCGCCCGCCTGCGGTCCTATCCATAATATAAGGACCGCGCATAAGCCCATGCTGTCCCTGCGCGCCGTCATTTTCGATTTCGACGGGGTCATCGCCGACACGGAGCCCTTGCATTACGAAGGGCTACGCCGGACGCTGGCCGCCGTCGGCATCACGCTCTCCGAATCCGACTACTACGCCGACTATCTCGGCTTTGACGACCACGGCTGCGTCGTCGCGGCGCTCCAGGCCCACGGCCGCCCGATCGACCGCGAGACCGTGCGCGATCTGATGCAGAAAAAAGCGGTGGCGTATCTGGCATCGATCCGGGATCATCTGGTGATTTTTCCCGGCGTGCGCGAGTTCGTGCAGGAGGCCGCCGCTTCATTTCCGCTGGCCATCGCGTCCGGCGCGTTGCGCCGGGAGATTGAATTGATCCTGGACCAGGCCGGCATCCGGAAAGCGTTTCAGCACATCACCAGCGCGGAGGATGTGACACACGGCAAGCCGGACCCGCAGCCGTTTCTCCATGCCCTGGCGGGACTGAACCGGCAACAGCCCGCGCAGCCGATTGCGCCGGAGTCCTGCCTGGTGATCGAAGATTCGCTGCCCGGCATCCGCGCCGCCAAAGCCGCCGGCATGAAAGTCCTGGCCGTGGCCAACACGCACACGACGCAGGACCTGCACGAAGCGCATGCGATCAGCCACAGCCTGAACGACCAGCGGCTCGCCGAACTCCGCGCGCGGTTGTGGCCTTCGGTATAACCCGGTTGCTGTATGAACATCTGCTCCTTCGTACCCGGCGCTACCGAAGTCATCGCCGCACTCGGTCTGGCCGATCACCTGGTCGGCATCAGCCACGAATGCGACTACCCGCCGTCGATTCGCCGGACCCCGGTCCTCATCGAACCGGTGCTCGGACAGACCGGTCTTTCCAGCAGCGTGATCGACGAACAGATGCGCGCGTTGCTGACCGCCGGCCAGCCCCTCTACCGGCTGAACGAGCCGGCCTTTCTGGCGGCTAAGCCCGATTTGATCCTCACCCAGGATCTGTGTCATGTGTGCGCCATGACGCCCGATCATCTAACCCGTGCGATTCACTCGCTCGCCGCCCCGCCACGCGTGGTCACATTGAACCCGACCACGCTGGAGGACACGATTCTCGACGTCGAACGGATTGCGAAGGCGGCGGAGGCGTTGGCGCAGGGCCAGGCCCTGACCTGCGCGCTGCGCAGCCGGTTGGATGCCGTCCACGCGCGCACCACCGCAATGCCACCAGTGCGCGTGGCCTGCATCGAATGGCTCGATCCGCTCTATCTGGCCGGCCACTGGGTACCGGAAATGGTCCGCCTGGCCGGTGGAATGGATGTGCTCGGTCAGGCCGGGCAGCCGTCACAGCGCACGACCTGGGCGGAACTCGAATCGGCCCGGCCGG
>OMJK01000005.1 GCA_900299325.1 Nitrospiraceae bacterium | reverse complement strand
CTCGACGCACACCCGGTGGGCCGTTAGCTCAGTTGGTAGAGCAGCTGACTCTTAATCAGCGGGCCGTAGGTTCGACCCCTACACGGCCCACCAAACCTCGCTTGCGCGTTCCGCCGCGTTCGATCAAATCGCGGCGGATAGGTACTTTGCCTTCAGTAAACTAAAATTCTTCACTTCGTGCGTACCGGTGGCTATTCAGGCGTAGCCTCTCTTCATTGAGCCGCCGGATAAACACCTCCAGTAATCTCTTCTGCGATTCGCAGTTTCCCCTCACTTCGCGCAGCAGCCGGCGGAATCGGCCGCGCCCTGGGCGGGCATCAATCGATCGAGGAGAAAGTACACCGGGCAGAATCCCGTGAGGCCGCTCTGAATCAGCGTCAGGCCGATCACGGCCGGCAGCAGATTCCAGTGGGGGCTCACATAGTGCCCCATCGCAACGCCGACCGTGATCACCAACCCGACAATGGCATCGTGCATGCGTCGTTTGTGGTTCATGAGGCCCTCCTTTCGATACCGTTGAGGCTAGTCCCGATGGTCGACCCTGTCAAGGATTGCGCGCCGGCGCGCGGCTACCCCATCTCGCGAAACCCGTGGCCGGGATTGCGATCGCGGGCGATCGACTTCATGACCTGATCGCCGAACAATACGACGACGCGGCCGCGCTGGTCCCTCACCAGCATGGAGGCCGAGGGCGCCTTGAAGGTCTCGGGATCGCCCTCCAGCCAGGCGCTGCAGGAAAAGGGCAGAAGATCCAGCACCGTGTCGACGCGATATTCGGTACGCAGCCGGTATTGCAGCACGTCGAACTGGAGCCGCCCGACCGCCGCGACCAGTGACTCCGTCTCGCGCAGGCTGCGCATAATCTGCACTGTGCCTTCCTGCGCCATCTGCTCCATGCCTTTGTCGAAAGCCTTCCGCTTGCCGACGTCGGTCGGCCGGATCCGGGCGAACATTTCCGGCTGGAACTGCGGCAGCGGTTTGAACGTGAACCCGCCGGTCACCGAAATCGTGTCGCCGATGGCGAACAGGCCCGGATTGATGATGCCGATGATGTCCCCCGGAAAGGCCTCCTCCACCGTGCTCCGTTCCTGCGCCACCAAACTGTGCGGCCGGGACAGCCGGACCTCGCGGCCCATGCGGTGGTGCCTCACCACCATGTCGCGTTCGAACCGGCCGGAGCACACCCGGAGAAACGCCGTGCTGTCGCGATGCTTCGGATTCATGTTGGCCTGGAGCTTGAACACGTAGGCGCTGAACGGCGTCTCGATCGGATCCACGGTCCGCTCGTCCCCGCCGTCACCGTCGGCCTGGCGGCCGCCGGGAGACGGCGCAAGCGACACGAACGCGTCCAGAAAGTTTTCGATGCCGAAGTTCGTGAGCGCCGAGGCGAAAAACACCGGCGTCACTTCGCCCTGGAGAAATTCCTCGCGGGTGAAGGGGTTGCCGGCGATGTCGAGCAGTTCCAGATCGTGCCGGACCTGCGCCAGCGCATCGGGCGACACGCGTCCGCCGCGCGCCAGATCGTCCAGCGTACAGTCCTCCGTCGCCACCTTCGTCGATCCGCCGTGCGTCGTCTTGGTGAACAAGTGAACCCGGCCGTCCGCGCGGTCCACAATGCCCGCAAAGTCGCTTCCCGATCCCACCGGCCAGTTGATCGCGCTGGCGTGAATGTCGAGCGCCTGCTCCACTTCCGTCATCAGATCGAGCGGCGGGCGCCCGGGCAGGTCCATCTTATTGACCAGCGTCAGCACCGGAATGCGCCGCATCCGGCACACGGCGAACAGCTTGCGGGTCTGCGCCTCCACCCCCTTCGCGGCGTCGATGACCATGATCGCGCTGTCCGCCGCAGTAAGCGTCCGGTAGGTGTCTTCGGAGAAATCCTGGTGCCCCGGCGTGTCGAGCAGATTGATGACCGCGTCTTTGTAGGGAAACTGCATGGCCGACGCGGTAATCGAAATGCCGCGCTCCTGCTCCATGCCCATCCAGTCGGACGCCGCCACCTTCCCGCCCTTGCGCCCGCGCACCATGCCCGCCGTCCGGATCATGCCGGAATACAGGAGCAGCTTTTCGGTCAACGTGGTTTTGCCGGCGTCCGGGTGGCTGATGATGGCGAACGTCCGGCGCTTCGCCGTCGCCGCCGCCAGTTCGCCCTGCTGGATCGCGTCCATCGTCATCGGTCGCGCAGCATACCACAACGCGGCGATCGACAGAGCGTTCCGTGCGTGATTGCGACGTTCTGCGGAAAGAAACGAAGAGAAGGAATGGGCGCCGGCCGATGACGCCGGCGCCCGGTCGGTCGAACTTAGCGGACGCGCTCCGGCCGCTGCGGCTTTTCCGCCCGCTCCGGCCGCTGCGCCTTTTCAGCCTTTTCGGCTTTTTCCGCCTTTTCGGCTTTCTCCGCCTTCTCGGCCTTCTCCGGCTTCTGGGTTTCGCTGGCCGCAAACGCGCCCACCGTCCCGAAGCTCACCAACGCCACCGCCAACACCGCGATCCCCAACATTCTCCACACCATGGTACCCTCCTCGATAAGATTAATGTGATTCCCCTTGGCAACCGCCCGGCTTGCGAAGCTGATTGCGTCCTCTATCACATCAGACGAGGGAACCACGAAAAAGTTTCCAGCGGAAGGAATTATTTTTGAGCCCTCCACCGCGCTGTTCATCTTACTATGAAATCATCGCGTTACAGTGACAATTTTTGCGCGCTACGCGCGGAAGGGGCTTCCCATAGCGGCAAATGGGTACTGGGCAGCTGTTTGTGCCCGTACCTTATATAATGGGTGTGACCATCACACGTCGCAGCAACCGCTGGACATCCTGCAGCCGGCAGAGTTGATTACCCGGAGCCAGCGTCGCGGCCGTGCCCGCCGCCGCGGCATAGCGAATACCGTCTTCCAGACTTTTCCCCGCCGCCTGCATGACCACGTACCCGGCCACGGTGGAATCCCCGGCGCCGACCGTACTGCGCACGGTCACCGGCGGCGGGACCACCCGATACATCCGCCCGTCGGCAACGACGAAGAGCCCGTTCCGTCCACGCGAAACCAGCACGACGGCAATTCCGCTTCGATGCAACCGGACGGCGGCATGCCTGATGTCGGCTTCCGTCGTCAGCCGCCGGCCGGTCGCCCGGCGCAATTCGTCCAGATTGGGCTTGATCGCAAACGGCCTGGCCTTCAAGCCGTGCCGGAAGCAGGCCTCATCGGCGTCGAGCACGGCCCGCGCCCCGCGCCGCTGCACCAGTTCGATAATGTCGCGGTACGCGGTGACCGGAAGGCCCTTCGGCAGGCTACCGCTGATCACCACATAGGCGTCCTGCAAATCCAGTAGACCCAGATGCGCGAGAAACGCGTCCCATTCGGCTTCCGACACCAGCGGGCCCGGCGCATTGAACATCGTTTGCGTCCGGCGAGACGCCGTCGTGACGATGATGTTCCGCCGGGTTTCCTGAGCGATCGGCGTAAAATAGCAATTCACACCCTCGGCCTTCAGGAGTTCGATCATCACCTGCCCGTTGTGGCCGCCGATAAATCCCAGCGCCAGGCTGTTCCCGCCCAGGTGCCGGATCGCGCGCGACACATCGATCCCCTTGCCGCCGGCGTATAGACATTCGCCCGTCACACGATTGGTCGCATTCACGCGCAGGACCGGAACGTCG
>OMJK01000004.1 GCA_900299325.1 Nitrospiraceae bacterium | reverse complement strand
CGTATCTTCGTAATAGATTTTGATTTCCATTTAGAGTGCGAGAGTCGGAAACTTCGGCAGCGATGAATCAGCCACACCGGTCAGTTTTACCACCACATCATAGAACTGCTGCACACGCTCCGGTTTGATCGGCTCAAACCCGTGGCCGAGAACCGCGTGATTCGCCGCATCGAGCAGCGGTTTCATCGTCGGCCACTCGCGCAGGAACGTTTGCCCCATCGGATCGCCCAGTCCGGCGAGCGCGCGGAACTGCGCTTGCAGCGCTATCTTATACTTGCCGTCGATGTATTCAAGATAGCTGGTGCGGCACACCTCTTGAAGCGCCTGTGGCAGCTGCTCCGGCTGCACATCCCAACTTTTGATTTTGTACGATTTGAAGAGTTGCCGCTGGGCGAAGGCTTCCAGCGCGCGGAGCAGCGCGAGCATGGCCGCTTCCGGATCGTGCAGGACGTGAAGCCGGCGCCCCGCGTGCGCCAGCAGATCGAGCGCGACCGATTCCTTTACCTCGGCGGGATCCAGCACGAGTTTTTCCAGAAATCCCGCGTTGGCCTTCACTGCTGGCAACAGCCCTTTCAACCCGGGCGGTCCGCCCCAGAGCGACGCCATCTCCAGCGCCTTCGTCGCCGTCTTGAGCTTGTCCCAGGCCTGACGGTACTGAAACCGTTCCCAGAGATCGTAGCCGTCGGCCAGATCGGCAAAGGCCCGATACATCGGCTTCTGCCCGCCGCTGACCCGCGTTTCAATGTCACGAAACACTTTATTGGCCGCAGCGAACAGTCCTCGATTAAACAGGTCCGCGCCCTCGCGCCGCGCCACCGCCGCCGTTTCATCCCAGGGATTGCCCTGCACCCAGACATACGCCTTGCCCGACACATCGATCCGCTCTTCCTCCTGCCCCTCGCGTGCAGGCAGCAGCGATACGATCCGGGAGGTCCAGGGCTGCGTCACCAACGCCAGCGCGCCCGACATCGCAGGAGTCGCCCCGGTGAGATCCACGACGAGTTCGCCCGGTTGAACATCCCAGGCTCGCAGCAGATCGGGAAGCGCCTGGCCGAGCAGTCGGTGGCAGGCCACAGGATCGGCCTGTTCCGGCAACGTCACCCAGTCCCATCGCTTCGGCATCTGCTCGACCTTCGGCTGCACGTCGGTCTCCACCAAGGCCTTCGCCGATTCGGGAAGCACGAAGCAGAGCGCTTCGGGCCGCAGGCGATTGATGGCGTACGCCGCCACCGCCGTGTCACCGGTGAACGCTACCACCAGGGCTTTGACGGATTGCTCCGGTTTCATGGGCGCGGACTATAGCATCGGCCCTGGACCCGTTCAATTCAGCGTTGTCCGATGATCCAAGGCACGCGCTCGTTTGACAGGACCCAGCCCCTCGCCTAGAATCGCGGCCATGAAAGACTGGGTGCTGAGTGCGTTCGCGGATAGTGTCGCGGTGAAACAGCAATTCGCCCGCGATCACGCCGACCGGATCGTCCAGGTCGCCAAGTTGATCGCCACGGCCTTTCGCGAAGGCCGCAAGGTCCTCTTGTTCGGCAACGGCGGCAGCGCGACCGACGCGGCCCACATCGCCGCGGAATTTGTCGGGCGGTACAAGCGTGAGCGGGCGCCGCTGCCGGCCATCGCGCTCGCGACCGACATCGCCGCCATCACCTGCATCGCCAACGATTACGGCTACGACGAACTGTTCGCCCGCCAAGTGCGCGCGCACGGTCAGAAGGGCGACATCGCCATCGCCATCAGCACCAGCGGCAATTCGCCCAACGTGTTGAACGGCGTCGCGGCCGCGCGCGAGGGCGGACTGATCACGGTCGCCTGGACAGGCGGCAGCGGCGGGAAACTGGCCGGTCTGGTCGACCATCCGTTCATCGTGCCGTCGACGGTGACGGCGCGGATCCAGGAAAGCCACATCACGCTGGGCCACGTCCTGTGCGAACTCGTAGAGGAATCGCTGCTTGGCAAAGCGTCCTAAGCGCACACCCTCCGCCCGCCCGCTGATTCCGCCGATCGACGTGTCGGCGTTGAAGACGTATCCGCTCAACAAACGCCACAGCAAAGTGCGGGTCTCCGATTTCGCCAGGCCCTGGCCACGCGGCGGCTCCTTCGCGCAATTTTACAAGCACCTCCCCGACATTCTGGCGGTGAAGACGCTCCGCGCGGTCGCGCAGGCCATCGCGGCCGCGCACCGCCGCGGCAAACCCGTCATCGTCGGCCTCGGCGCCCACGTCATCAAAGTCGGCTTGGCGCCGATCGTCACGGATTTGATGGAGCGGGGCATCGTCACGGCGGTGGCGATGAACGGCGCGGGCATCATCCATGATTTTGAACTGGCGCTGATGGGCCACACCTCCGAAGAAGTGGACGCGGAAATCGACGATGGCCGGTTCGGCATGGCGGAAGAAACGGGACGGATGCTCAATGACGCGATCGTCCGCGGCGCCAAGGATGGACACGGACTCGGCGAGGCGGTCGGCTACTTTATTCACGAATCGACCAACCGGTTCCCGCATCGCGCCACCAGCCTGCTGGCCACCGGCGTGCGGCTCGGCGTTCCGGTGACGGTGCATGTCGCGCTCGGCACGGACATCATCCATATGCACCCCTCGGCCGACGGCGCCGCGATCGGCGCCACCTCACTGCTGGATTTCCGCCGCCTCGCCGCCGTCGTGGCCGGCATGGAAGGCGGCGTGTACGTGAATCTGGGATCGGCGGTGATTCTCCCGGAAGTATTTCTCAAAACGGTTTCGCTCGGACGAAACCTCGGCCATCCTCTTTCCAAGATCACCACGGTGAACATGGACTTCCTCTCGCACTACCGGCCGTCAACAAACGTCGTTCGCCGCCCGACGCAAAAAGGCGGAAAGGGTTACTCGCTGACCGGTCACCACGAAATTATGCTGCCGCTTCTTGCCGCCGCCATCGTGGAGGAACTCGGGTGACGCCCGGCCGGCCGGTTTCCGCACCACACGGTCTCCCGCACAAAACCGGCACAGAGGAACTCTCGGTCGAATCGCTGCAGAGCCAGTGGCGCGAACTGAACGCGCGCTATTTCGCCGGTCTGCTGCCGCCTATTCCCATCGTCTGGAGCCGCCGCCTCACTTCGTCGATCGGCCTGTTCGTCAGTCGCGTCGGCCCGCGCCCCCGGCGAACACGCGATGTAGCCCGCCCGCGGAGTCACCGGGAAATCCGTCTGTCCCTGCCGCTGCTCGAACGGCTGCGGACGCGAACACCGTACGCCGAGCAGGAACTGCGCCATACGCTGGCGCACGAGATGATTCACCAATGGCAATTCGACGTGCTGAAGCGACGGCCGAACCACGGCCCGGACTTCCTGCGGAAGATGACGGAGATGAACCGGGACGGGACGCTCGCAATCACGATCTACCACTCGCTCCAGAAGGAAGTGTCCGCCCTCGCACGATTCGCCTGGCGCTGTCGCGATTGCGGGCGTATCTACCGGCGCCAGCGCAAAACCATCGAGCCACGCCGGCACCAGTGCGGCAGTTGCCGCGGCTCGTTGCAGGAACTGAGGCTCGCTGGACGCGACGCCTCTCAACCGCAGACGCGCCCGCTTCCGTCTACGCCGGCGCCGCCGGCACCCGTACCGGTTGAACGGCCACGTCCGGCCCAGCTATCCTTGTTCTAAATCCCAATCCGGATCGTTCTATGCGCTGGCCCCGCCAGATTCTGTTCGGCGATGTCGACGCCATGTTCGCCTCTGCGTCGGTGGTGAAGGATCCGAGCCTCGCCGGCAAGCCGATTGCGGTCGGCGGACCGCCGCCGCGCGGCATCATCGCAGCCGCCAGCTATGCCGTCAGGCCGTTCGGCGTTCGCTCGGCCATGCCGACGGCCAAGGCGCTCCAGTTGTGCCCCCAACTGATTCTGCTGCCGCCCGACCGGCCGCTCTACCGGCGGCTGCACGACGCCATGCGGGCGATCACCGACCGTCTTTTTCCCCTCACCGAATGGAGCAGCATCGATGAGTTTTACGCGGACACGACGGACTTGCAGACGCTCCATCCCGATCCGGAGGCCCTGGGCCGATTGGTGAAGGACGAACTGCTCGCCGCCACCGGATTGTGTTGCACGATTGCCGTGGCCACCGGCAAAACCGTCGCGAAAATCGCCGCCGACAGCCATAAGCCAGACGGGCTGACCGTGGTGGCGCCCGGCACGGAGCAGGATTTTTTAGCGCCTCGCCCGCCGCGGGCCTTGCCCGGCATCGGACCGAAGACAGCGGCCAGGCTCGACGCGCTGGGCGTGAAGACGATCGGCGACTTGTCGGATCCTCGTTGGGACCGACCCCTCCAGCGTGTGTTTGGCAGCAGCTTGGTGTGGATCAGAGAGCTGGTGCGCGGCATCGACCGCGAACCGGTGGTGGCCGATCGGGATTCGAAAAGCGTCAGCCATGAAACGACGTTCGAGCATGATACGCATGACCGGATGTTTCTGGAACGCACGTTGCGCGGATTCCTGCGCGAGCTGGCACACGACCTGCGGCAGGAGGGGCTGGCCGCCGGCGGCTGCGCGGTGAAATTGAAAGACTCGCGGTTCGCCATCACGACCAAACACGGACGATTCGCTCATCCATTGAATTACGATCCGGACATGTGGCCGACGGTGCAGCAGGCCTTGCGGGACTTGATGAAGCCCGGGACGGACTATCGTCTGGCCGGCCTGGCCCTGACCTCGCTCGCGCCGGCGGCGCCGGGACTCTTCGACCGGCGGCGAGCGGCCGCCGTCGCGGCATTGGACACGCTTGTCGCGCGGCACGGCCCGTCGGTCATCGGATTGGGCGGTGTGACTCCCGGCGAACCGGACTGATCGCCGTCTCTTTCCATCTCTGCGCACGATAGGTATGATGGGACCATGCGCGATAAGATTGTGACGACCGCGCAGCTGGGTCCCCTCCTGAACGACGCGCGCCGGCAGCGCCGGCGGATCGTTTTCACCAACGGCTGTTTTGATCTGCTCCACGCCGGCCACGTCCGCTACCTGGAAGAGGCCAAATCGCTCGGCAACATGCTCGTCGTCGGCGTAAACAGCGATGCGTCGGTCCGCAGCCTGAACAAAGCGCCGGACCGGCCGGTGGTGCCGGAAGCCCAGCGTGCCGAAGTGCTGGCCGGATTGGGTTGTGTGGATTACGTCGTGCTGTTTTCGGAACCCGATCCGCTCGCGCTGATCACGGCCGTGCAGCCTGACGTGCTTGTGAAGGGCGGCGACTGGACGCCCGATCGCATCGTCGGCCGCGAGGTCGTCGAGGCGCGCGGTGGGATCGTGAAATCGATTCCGTTGGTTCCCGGCCTCTCGACCACTGCCTTGATTCAGCGCATCCGGTCAA
The DNA here is from genome assembly GCA_900299325.1 of Nitrospiraceae bacterium. Taxonomy (GTDB): domain Bacteria; phylum Nitrospirota; class Nitrospiria; order Nitrospirales; family Nitrospiraceae; genus Nitrospira_D. The sequence continues at coordinate 1,984 of OMJK01000004.1, read as the reverse complement.
CCCCCGCGTAATCCGTGTCCGACACCCACACCGACCCATGGCTTGCTCCGCTCGCTTCGGCCCTGAGCCATGACCGGGCGCGTGCGTGCCTGACAGGCGTGCACGGCGCGACCGCCGCCTTTGCGCTGACCCAACTGGCTTGCGCCTTGGCCACCGCCCGCCCGGCTCGTCCCTGGGTCATCCTGACAGCGACCGACGAATCCGCCGAACAACTCGTCAACGATCTGCGTTTCTTCCATGAGCTGACAGGCGTGTCCGCCGATGCCCTCGCCTGGTTTCCAGAATGGGAAACCCTGCCGTACGAAGCCACGCCGCCGCACGTCGGTCTGATCGCGCACCGGATGCGGACGCTCCATCAGCTTCACGCCACGCCCGCGACCGTCCTGGTTACCTCGGTTTCCGCCGCCATGCACCGGCTGATGCCGCGCGAGGCGTTCGTGTCGGCCACGCTCACCTTCCGGCCGGGCGAGAGTTGCGAACGGGAACGGCTGACGGCCGGCCTGTTGCGCCTGGGCTATCGCCGCGTGTCCGTCGTCGAGATTCCGGGAGAGTTCAGCGTGCGCGGCGGGATCGTAGACATTTTTTCAACGGCCTATGCCGATCCGATCCGGATCGAATTTCTGGGCGACACCGTCGAATCGATCCGCTGCTTCGATCCGGCGACGCAGACCTCGACGGAACGATTGCACACCGGGCTGGTGCTGCCGGCGCGCGAATTCCTGCGGCCCGCCGAGGCCGCCGACGCGGCGGCGCCTATTCCGCCGGATGCGGAATGGCGCTCGCCGGAACTGTACGAACGGATGGGCACGCTGTTCGACTATCTGCCTGCCGCTCCGATCCTCTCACTCGATCAGCCGTCCGCGCTGAAGGCAGCTTGCGATTCGGCCTGGGAACGGATCGACGACGGCTATCTGCGCCACGCCGACCGGGACGACGATGCACCCTACCCGTCCCCGGAACGGTTGTTCCTTACCTGGGAGGAGATCCTCACCGCGACGGCCGGCTGGCCCGTGCTGGCCCTGGAACCGTTGACGCCGCCGGATGCGTCCTGGACGCCGGCCATTCATTTTCCGGGTCAACCGCCGGCCAGTGCGGGACTCGGCATCCGGGGCACGCCGTTCAGCCAGACCCTCAGCCTGCTGGAACAACTCCGCGAGGCCTATCGTATGGTCCTGGTGGCGCGGAGCCGCGGGCAGGTCGAGCGGCTGCTCGCATTGTTCCGCGAGCACGATCTGCCGGCGGTCGAATGGCGTCCGGCGGCGTGGGCGCGCCCCGGCACGGGCAAGGCATCGTTTGCGATCCTGCACGGCGCGCTCTCGTCGGGATTTCTGTCGAGCGATCTCCGCCTGGCCATCCTGACGGAAGAAGAACTGTTCGCCAAAGGCGCGCGCCACAAGCCGCAGCCGAAAAGCAAAGCCGCCACGTTCCTGTCCTCGCTCGAAGACCTGAATGCCGGCGACTACGTTGTGCACGTCCAGCACGGCATCGCGAAGTACCGCGGCCTCAAGCGGCTGACGGTGCAGGATTTCGAGAGCGATTATCTGATTCTCGAATTCTTCGGCGGCGACACCCTCTATGTGCCGTTGGATCGCCTGAATCAGGTCCAGCGCTACAGCGGCGCCGAAGGCCACGTGCCGAGGCTGGACCGGCTTGGCGGTACGAGTTGGGCTAAGACGACCGCGCGCGTGAAAAAAGACATCGAGGAGATGGCGCAGGAGCTGATCGATCTCTACGCCAACCGGGAGCTGGTGCAACGGGCGTCCTATGGCGGGCCGAGCACGCTCTATCACGAGTTTGAGGCGGCGTTCGAGTACGAAGAAACGCCGGATCAGTTGAAGGCCGTCGAGGACATCGCGCGCGATCTGGAGTCCACCAGGCCGATGGACCGGCTCGTCTGCGGCGACGTCGGTTACGGCAAGACCGAGGTGGCCATGCGGGCGGCCTTCAAAGCGGTGGAGCAGGACCGCCAGGTGGCCGTGCTCGT
>OMJK01000003.1 GCA_900299325.1 Nitrospiraceae bacterium | reverse complement strand
CATCACCTTCTGCATCATGCTGGTGCCCAGGCCGCCGAAGTGAAACCGGGACAGCGGCAGGCTCTCGGCGCCGCCCTTGTTCAAGAAGCCGAACATGCGCCGCAGCCAGTCCTTGGCCGACGTTGTCGCGCCCTTCCGGCGGATCGCGTTCAATCCCCAGAACGTGAAGAACATGGTCACCTGCATCCCCATCGCCGCCGCGCCGGTCGCGATGATGAACGCCGCCATCGCCCGGTCCAGATCGCCGCTCAACAGCACGATGGTCACCCGGTCCGGCTTGGACGTCTGCAGATCGGCCAGGGTCGCGGCCGGGTCCAGTTGTGTCGTTTGCATGCGCTGTCCTTTCGCTCGATCGCTGAAACAACCGCCATTTGCGCGGATTTTTGATGATAGTCTCCACTTCTTTTTTTTGTCAAGGCAACGACCTTGACCCCGATGGAATCGACAGATATAGTCACGCACCGAATCGATACGCCCACAGCGCTGATTCCTTCCATGAATACCGAAACGATCACAGAGATTCAGCCTTCGAAGAGCGCACCCCTGTTCGGATTCTGGTACGTCGGCTGCGAGAGCCGCGAACTCGGGCGCGGCGCCGTGAAAGGCATCGTGCTGCTCGGCCTTCCGATCGTCCTCTGCCGGACGGCGCAGGGCGCGGTGGGCGCGATGCGCGACATCTGCCCGCACCGCGGAATGCCGCTGTCGTTCGGCCGCATGCAGGGCGATTGCCTCGAATGCGCCTATCACGGTTGGCAGTTCGACACCGGCGGCCGGTGCCGGGCCATTCCCGCGCTGATCGACGACTCGCCGATCCGGCCCGAAAAAATCGGCATCGCCAACTATCCCTGCCGCGAGCGGGACGGCTACGTCTGGGTCTTTGTGCCGGACCCGCAACGGCCGCACCAGACCGTTCCCGACGTGCCGCCGCTGCCGCTGCCGTCGCCGCCCGATCGCATGATTCACATTTCGACGGTGCTGAACTGCACGATCGACGACGGCATCGTGGGCCTGATGGATCCGGCGCACGGCCCGTTCGTGCACCAGAGCTCCTGGTGGCGCACACGCGGCAGCATCCATGAAAAGGCGAAAACGTTCGAGCCGATTCCGAACGGCTTCCGCATGGTGGCACACGCGCCGTCTAAAAACAGCGGGCCGTACAAGCTGCTGAACTGGTTCTACGGCGGCTCGCCGACGACGACGATCGACTTCGTGCTGCCGAATCAGCGGTTCGAGTTCGTGCAGCTGGGCGCGCGGTTCGTGTCGACACGCGCGACCGTCACGCCGATCGACGAGGCGCACTGCCGCATCGACTTCACCGCCGCCTGGAACTGCTTCGGATGGATTCCTTTCTCGAAACCGCTGTTCCGCTATTTCGCGAACATTTTCATGACGCAGGACCGGGAGGCCATGGAGCGGCAGGCCGCGGGCTTGCGCTACAAGCCGGCGCTCATGCTGATCGACGACGCCGACACGCCCGCCAAATGGTATTACAAGCTCAAGGCGGCCCACCTCGCGACCGTGCAGACGGGACAACCGTTCGACCATCCATTGAAAGAACGCGTGACGCTGCGGTGGCGAAGCTGAGCGCGCGCCGGATCGCCCTGCTGCTCCTGCTGGCGGCGGCCCTGCCGGCTCACGCCGGCGATCCCGCGCTCATCGTGTCCGTTCCCGCTCTGGGCGTCCGGGGCGAGGGACTCTCCGGCGTCGTCAGCTATATCCTCATCCAGCTCGATCGCGTCCCGTCGCAGGACGGACCGACGGTGCAGTTCAGCGAGATCAACTTCGGCGGAGGCTCCCGCGTCGGCGACGAGTGGAAGGAGAGCATGCGGCGCGCGGCGCAGGCTGTGGCACACACCGTCGGCGACGAGGGGCGCACCTGGCTGATCACGATCAAGAGCCGGTCCCGCACGTCGATCACCGACGGAGGCAGCGCCAGTGCGGCCATGGCGGTGGGCCTTATGGCCGCGTACTACGGCGATTCCATTCTGCAGGATGTGGCGATCTCCGCTCAGATCATGACCGACGGCCGGCTCGACGTGGTGGGCGGGCTGCCGGAGAAAATCGAGGCAGCCGCCGCCGAACGGTATCGCGTGATTATCCTGCCACGCGATCAGGCGCGGATGCCGACCTGGAACGCGACCACCGAGGCGGCGTCGCGGAACCAGGTGCAACTGATCCTGGCCAGCACGCTGCGAGACGCCTATCAGGCTATGACCGGGAAAAGCCGCTAACGTTCGGTGGCGTCCGTCGGTAACAGCAACCCGGTGGCCCGCCTGATTTGATCGCGCGTCCCCAGCACGACGATGATGTCGCCCGCCAGTAGTTTCGTGCGCTTCGACGGATTGGATTCCGTGACGCCGCCTCTGGTCCAGGCGATGATGGAGGCGCCGGTCCGGAACCGGATGGACAGTTCTTCGAGCGTCTTTCCCACCGCCGGCGAATCCTCCTCGATGCGGTAGGTTTCCACCTCGACGTCGCTCAACGTGCCGCCGCGCAGATGGTGCGCGAGTTCGGGCAGTTCGCTCCGCCGGAGCAGCGCGTAGCCCTCCCGCCGGACCTGCTCGGCTTTCCGCATCACAAACTCCTGCGGCATGTTGTAGGTCCGCAACACCAGCGCGAAGATTTCGATCGAGGTTTCGAACTCCTCCGGCACCACGTCGTCGGCGCCCAGTTGATGCAGTTCCTCCAACTCACGCAGATACCGCGTCCGCACGACGATGTGCAGATGCGGATTCAAGCCTCTGGCCACCTGTACGGTGCGCCGGGCCATGAAGGGATCGGAAATCGCGACGACGAGCACCTTGGCATCTTCGATCTTGACGTGCCGGAGCACGTTGGGATTGGTCGCGTCCCCGTAGTAGAGCGGAATGCCGTGCTGCGCCTCCCGCCGGACCGTATCGCCGTCCAGATCCAGCGCCACGAACGGCACTTCGGTTTCGCCCAGGACGCGGGCGAGGTTCCGGCCGTTCAACCCGTAGCCGACGATGATCACGTGGTCGCGCACACGCAGATGCCGGCCTTCCGTTTCCAGGACGTGCGCGGTGGTGCGGCCGGGGAACCACCGGCGGAGCCGCTGCACCGCCTCGGCCCGCCGGGCCAGACCAGGCGACCACTGCATGAGAAACGGCGTCACGATCATCGAGAGGACCGACACGGCCAGGAAGACCTGGTACGGCGGGCCGGTGAGCAACCCGTTCTCCTGGCCGACCTGCGCCAGGATGAACGCAAACTCGCCGACCTGTGCGAGCGCGATGCCCACCATGACCGCCGCCCGCGGCGGCATGGACACTGCCAGAACGGCGCCGGCCCCCGTCACGAACTTGACGCCCAGGATAGCGAGCAACAGCACGCTCACGATCGCGGGATACTGCAACAGTACCCGCCAGTCCATAAGGATGCCGATGGAGACGAAGAACAGGCTGTTCAAGCTGTCGCGGAACGGCAGGACCTCGGCCATGGCCTGGTGGCTGTACTCCGATTCCGAAATGACCAGCCCGGCGATGAACGCGCCCAGCGCGAGCGAGAGGCCGCCGAGCGACGTGAGCCAGGCGATCCCCAGACACAACACGATCACCGTCAGCAGGAACAGTTCGCGGCTGCGACTGCGCACGATCAACTGCAGCAGCCTCGGCACGACATACCAGGCCGCCACGACGAGCAGCCCGACGATGAGCACGGATTTTCCCAGCGTCAGCACCAGCGCGGCCACACCACCGTCGCTGGGGCCGGCCAGAATCGGCGTCAGCAGAATCATAGGGACGACGGCCAGATCCTGGAACACCAGAATGCCGATGGTGGCCCGCCCGTGCAGCGAATCGCTCTCGCCGCTCGCCGCCAGCGCCTTGAGTACGATGGCGGTGCTGCTCAGCGACAGCAAAAACCCCCAGAACAACGCCTTCTGCCAGGACAGCCCCGCCGCCAGCGCGCCGACCCACACCATCGCGATCATGCCGCCGATCTGGATGGGCGCGGACACGAACAGCAGGCGCCGCAGCGTGGCGAGTTGGACGAGCGAGAATTCGATGCCGATCGTGAACAACAGCAGCACCACGCCGATTTCGGCGAGGATCTGCACCGTCCCGATGTCGGAGACGAGATGGAAGCCGTGCGGGCCGATGAGGGCGCCGGCCACCAGAAACCCGGCGATCGACGGCAGCCGGAACTGATGGAAGAGAAAGACAACGGCAATCGACACCGTGAAGATGACGAGGAGATTGCCGAGGACGCCGTAGTCGGTCATGGACAGGAGTGCTGGCGGAGAATACCCCAGCCGGCGGAAACGAACAAGGCCATGCCGCTTGTCCGGCGCGGAGGCTTTCAGTAGAGTGTCCCGCGATGATCCGCGCCATCATCTTCGATTTCAACGGCGTGATCGCCGACGATGAAACGCCGCACGTGGCCTGCTTCCGGCAGGCGCTGGCCGAAGCCGGCCTGGCGCTGTCGGCCGAGGATTACTATGGCCGGTATCTCGGCATGGACGAACGGACTTGCACGGCCCTGCTCCTGCAGGAGCGGGACGGCGCCTGCGACGGCCCCCTGCTCGAGCGGATCATGGCGCGCAAGGCCGAGCTGTTCCGCGCCCACATGACCCGGCACAAACCGCCGCTGTTTCCCGGCGTGACGGACTTCGTCGCAGCGGCGCGGCCCCGTTACCGGCTGGCCATCGCGTCCGGCGGGCGCCGCGAACAGATCGACGAAGCGCTCCGCAACACGGCGATCGTGCACGATTTCGAGGTCATCGTCTCTGCGGAGGACTGTCCCACCGGCAAGCCCGATCCGGCGATCTATCTCCTGACGCTGCAGCGGATGAACCATCTGAAATCCGCCTCCCCGCTCCTGACCGCAGGGGACTGCCTGGTGATCGAAGATTCCAAGGCCGGTCTGCGCGCGGCGCGAGCGGCCGGCATGGCGGTGGTCGGCCTGTCGACCACGTATCCTCCAGACCAATTGCGCGAGGCGGATGTGGTATTGCCCGACCTGGCGGGAACCGATCCGGAGCGCCTGTGCCGGCAGTGGGCTTCAGACCGGGCCTAGACGTCCCCCTCCAAAGTGGCATAGACTCCGGCGGGGCTGATTCAGTACGGTGTGGCTGCCAATGCGAACCGGGCCGCGCCGCCAGGAGGGCGGATCAACAATTTCCTCGCCATTTTTCTTGGAGGTGCGCATGAACCAGCTACACAACGCATTCGCTGTCACGACGCTCCTGCTCTTCGCTTCGGCTTCCGCATTCGCCGATGCGCCGGTTCCGCCCGCGCTCTCGTCGGGCGTGCTGGAGTGCCCGCAGGCCGACGGCACCGTGCTCTTTACCAATAAAGAGAAAGCCGGCTGCCGGACTATGGCGCTCAAGCCGCTGTCGGTCGTGCCTTCGCTCGATCACATGCCGAACTCTCCGCCGCCGCCCGTGACCGAAGCCCCGGCTTCCACGATGACGCCGGACCGCCGGGATCGTACCGCGCCGGGCTGGGCCAAAGACTGGCACGCCGGCCTCGCACAGGACGGCTCGACGCAGGACGACCTGTGCGCGCTCTACGGGGAATGGCTGAACCTGGTGCAGAAATCGCGCGGCGGGTTCTTTTACGGCTCGGATCCGTCGTACGGCGGCGATATTACGGGACGCAACCAACGGGGCCCCAGCCAGTCGTTCTACGACAATGCGCGCTACGTGGCGTTGTCGAGAATGTTCGGCACGGGCTTCATTCCGGCCGGCTGCCGCTGATCGGATTCGGCGGGTATCCGGCGCCGAACGGCGTCAGACCTTGTAGAACTCCCGATACCACTGCACGAAGCGCGGGATGCCGACTTCGATCGGCGTCGACGGCTTGAATCCGACGTCGCGGGTGAGATCGTCGACGTCGGCATAGGTGGCGGGCACGTCTCCGGGCTGGAGCGGCATCAACTTCTTCTCGGCCTTCTTCCCGATCGCCTTTTCCAGCACCTCGATAAAATACAGCAGCTCCACCGGCTGGTGATTCCCGATGTTGTACACGCGGGCCGGCGCCATGCTCGTGCCGGGATCCGGATGGTCGCCGGACCAGGCCGGATTCGGCGTCGCCGGATGATCGAGCGTGCGGATCACGCCCTCCACGATGTCGTCGATGTAGGTGAAGTCGCGTTTCATCTTTCCGTTGTTGAAGACGTCGATCGGACGGCCCTCCAGAATCGCCTTCGTAAACAGGAACAGCGCCATGTCCGGCCGGCCCCACGGCCCGTACACGGTGAAAAACCGGAGCCCCGTGCAGGGGATGCGATACAGATGAGCGTAGCAATGGGCCATCAGCTCGTTCGCCTTTTTGCTGGCGGCGTAGAGGGACACCGGATGGTCCACATTGTCGTGGATGGAAAAGGGCATCTTGGTGTTGCCGCCGTAGACGGAACTCGACGAGGCGTACACCAGATGCCGGACCTTGGCCTGGCGGCACCCTTCCAGGATGTTTAGAAACCCTTCGATGTTGCTGTCGGTATAGGCGTGCGGGTTGATCAATGAATAGCGGACGCCGGCCTGCGCCGCCAGGTGCACCACCCGCGTGATGCCGTGATCGGTAAAGAGCGCCTTCATGCCGGCGCGGTCGGCCAGATCCAGCTTGATGAACCGGTGGGCCTGGTAGGGTGCCAGCTTTGCGAGCCGCGCTTCCTTGAGACGCACGTCGTAATAGTCGTTGATGTTGTCGAGGCCGATGACCTGCTCGCCCCGCTCCAGCAACCGTGCGGCGACGTGATAGCCGATGAATCCGGCGACGCCCGTGACTAGAACCGGTCCCTGTGTGCTGCCCATGTCGCTCCTGCCTCTTGTTGCCGATTACGTCCGGCCGCCGGTTTTCATGAACGGCGGATCGCCATGATCCAGCCGGTACAGCGTCAGCGGCGTCAGCGCCTCGCCCGTCGGGACAATCTCGACGCCGCCGGCGCCGGCCGGTCGATAGATCTCGAGTGCGCGAGCGTAATGATACCCGCAACCCTGCGGCGCGAGAAGCTCTTTGAGTGTTTCGGGCGGCTCCCAATGGGCCGTGAGCAGCGCGGTGCGGGCCGGATTGCGCTGGCTGAACATGAAGGACAGATGGTCCGGATACCAGTCGGCGCCGCCGGTCGCATAGGAGACGAACAGCTTGGCCCGGGCCGCCGCGCAGAGATCGGCCAGATAGGCGTTGGTGAGATAGCCGTTCTCCCCCACGTCCAGCCAGCGGCCCGGATGGGAGAGCGCCGCATGGGCGGCATGGCTCCGCAGTTCCTGCAATTGTTGTTGCGAGGCGAAGACGAGCGAGATCGGGCCGTACTGATCGACCAGCCGCGTGATCACGTGCTCGCTCAGCGCCGAGCGCCCGCCGTTCGTCGGCCCGCTGTCCGCATGGACCAGCACGTTATGCCGCCGGTCCGAGATGAGATAGCAGTTGCGCGGCATCTCCAGATCGCAGGGATCTTCGCCGTAGAACGGAACGGACAGCACCGCCCCGCCTTCGAACGGCCAGCTTTCGCCGTGCGCCAGTTCGACGACCCGCCCGAATCCCAGTTCGCGCAGGAGCGAGAGGTAGTCGTAATGAAATTTTTTGCGGTTCCGCCGGCTGGGCACGATGATCGGCGTCTCTTTCGGCAGATGCAGCAGCGTGCGCGGATCGACGTGATCGTCGTGATCGTGCGTCAGGAAAACCGCCGCCGGTTTCGGCAGGAGCGATCCCCAGAGCGACGGCACCGACGATTCGGCAAACCAGGGCAGCAGCCAGGGATCGAACAACAGCACCTGTTCTTGCTGGCGATACAGCAGCGCGGCATGGCCGAGATGCACCGTATCTTGATCCCGGACCGCCTCGAACCAGTGCGGGCGGATCGAGGACTGCGACGCGTGGACGAGGCATTCGTACTGATGGAGCGATTCTATCAGCCGCGTGAGAACCCCCTGGGCCTCGCGGGAGGCGCTCGTCACAACGGTTTTGATCTCGTCCGTTTGATGCGTACCGTCCAGCAGGCCCAGCACT
>OMJK01000002.1 GCA_900299325.1 Nitrospiraceae bacterium | reverse complement strand
GTCGAGAAAATGATCCAGCGCGGGATTGAGCGTAATGGTGTAAATCATGCGACGCTCGCCATGGTTATGTGTGTCGTCATTAGAGAATCAGCCTCGCTTTCACCGATGCCAGTTCGCGCGCATCGTCGGGATCCAGTTCTTCCGGCGCAATCGGCTCGACGCGCACGGCCGAGACTTTGTACTCCGGGCATTTCGAACTTTCGTCGGCGCTGGACGACAGCAGCACATTTACATCCGACGCGGGGAAATGAAAGCTGGTGAACAGATGCCCCGGAAGAACGCGTTCGCTGAGCGCCAGCGGCAGCACCGCCGCGCCCCGCGCACTGACGAGCCGGACAATGTGCCCTTCGCCCATGCCGAGCCGGTCGGCATCGTCCGGATGCATCTCCAGCACATCCGCATCCACCACATCGAGAATGGCGGTGCGCCTTGTCTGCGACCCGCAATTATAATGTTGCAGCACGCGTCCGGTCGTGAGCACGAACGGGTACGCCTCCGTCGGGCCCTCTCCCGGCGGAAGATAGTCGACCCCGACAAACCGGGCTTTTCCCTTCGGAAACGTGTCACGATGCATCAGGGCCGTCCCGTGCGGCTCGGCGGGTGAGACCGGCCACTGCACTCCCGTGTGCGACTCCAACCGGTCGTAGGACACCCCGGCAAACATCGGCGTCAGCCGTGCGATCTCGTCCATGATGTCGGACGGGTGCGCGTAGTGCATCGGGTACCCCATCCGTGTCGCCACTTCGCAGACGACCTGCCAATCCGGAAGAATGCCGTTCGGCGGGTCCACCACCTTCCGGATCCGTTGAATCCGCCGTTCGAGATTCGTGAAGGTGCCGTCTTTTTCCAGAAACGACGCGCCGGGCAGCACAAGATGGGCGAACCGGGCTGTCTCGCTCAGGAACAGATCCTGGACCACCAGAAACTCCAGGGAACGGAGAGCCTGCCGCACCTTGTTCAGATTGGGATCGGTCTGCGCGACATCGTACCCGACGATCCAGAGTCCTTTGAGCCGGCCGGCGAGGGCCGCGTCCCACATATCCGGCGTTTTCATGCCGCGCTGTTTCGGCAACGGCCGTCCCGTCACGGCTTCGTGCAGGGCGGACAACTGCGGATCGTCGAAACGCTGGTAGCCGGCAAAGTACGTGGGCAGGCAGCCGACATCCGACGCACCCTGAACGTTGTTCTGCCCCCGCAACGGATTGATGCCGGTCCCGGGCCTGCCGATATTTCCCGTGGCCAGTGCCACATCCACCAGCGCCATCACCCCATGACTGCCCCATCGATGCTCGGTCATCCCGAGTCCATGCACCGAGAGCGACGCCCCGCTCGTCGCATAGCGCCTGGCGGCGTCGCGAATCAGGCGGGCGGGAACCCCCGTGATCGCCTGCGTCTTCTCCGGTGTGCAGTCCGCCACCGTTTTGATCCAGTCATCCAATCCCTCTGTCCGCTGGCGCGTGAAGAGCCGGTCGATCAGGCCCTCCTTCGCGATCACATGCCCCATCCCGTTCAGCAGCGCCACATTGGTGCCCGGTTCGAGTTGCAGGTGCAGATCGGCCAGCCGCGCCAATTCCGTCCGTCGCGGATCGATCACGATGAGCGGCACTCCGCGCCGATGCGCCTGTTTAATTTTGGCCCCGACGACCGGATGAGACTCTGTTGGATTCGCGCCGATTACGAGAATCAGCTTCGCGAGGTCGATATCGTCGATTGAATTGGTCGCGGCGGAGGCGCCCAAGGTTTCCATCATGCCCGTCACCGTAGCGCTGTGGCAGACCCGTGCACAGTTGTCGATATGATTGGTCCCCATCACGCAGCGGATGAATTTGCCGAACAGATAGTTCTCCTCGTTCGTCCCACGGCTGGAGGAGATCGCCGCGACCGCGTCCGGGCCGGAGGTGCCCTTCAGGCGCATGAATGCGTCCGCCATCCGGTCAAGCGCCGCCTCCCACGTAAGCGGCTCCCACCGGTCCCCCGTGCGCCACAACGGCGTCGTCACGCGATCCTTCGCATAAACGTACGTCCATCCGAATCGTCCCTTCATGCAGGCATGGCCGAGATTCGACGGCCCATCGTCGGCCGGCACCATCTGCACGATGTTGCCATCCCGCACGCCGGCATCGAACGCGCACCCGACGCCGCAATAGGCGCAGGTGGTCCGCACGAACGACGTCGGCCGGCCCTGAGCGAGCACCGTCTTTTCGGTCAGCGCGCCGGTCGGACATTCCTTCACGCAAGCGCCGCACGAAACGCAATTGGACGTCGCGAACGCGGCGGCGACACCGGTAAAAGCCCCGGAGCCGGCCACCGGCCTGGCCGCAACACCCCGACCGGTCATGGTCAGGGCGCGCGTGCCTTGAATCTCGTCGCACGCCCGCACGCACCGTGCGCAGGAAATGCAGGCGGCGTTACTGAACGTGAAGAAGGGATTCGAGTCGTCCCGGATGTCGGCCCGTTTCTGATGCGCGCCGTCCGGGTATCGGACCTTGTTCACACCATAGGCGAGCGCGAGTTCGCGCAACGGTCCCGATGACTCGTTGCCGGGTTGTTCGGACAGATAAAGTTCAATGATGTTGTGCCGATGACGGCGCAACGGCTCGCTCTCGGTCCGGACGACCATGTTGGGTCGAACCGGCGTGGTGCAGGAGGCCGGCGTGCCCGACTCCCCGTCGATTTCGCACACGCACAACCGGCAGGAACCGAACGGCGCCAGATGAGACGACGCGCACAGGCCGGGGATTGCGACGCCGGCTTTCCGGGCCGCGGTATAAATGGTATCGCCCGCTTCAGCTTGAACCGTTCGACCGTTCAGTGTGATCGGTATGGTCGACACGGTTAGGTCCTCAACGCGTCGGTGAATTCCGTCCCGAAGTGTTCGATTGCGGTCATAACCGGATAGGGCGCGCGCTGACCGAGTCCGCAGAGACTGGTCGCCTTCATCGTTTCGCCGAGCTCGCTCAACAATAGTAAATCTCTGACGTCGCCCCGGCCCGATTGAATGCGCTCAAGCATTTCACGGGCCCGCACCGAGCCGACCCGGCAGGGCGTGCATTTTCCGCAGGACTCGTCGGCCGTAAAGGCCATGAAATGCCGCGCCAGGTCCACCATGTCGGTGTCCTGGTCGTAGACGACGATCCCGCCGTGCCCCAATATCGCGCCGGCCTTTGCAAAGGCGTCGTAGCAGATAGGGATATCCAACTTGGATTCCGGAAACAGGCTCCCTAACGGCCCGCCGACTTGCACGGCTTTGAAGCGGGCGCCCGACGCCATGCCTCCCCCGAATTGCTCGAGGACCTGCCGGAGCGTCAGCCCGAACGGGACCTCGACCAACCCCGCCTGCTTCACCCGCCCGCCGACCTGCAGCACGGCGGTCCCGCGCGATCTTTCCGTTCCCAGCGCCGCATGCCAGGCCCCGCCGCGCGCGAGAATGGCCGGGATCATGGCGAAGGTCAACACGTTGCTGACGATGGTCGGTTTCCCGTAAAGGCCGGATTCCGCCGTGTGGGGCGGCCGGGCCCGAACGACGCCGCGGCGCCCTTCCAGCGATTCGAGCAGCGCAGTTTCCTCTCCGCAGACATAGGAGCCGGCGCCGCGAATCACCGTGAACTCAACCCGCGCGCCATCCAGTTCGAGCCATCCCGCGTCGCCGGCCGCGCGGATGGCCTGCTCCAGCGTCCGGGCGGCAGCCGGATATTCCTGTCGGCAGTAGATGTACGCGCGGACGGCGCCGACCGCGCGCGCGCAGATCAGCATGCCCTCGAGCAGCCGGTAGGGATCGCCTTCCATGATCATGCGATCGCAATACGTTCCGGCGTCGCCTTCGTCCGCATTCGCCACCACAAACTTCCGGTCGGCGGGAGTCGTCCGTGCCACCTCCCACTTCTTCCAGACCGGGAATGCCGCGCCGCCACGACCGCGCAATCGCGAGATCTTGAGCTCTTCAATGATCGCGTGAGGCGCCATCGACCGTGCCGCGCCGAGCCCGCCGAATCCGCCGGCACTCGCATAGGCATCCAGGGAAAGAGGTTCCGTCAGCCCGAAGTTGGCATACGTGGTGCGAGTCTGCTGTCGCAAGAAGGGGATCTCGTGAATGGGCGTTCCGCCGGCTCCGTCCACAATGCGGGGCAGATCGTCCGCCGTCGCGTTGCACCACGCCAGACGTCCAGCCGGCGAGTCCCGTTCGACGACGGGCTCCAGAAAAAACGCCCCGCGCGAGGAGGTTCTCACCACCTCCACGTCGCGCCGACCGCTCCACGCACGGGCAAGACGCTCTGCTCCGGCTGCGATCGAAGAGGTATCATTTGCGAGATACACACGAACCGGTTTCATCGATACCGCTCCAACAGCGCCGGCACCTGTTCGGGCGCCACGCGGCCGTGCACATCGTCGTCGATCACAACCGTCGGCGAGACGCCGCAGTTCCCGACGCAATACACGGTTTCCAGCGTCCAACCTCCTTCATCGGTCGTACCGCCGGCACCGACACGAAGAGACTGCTGTACGGCCTGCAGCACGCGATGTCCGCGATTTGCCCAGCAAGCCTCGCCGATGCAGACGCGCACGAGATGGCGACCGGCCGGCGCCGTACGCAAATCCGGATAGTACGACAGGACGCCGGCCACATCGGCTTCCGTCACACCCAACACGTGCGCGATCGATGGAACCGCTCCGGCCGGCACATAGCCATACGCCTCGTGGATCGTCAGCAGCGCGTGGAGAATGTTCGGCGGATCCGGCGGGTGGGGGCGGCAGGACTCGATCAATCCGGTCAGTGTCGAGAGCGGGGGCGGCGTCATGCCGGCACCTCGTCCAATCCCACATGCGCGCGCAGGCGGTTGTAGCGGAACGCCGCCCTGCCCATGCGCCGGACACCGGGGTCGTGCCGTTCCATGTCGTCGATCAAGGCGCTCACCGTGCCCCGCAGCGCCGGTGACGCCGCGGCATGCCGCGGCGTCTGCCCGCCCAACAAGCGATGCGGCTGATCGGACCATTCCAAATAGGCTTGTTCAAGAAACCGGTTAAGCAACATCCGGTCTTCTTCCGGCGTGACGACTAGCGTGAGCGGCTCGTCCAACATCAATGCGTCGACCGTCAACTGTCTTGCCGGCGGCGTCACTGTTTCACCTCGAAAATGCAACGAGAACCCGAATGCGGCGGCAAGCCGGTGCTTGACCGCATCGAGACGCTCCGGGTTGTCGCATTCGACTGACCAGCCGGGAGTTTGTGTACCACCTCATTAGTTAGTCTTCAGCTTGCCAGCTGGAGCGTCTCGGGGACCGGTGGCTGCCCCCCGAGACTACTGT
>OMJK01000001.1 GCA_900299325.1 Nitrospiraceae bacterium | reverse complement strand
TGTTCGCATCTGCGGCGTATGCTGTGTCTTTGATTTGAAGAGCTTTCCAGCTTGAAAGCCACGCACTCGGAGTCACGCCGAGGCCGCAATTTCCAGTATTATCAACAATCAGCTTGCTGCTGTATCCGCCAGAAGGAGTTTGGATAACAAAACTTCCGCTGGTTGAATCATTTCCTACAAACGTCGTTGAACCAGAGTTTTTAAGCGCAATGAAAGATGATCCTCCGGTACTAGTGAATGATGCAGAAGTGGACGCTCCTCCACTATTTACAGACAATGTTTCAACCGGACTCGCCGTACCAATACCCACCCCCGTCGAAGTAACCGCCAGCTTGTTCGTCCGAACCGTCAGGTCGCCGGTGATGGTGGCGGAGCCCGTAACCGTCAGCAGATTGGTGGTCTTGTTCCAGATGAAATCAGCGTCACCCGCCAACGTCCCGCCATCATTGAAAATAACCTGCTTGTCCGCACCAACGCCGCCAGGCGCCGGAGGAGCATACAGGAACTTCATCAGCTGATTCGCGATGATCGACTCGATATCGGACTTCGGCTGCGTGACGACCTGATAGAACTGATCCCACAGCTGCTGCGTGGTAAGGTTCGGGTTGAGAGGCGTGCCGGTGTTGGCATTAGCCAGAGCGACCGCAACGGTGGCGCGAACGGCCGAGATCGAACTCAGGTTCAGCACCTGCTGCGCGTCAGTGACGAGCGTTTGAATGGCTGGGGTAGGCATAGGTCAGACAAATTCGGAGAAGGTGTAGGACGGGTTTCCGGCGGCCGGAGCGACGCTGATGGCGCCGACGTAGCCGTCGAAGATGAAAGGAACTGAGTGTTTGGCGCCGGCATTATGCTCCTGCAACTGCACGTGGTAATCAGACGCGCTAGCACCAGTGCCGAACTTCAGGTACAGCACCTCGTTCTTCTGGTTCTGAAGCACGAACCGCTTGCGGGCCGGGTTGGCGGCCGACGTAGCCGTCACGGTCCGCAAACCGCCAGGGCTGCTGGTTGTCAGCGAAGCGCCAGGAAGAGCCGCCTGGATTTGCTGAAGCAGCGTGACCATGTAGGTCTCTTTGATGCCAGGCGACAGGCAATCAAAGCAGCCGCTCAGAGCGGCGATCTCGCTGGAAGTAAGGGCTGCCATATCAGTCTTCTCCCTCGCCTTCCATATCGTCGATCTTCACCGACACTTCCATCTCGCCATCATCCTCAGATTCAGGCGGTTGTCCGAGGCTGGTGCCGTCGAACGAAAGTATTTCAATCATGCCCTGGGGAGTCATGCGCCAATCCACCATGGCGGTGCCGGAATCTCCATCCAGCTTCAGGCCAGCAGGGGGCGTGAACTCGACGGTCTCGACTTCGGGGCCCATGCGACCCATCGCGTCCTTCTTGCGTTTCATCATCTGTCCGTACATCTGCGGCCTTTCTCTTACAGGTTTTCAAGAGGGGGCCCTCCCGAAGGAAGGCCCCCATTGTGATCACTCGATTAGATCGAGAACTCCAGCGTGACGTTCGTGCAAGGCACGACCTCGGTGGACGAGCCGGCCAGCTGGATCGTGGTGCCAGAGACAACCGTCCAGGTGCCGGAGGTGGCGCCGAACTCAGCGTCCCAGACAACCTGCAACGCGGCGACCAGTGCGGCCGGGGTGGCCTCGCTGATGCCAGCATTGGTAACGATGTTGTCGTTGCACATGATGCCAGTGGTGCCGATGACGTAGTTGCCAGCGTCGTTGGCGACGGCAACAAACTGAACCACGGTCGCGCAGACAGGGTCGGCGCTGTTGTAGTCCTGGGCAGGATCGCCCGGATCGGCTTCGCACACAGGGATGATCTCGATGCAGCCACGATCCACCTTGTGGAAGATCGGTTCAAGCCATTCCGGATGCTCCGGCTTCACAGCAAGCTGGAAGTCGGCGATGAACTTGCCCTTGTTGCCACGGGCGTTGTCGATCGGCTTGCCAGAGCAGTCCGCGCCCAGATCGTTGGTAGCGAACTTCCACCGCCCACCGTAGTCGCGAACCATGAACGGCATGTTCGGGTTCACGGCCTCCGGACGGAACGGCAGCACGCGCAGAGAGCGCGGGTTGTTGATGTAGCTGATCTGGAACTGGGCCTTGTCGTAGTCCTCGTTGAAGACCGACTTGATGCCCTCGGTGGCAGCGATATTCTTGTAAGGCAGCACCAGGGTGTAGTTACCGGCGACGGCGGTCGCGTTGAACTTCAGCGGGAACTGAAGAACCTTGACCATGAAGTCACCGACGAAGCCCATGAAGCCGTACTTGTAGAACTCCTTGGCGGCCGGGGCGAAAACGCCGAAGCGCCAGGCATCGTACAGGGTAGCATTGGTCTTCTGGAGATACCGGAAGGTATCCTTGTCGGTGTGCAGCTGGAGGCTGTCGAAGCCTTCCTTGCCGGCCTGGATGGCGCCCAGGAAGTACTGGCGCGTCACGCGAGACTGGAGGATCTCAGGCGTCAGACGGCCGAGCGAAGCAGCAGCAACGGCCACACCGGCGTTATTGGTAACGCGCAGAGTGGTGTAACCAGCGCCAACCCAGGCGAAGTTGATCGCCGGGAGACCAGCGGCGCACGCGAAGGCGTTACCACCGGCCAGCGAACCGCCCAGCTCCATCGCCTTGCGCTGGAGGTAGTAGGTCGTGATCCAGTTGGTCGCAGGACGCAGAACGTCGTCGATGATCTGGCGGAAGTGTTCCTTCGCCTTGGTCTTCGTCATAATCTGATCGAAGCACAGGATGTCGGAACCCCAGGACTGCTTCTCCAGGGCGTAGGTGTTGCGGGTCCAGCCCCAGCCGATCTTGTTTTCGGTCGGATCGCACGGCGTGCCGGAGCAGCTGGCGCCCGAAACTGGATCCCAAGAGGTGGTGACGTTCGGGAACACGCTGTTGAAGCGGTCGAACGTGTGCTGAGTACCAGAATACGCATCGAACGAGCCAGTCTGATAGTACCCGATCAGACCATCGAAGGGACGGATGTCCTTGAGAACTTCCTTGTCGTACACAGGCTCCTGCGAGACCAGGAAGGAAGCAAACTGCTTGCAACTGATTACATTACCGGCGGCCATGGTGGCTTTCTCCTGCCTCGGGGGTTTTCTTCACCCACCCCTCCGAGACAACGAGGCAGATTGCAGGCTCAAACGAGCCGTCAACCAACCTCGGTGGCGAATCCGAGCCGTGGTCCGGTGAATGCCCTGCGGCATTCGGTGCCAGTCAGAATAACGCGCCTGACTCGCGCCTGGTTGACGAGACCAGGTTTTCGTCGTGGGGGTATCGTTTAGGCGCCGTCAGATTTGTCAACTGCTTTCGTCAGGTACGACTCCAATGCTAGCACTAGCAACGCCGTGCGCGTCCGACGCTGCGCCTTGGCCTCGGCCGACAGGCGACTCACCAGTTTCTCGGGCAATCGATAACTCACTCGTTTGATCTTCACGGCGGCGGACTGTATGGCATTTGCTTGACACGTCAAGCATCGGAACATAGCCTTCGGCTCACGATGGAACTCCGCCCATACCAACAAATCATGGCAAACGACATCCGATGCGCCTTCGTATCTGGAGCCAAGCGACCGCTTGTAGTCAGTCCGACTGGGTCTGGGAAAACTGTGCTTTTCACCTACATCACATCTCGGATTCTTCAACGGGGATCACGGGTTGTTATTGTCGCTCACCGCCGCGAAATTCTTGATCAAATCAGTGGCACCTTATCTAGGGTCTCAGTCCCGCACGGATTTATCCAGGCTGACAAGCCCATGTTGAAGCAGCCTGCTATGGTCGCGTCGATCCAGACTCTTCGCCGGCGACTCGATCAAATCGAGCAACCAAACCTGGTCATAATTGACGAGGCGCATCACTCGATTTCCAAATCCTACGTGCAGATGTTTGCCCACTGGCCTGATGCTCTATTCATCGGTGTCACGGCGACGCCAGAACGCCTGGATGGCAGGGGTCTTGGTGTCATGTTTGATCGCATGGTCATGGGCCCATCCGTGTCCTATTTGATCGCGAACGGATTCCTTGCGCGCCCGGTGTACTACGCGCCGGCGAAGCCAATCGACCTGTCATCCATCTCCAAGGTGGCCGGCGACTATGATCGCGGTGAGGCGGCCGAAGTAATCGACACCCCAAAAATAACCGGCGACGCGGTATCGCACTACCGGCGCTTTTGCCCAGGTCAACGTGCCGTGGCCTTCTGCATCTCCGTCGCTCACGCGCAGAACGTTGCGGCACAGTTTCAGGCTGCTGGCATTCCGGCTGCGTCGATCGATGGCCAGCTGGATGATGAGACACGCAAGCAGCGCGTGGATGACCTGACTGCGGGGCGCATCCTTGTGTTGACCAGCTGCGAGCTTATCTCCGAGGGGTTTGATCTTCCCACGGTCAACGCGGCGATTCTTCTTCGCCCGACGATGTCGTTGTCGATGCACTTGCAACAGCTGGGGCGCGCTCTCAGACCGTACCCCGGCAAGACCAATGCTGTCATCCTCGACCATGTAGGAAACTGCCTGCGTCACGGCCTAGCCGAGCAGGACCGCGCCTGGGATCTCAAAGGTCGCGTCAAACGCAACAAGAATTCAAAACCCGTAGAGACCAAGCAGTGTTCCAAGTGTTTCGCGATCTTCGCCGGCACAGCCTGCCCGCAGTGTGGCACCGAACGTGAGGTGAGCCCGCGCGAGATCGAGGAAGTCGATGGTGAGCTTCAGCGCCTGTCGATCGAAGACATCATGCGACGCAGGGATGCGCGCCGTGAGGAGGCTCAATGCCGAACCCTGGAAGACTTCAAAGCGCTTGCCCGCCGCAGGGGTTACAAACCAGGCTGGGCATTCTTCCGCTGGCAAGCCCGTTCACGTAAGGCCAGCATCGACATCTCACTGTTATGACCGAATCCGAACTCCAAGCCCTGATCCTCCGCGCTGCTGGTTCAAAGCCGCACGTCCGTGTCTTCCGCAACCAGGTCGGCGAGGGCTACGTCGGCAAGGCGCTCCGCGATCCTGAAGGAGTCTTCCTGTCAGACGCGCGCCACGTGCGCATGGGGCTTTTCCCGGGTAGTGGTGATTTGATCGGCTGGCGAACGGTTACGATCACTGCTGATATGGTCGGCGAGCCCATCGCCCAGTTCCTGTCCATCGAGGTCAAGACACCCACCGGTCGCGTCCGCGACGAGCAGCGCAACTGGATGGAGCAGATCAATGCTGCTGGTGGTATGGCGATCGTGGCGCGATCAACCTCGGATATCGAGAGCCTATGATCCTCATCCCTCCAGGTCTCTCAGCCAACGCAACTTACCTCTTCTGGGAGCGCATCGGTTTGCTCTGCGAGGACAATGAGCCCACGCCTGAACAGCTTCGCATCGCAACGCTGGAAGCCCGTGAGTGGGACCTGAATCACCCGGAGGAGGAGTGAAAGTGTCCCCTCTTTTCGAGCAAAGTGTCCCCTCTTTTTCCCATGACCCGCGATCAAATCGCTGACATCAACCCGGACCTCCTTATCATGGACGGGTTCGACGACTGCATCCTCGGCGTCGGCACGCGGTTCGGGAGCGAGGCGTTCGTCGTGTACGATTACAACCGCGTCATCGCCAAGCTCCAGGGCATGGGCATGACCTACGAGGAAGCCGTCGAGTACCATGAGTTCAACCAACTCGGTGCCTACGTCGGCGACCACACGCCAGCTTTTATGACCACCTGACACAACCACAAGCACCCACACCACAAGCACCCATGATCCTCCACGAACTCGCGGACGCACTCGCGGCCCGCGCCGAAGACCTCTGCGCCCAACTCCTCCCTGCCGGCCGCCGCGTCGGCACCCAGTGGATCGTCGGCAACGTCTTCAACGACCCCGGCGACTCCTGCTACGTCGAACTCGACGGCCCGAAACGCGGCCTCTGGTACGACCACGCAGCTGGCGACGGCGTCGACCTGCTCAACCTCATCGCCCAATCCCAGGTCCTCCCCATTGGCAAGGCCGCCGCCTGGGCGCGTAACTACCTGGGAATCCGCGACGACCAGCCACGCCCCGCCCGCGTTTTCGACCCCCTCAAATTCGGCCACCGCACCTCCGCCACCGAGCCATACCGCTACGGCACCGCCGCCTGGCCATACCACAACGCCGACGGCACGATCCACGCCTACGTCGTCCGGTTCGATCTCCCCGACGGCTCCAAGGACGTGCGCCCGCTCCGTCTCCTGCCGCCCGACAACCAGCTACCCGACCCGCTCAACCCCCGCCACTGGCGCTGGAAGGGCTGGGTCAACCCC